>CAIKYX010000092.1 GCA_903831745.1 Oligoflexia bacterium
TCAAAATTTTGACAAATACTGAATCTACCTTCAAGAAATGGCCGAAGACTTGAATTTTGCCAAAGTGCATGAAATATCGCACAATCTGGTCACACTGCTGGAGAGCATTAACATAATTACCCCTCATAAGTGTTGACTCCACGGCTCCTACCTGTTCCTTCGGTAGAATCGGCAAAAGGTTACAAAATAAATAGAAATACTTGAGTTGCGATTCATTTTGATCAGACTAGATCATTTTTAAGGCGTCTTCTATAAAAAATAAGATTTTTTGTAACCTCTTTCCAGAAGCTCCGAACGATCAGTTGTAGAAACGTTCATCATCAAAACAAAGGAGATTAAAATGAACAACCGATCAAAGAAACTCATGGGCCTCGCTATCGTTGGAATTTTGGGAACCGTCGCAACCCTGGCCGCACCCGTAGCGCAAGCTGCTCCGGCAAAAGGCGTTTGTATGGGGGCAAACAGCTGCAAAGGTAAAGGGGCTTGTGCCTCTCCCAAGGGCATCGAGGCTGCCGAAGCGAATAGCTGCAAAGGCAAGAACGGCTGCAAGGGAAAAGGATTTTCGGAATTGACCCAGGCTGAATGCGAGAAAATCGAAGGCGCTCGCTTCGTAGTTAAGAAGTGAGCCTTTGATCGAAGTGTGCTAGCTTCCTGCACATGGAAATCAAGGTTTGGATAGATAAATGGAAGGCAGGCCAGACGGCATTTCATCAATCCGATGTCGAGCCGCGCTTGATTCAATACTTCTCTGAACTGAATCCCGGAACGGCCCTGGTGCCGCTTTGTGGAAAAAGCCTCGACCTCATCTGGTTTGCAGATCGCGGGTTCAAGGTGGTCGGAGTCGAAGCGAGTGAGTTGGCCTGCCGTTCGTTTTTCTCAGAAAATAAAATCTCATTCACTGAAAAATCAGAGCATGGGTTCATTTGTTTCGAAAGTAAGTCGATCACCCTTTGGTGCGGCGATTTCTTTGCCTTTACTCCAGAACCCGGTACGCGTTTTACAGCCGCCTATGATCGCGCTGCCCTGATCGCTTTGCCCGATTCGTTTCGGATCAGGTACGCTGCCCATCTTAAAGAAATCATTTCTGAATACTCGAGCGGGGATTTTCAGTTGCTTCAAATTTCAATTGAGTACGCACCTGGCGCAATTCCCGGACCGCCGTTTTCAGTTGGCGAAGGCGAGATTCGAGGTCTTTACGGAAACACATTTGAAATCAAAAAGCTCGAGAGCTTGGATGATCATTTTCCGAATGGGGCGCCCATCACCGAGAGTGTTTACCTCTTTACCAAAATCCCTGGCGATAAGCCGCATCCACCTCGTCCGGAATGAATGATTGTTTTTCTTGACCGGTTTGATCGAAGGTTTCGATGTCGCGAGGCTGCCAATAGTACATGCTTTTTTTGATGATATAGCAGTCGTGCTCCTCTTGATGCTCATCGTAGTCCGCATATTTTTTTACGCTCGGGCATTCTTCTTTTGATTGGATGAAGTAATCGGTCCAGTCTTTCATGAAGTACGGACTATAGAGAAACTCCCAATCGATTACCCGTTCCTTAACTTGAGCGCCTTCTTGCACCAGCACAAAGGGCGAAACGTGAAACCACCAATGATAATTGTAATCGCGGATGTAGCGGTCGGTAAAAAATAGAAATACTTTCATGGTATTCAGATCGCGGCGCTGCTTTTCCTCGTAAGACCAGACGTGGGCGCGATTGTAGCATTGTGACGAACTGCGTGCGTTCGGGTTCAGTTCCTTGAAAATTGCGGTCGCCACTTCGAGATTCGCTACCAGTGTAGGAACATATTCACCGGGCGCGGCTTGGGGAATTGCCGCGTAAGAAGCTGCTTTAGTTTTCAAGTCTGTAATCGAAAGGACGTTTGAATCAGAATCGACGTCGAAAGCTGCCTGGTGACCGAGCTCTTTTAAGAGCTGAACTTCCCGTAGCAGTTCTGTATTTGATGCCTTTATTTTTACGACTCGCCCCTGATCGACGAGATAGATCAAGTGGTCCTGTTGAAGAGTCTTACTCTGGTGAATGGCGGCAATTTCACTTTCAATGTGCCGGGGCTTAAGATCTGAACCCAGGGTGGTCAAGGGCAGTAGCAAAACAGAGAGAACGGTAAAGAGTCGAAGCATAGAGCCTCCCATCGAATCCCCGATGTTTGACTTCTAGTTTAAAATAGAAATCATTGATCGGGGGTGCGTTATTTTTTAGAAAAATGGAGTTGGCAGGCTTGGGTAAATGAGTGTTAAAAATGTCTCATGCTAAAAACAATCCTGATTGCATTGAACCTACTTGGACCCTCGTTTTCATTCGCCGCAGAAGTGACTCCTCCGGTTCGGGCAGAAGAGGATAATTTAACCCGCTCTTTTGCAGAGTTCAGATCGTCTCAGGTAAAGAGCGTTCATTACGACCTGAGTCTGATCTTCTTAAAGAAATCCACTTCGTATGAAGGCATCACCACAATCAGTGCCGATCTTAATCGTGTCGATGCACCACTCAGCATTGATTTCGCAGGCAAGACGATCAAGAAGCTTACGGTAAACGGCACCGAGATCAATAGCTTCAAAGTGCATACCGGAAGCATCGAAATTCCAGCGGATGTTCTTAAGGCTTCTACCCGCATCGTGATTCACTACGTGAATGATTTTAGCCTGACCCCGTCTGGGCTCTATCGTTCGGTTGATAGTGCAGATCAAAAAGAGTATCTCTATACCGATTTTGAACCCTACAAAGCCCATCAGTTTTTTCCGTGTTTTGACCAGCCAGATTTGAAGGCTTCATTTTCGGTGCATGTTAATGCGCCTGCCGGATGGAAAGTGATTTCAAACGGCGTTCCTAAAAAAGGAACTTCTGATTTCGACTTCAAGACACCGATCAGTACTTATTTGTTTTTTCTCGCGGCTGGCGATTACCACGAGTTCAAGGATCATTACGGAAAACTTCCGCTCGTCATGTACAGCAGACAGTCGATTGCCGAGCATGTGGATTCAAAAAAGATGTTTGGAGTGATCAAAAAGGGCCTGTCGTTTTACGAGCGCTTTTTTGCCCAGAAGTATCCGTATCCGAAATATGGTCAGGTTTTCATTCCTGATTTCATGTTCGGCGGAATGGAAAACCCAGGAGCGATCACCCTGAATGAGCGTTATTTGTTTCGTGGGCAGCCCACCGCGAAGCAAACGCGCGACCGCGAGAGCGTCATTCTTCATGAAATGGCCCACATGTGGTTTGGTGATCTCGTTACGATGAAATGGTGGAACGATCTTTGGTTAAATGAATCATTCGCCTCTTATATGGAAGCACTGTGCTCGAGTGAGGTATTTGGTTCAAAGTCCGCATGGATTGATTTCTCGAGCCAAAAAGCCTGGGGATATTGGCAGGATTCACTGGTTACCACCCATTCGATCGAAGCTCCAGTGCCCGATGTTCAAACCGCAACCGAGAATTTTGACGGAATTACCTACGCGAAAGGTGCATCTTCTCTTCAGCAACTGCATTATTTCGTGGGTCCTAGCGACTTTAAAAAGGGAGTTCAGGCCTATTTTAGAAAATATAAGGGTGGCAACACCACCCGGGCTGATTTTATCGGCGAAATTGCATTAGCTTCTGGCAAGAACCTGGATGCCTGGACGAAGGCCTGGCTTCAAAGTGCTGGCCCTAACCGGATTTCTGCCGATTGGACTTGCTCGGACGGAAAAATCAGTTCGTTCAAAGTAAAACAAGAACCTAATGCTACAGGCGTTCTTTCTCCTCACAAATTTGTAGTGGGCTTGATTTCGAAAACAGAGGACGGCGCATTTAAGGTTCAATCGACCCAGCCGGTCGATCTCGAAACCGCATCAGCCGAAGTTTCTTATTTTCTGAAAAAACCTTGTCCTGATTTTGTCTATACCAATATGGGAGACGAGGATTATCAGTTCAGTATTCTCGATTCAAAGTCGCTTGCGAATGCGAAGGGGGCTTTGACCAGTCTTCCGGACCCGCTCCTCAGGCTCATGATCTGGGAAAATCTCAATCAGATGGTGCAAGATGGAAAGCTCTCGCCCGTCGAGTACTTGAAGATTACCACTGAAGCGCTCAAGACTGAAAATGACGAAAACCTTCTCAGCGTTGTGCTCGGGCCGCATAGTTCGCTTAAAGAAAATTACTTCGAGATGCTAACACCGGTGCAGCGGGCTAAAATCTCTGCCGATTTCGAAGCACTGATCTGGCAGCGGCTCAATTCTACCCATGAAAAAAGCGCGCTTCAGCTTTCGTTTTTTGATTTCGCGGTCGCAGTGTCGCGCTCGCCGGTTTCGAGGCAATTACTGCTAGACTTACTGGATGAACGCACCTCATTCATCGGAGTAACTCTTGATCAGGATCGAAGGTGGGCGGCCTTAAGTAGTCTTGCTTCGATCGGCGCTCCGGGAATTCAGAAACGGATCGATGAAGAAGCCAAAGTCGATGTTTCAAATCGCGGAAAATCACTGGCCGAAGCGGCACGAGCATCAATTCCAGAAGCGGCGACCAAGGAAAAAGTTTGGGCAGATGCATTTAATCCGGGCGCAATGGATGAAAGTACCTTTCGCCTGATTGAGCGTCGATTTCAGAATCCCGACCGACCGGATCTAGAAAAACCTTTTGTAGATTCATTCTTCAAAAAAATGAGCGCTCTCGATTGGACCAATCCGGTTCATCATGATCGGGTAGAAGGCTATTTTGAAACGTTTTTTCCGAAGCTTTGTTCTCGAGAAATCCTGCAAAAAAGCGAAGAAAGTTTGAAGTCGGCTCACGTTGCAGATTTTGTTCGTAGGCCTTGGCTTGAGGCAAATGAGATGCTTGGGCGATGCGTTCGCGCGCAAAAACTTGTCGACTGATTTGATTCAATCAAGTAATCGGGTTTTAATAGTAAATTATTCATATTTACAATATTAAGTGGTGCTGCTAAAAATGCGCCCATGAATCGTTTTATCTCAACACTGATCGTTGTTTCATTTCTAACCACCCAAATCCAGGCGAGCTTCGCCGGCGATACACCGGACGAGGTGAATTACCAGCCGTACTTCACGACCTACCAGCAATACAAGCAGGTGTCGGATTCAAGCCGCCAGACCGCAAACCAAGCGGCTCAGGATCTGAAGCGGTCACAAGACCAGCTTCAGGCGATCAACAACCAGATTATCAACAACAATAACCAAATTACTCAGGATCAGAATGCTCAAGCTCAGATTTTGCAAGACCTTCAGATCATCGGTGCGCAACAGGGCGATCTGAAAAATGCGATCGAGCAAAATCGTCGCCAGATGAAATCAAATGAAGAAGCGATACGCGGATATCAAGCGCGTATCAACGATACCAGAGAGCAAGCCCGAATTGCTCAAGCGCACAAAGAACAGGCGGACAAAGATTACAACCAAGCAAAACGAGATAATGATGTTCAGGAGCAGGCGCTGGCGACTGCCGAGCAAGAGCGTAATGCGGCTGCGAATTTGGTTAAGCAAATCAAAGATTCAATGCTCGATAAAGAACGCAAGCTTCGTGAATCACAAGATCAGATCAAAAATCTTGATGCTCAACGCTCAGGCCTCGAGCAGGCATTGCCGGTACTTCAGCAAAACGTCGCCACGCTTCAGGGCAACCTGACGGGGGCTCAAAACTCTGCGAAAGAAAAGGGTAAGGAAGTAGTTGCCTTAACTGCCCAGCGTGACGGTGCTCAGGCGGTAGTATCACAAGATCAAAAAGCCCGCGATCAGCTTCAGGTAAAACTCGACGCGGTTCAAGCGAGCTTGAATGCTTTGAATGGCCAGATCAATTCATCTACTCAAGCCGTTAATGCTGACAAAAAGAAGATTTCAGACGATCAGACTACTTTGGATGGTGCCAAAGCGAAGATTGAAGAAGAAAACAAGAGTCTTCAGGCGGTCACAGCTCAGGAGGGCGATCTCGAGAAAAAGGTAACTTCACTGAAGGCCGAAATTACTGCTAAAAACAGCCAGAATGAAGCCGATCGCAAAAAGATGAAGGAATTGGCCGATCAAATCGCCCAGCTTCAACGGACGGACCCGAAAAATCCAAAGATTGCTGACCTGAAAAAGCAATATGCCGAACTCGATAAAGAGATTCAAGCCCTGATGGCTGATGTCAAAGCACTCGACCAACAGGTGGCCGTTACCGGTCGCGAGATCGAAGTAGCGAAAAAGAAAATTGCAGACTTAACTGCGCAAATTGCAAAAATGGGCGCATCGGTCTCTAGTTTGCCAGGCGATATCGCTAAGGCAAAAGAGCAATTGAAAAAAGACGAGGATCAACTGACTGCGCTCGAAAGACAAAAGCCAGCCCTCGAACAACAAAAAACTGCAGCAGCGGACGCGGTAAGAGGTGCAAACGAGAAACTGAAGGCTTCTAGTGCAATTCTTGCTGCTGCCAACACCATTTTGAGTCAAAAACAAGGCGAACTGGCGCAATTGAATGCAACAGCCGAGAACCTGGCAAGACAGCTCAACTCTGCAAAAGAGGCATTGAATCAAAATCAAGCCCAGATTGCACAAGTTAAGGTTTCTCTCGAAAATGCCAAGCGTTCTTCTACTCAATTGGCGACCGAGATCACCCAGCTTCAACAACAACAAACCGGTGCCGAAGCGGCAGCTGCCCAAAAGGAACGCAATTACCAAGCGGTAGCGGGTCAGACTCAGAAATCACGCGAAGCGCTCGCTCGTGCTCAAAAGGCTGAGCAAGATGTTACTGTCATTGCGATGCGCTTACAGGAGCAGCAACGTGATCTCGAGCGCGCGTTCAATGAAATTGCGAGCCAAAACGAAACGCTTAAGGTGGCGACTCGCGATCTTAAAGAACGTTCTGATCAAAACGAGCAAGCGATGCGTGTAAAGCAAGGGCAATCTCAAGCGATTGACCAAGACTTGCGTTCACTCTCTGATGCCAATCAAGGACTCGCGACGCAACAAAGCACAGTCGTGACTTTGATTAATAATCAGCAGGATCGTTACACTAGCTTAGATCAAATGGCGACCAATGCCGAAAATGATACAGCAAACCGTTACCAACAATATTTCGTCCGCAAGCAGAAGTATGATTCAGAAATGGCAGATGCTGTTGCAGTGGGACGTTCTAACGGAGCCCAAGACGGAAAAACTGATGGTGTACCGATGGGTAAATCTTCGGGCGAATCCCAAGGCAAGAAAGACGGCGCAATCAAAGGTAAAGAAGACGGATTACTTGCGGGCTTCAACCAAGGTAAAGGCGATGGAGACTCAAAAGGTTATGCTGACGGGCAAAGCAAAGGCTCTGCTTCACAAAGCAGCTACGACGACGGTAAAACCGCCGGTATCAAGCTCGGTCAGAGTGATGCAGCGGCTGAAGCCAAACGAGTGGATTACGTAAAAGGTCAAAAAGACCAATTTGCGAAATTGACTTCACAGCTTCCAACTCAGATCGTAAAGCTCGATCAATCGCCGACTCAACTTCGTGCGAAAAACTCGAATAAGCCTCTGAGCAAATTCATGAAGTTTGGATTGGCGTTAACCAACAAACCTGCTTCTAATGATTCGGGTGATGCAAGTTCAGCTTGTACCCAGTCATTCGCGGATTTCATGAACGCTTGTACCAATGCTTATAACGATGCGTACTCAACTGCGTATCAGACAGCGTTCCAAGAAGCTCACGACACGTATTACTCTTCTTCTTTCGACGTCGCACACGATGCGGCTTACGATAAGAATAAGACCGTACGTTATCAAGAAGGTTACGATCTGGCTTACAATCCTGCTTACCAACGCGGAACTGCGGATGGAATGCAGTCTGCCTACCAACGTGGCTTAACCGATGGTCGTGCGAGCGGTTACGGTGCTGCGATTGCAGATGCTCGTAATGCGGCTTACAACCAAGGTATTCTCGAAACCAACCAGTATTTTACTGCGAATTCGGTGATTCAGCTTCAATCGGCTGATGTTATCCGAATGGGTATCGACGGATCAGTAGGCGGAGATGTGGGCGCGAGCGACAAGCTTAAGCTTCAACTCAACGTCGCCAACTTCGGTGGAGTGGCTTCAAACGCGAAATCGGTAAAAATCGAGATGAGAGCCCTCACTTCGGGAATCTCGGTCATTCAAACCGTAACTCCGCTGATGACTATCCCTGCGAACAGCGTTGCTATCGTCAGCAATGTGCTTCAAGCAAAAGTGCTTGAAAGCTCAACTGCAGGATCAGTCGAACAACTCTCGGTGAAGTTAACCGACGAGCGCGGCGTAGTGGTTGAAAAAATCATTCGTGTCAATGTTGCACCTGAGTTGCAAGTAGCAATCAAGAAGATTGATTACACGGCTTCACCTCGCGTAGGCAAAACCAAAGCCATGAAAGTGACTTTGAACAACAAGGGCAGTCGCGATCCAACCCAAAATGTAGTGGTTGGTATTTCGACTACTGCTCCGGATTCAGCCATTGTCCTTGATACTGCAGAAGTAGATGTCACTGAATTGCCAGCGGGCAGCACTTACTCGATTCCTGGTCTTCGCTACACTGTAAAGAGCAGTGATGCCCTGGATAAAGGAATAGTGGTTACCGTGTATGTAAAACATGGATCACGTGTGGTAGCTTCAAAAGATATTATGCTTAAATCAGGAAGCTCAGCAGAAGTGCTGACACAAGCCGCAGAATGAATACACGCTTTTACTTTGGCACTTGCCAGGTAGGAGCAGAAAAAGCAGCAAAAGCGGAGGTTTTAAAGGAGTTTCCTTACCTCCGCTTTGCTTTTTCTCGCCCCGGATTCATCACTTATAAGGAAGAGCCTGCAGATCACCCCGTGATCGAGAGTGTCTCGTCTGTTTTTACCCGACTTTGGGGCAATGTCCTCGGACAAGCCAAGGGTGTAGATGGACTTCAGGATCTGGTCGACGAAATTCCGGTACAAGCCATTGCTCATGTTTTTGACCGCGATCTTCATGTTCCAGGCGATGAGCCACCGGGCTTTGTGATCGATGCGCGCATGCAGACCATTGTCGATTCGCTGAAGAATCCACGAAAGAAAGAAATTAAATGGAATGCCCTACCTAAAAATGGCGACACTGTCTTTGATTTGATTGGTGTCGATGACGAGCATTTCTTTTTCGGCGAACATACACATCGAGATTCGCTCGATCCCCATCCGGGTAACCGTCCTGCGATTGAACTACCAACGGAATCACCCTCACGGGCGTATCTTAAGATCGAAGAAGCGATTGCCCGCTTCAAACCCGTGGTCAATCCGGGAATGAGCGTACTCGAAGTCGGATGTTCGCCCGGCGGAGCGACCTTGGCCATGCTCTCGAGAAAACTCGAAGTCACAGGCGTCGACCCCAAAGAAATGGCACCCATCCTGAACGGCAAGAGCGGTTTTAAGTTCATTCAAAAACTCGCAAAAAGCGTCAATCGTGAAGACCTGAAGGCGGTCAATCCTGATTGGCTGGTCATGGATATGAATATTGCACCGGTCGAAGCGCTCGAAGAACTCGCGCATGTGGTGAGTGTGCTGAAAAAGCACTATGGGCAAGAGCTTAAGCTCAAGCAGGGGTTTTTAACCCTGAAGCTCAACGATTGGAAACTGGCCGAGCAAATACCGCAATATCTGCATCGGTTGGACGCAATCGGTTTCAAGGGCTTGGCCGCGACTCAGCTCTGCACCAATCGGCAGGAGTTTTTTGTCTACGCTTCGAACTTTAAAGCGTAATCGCTTTCGGATTCTCTGAGCTGACATCGCAATAAGGATAGTTGGCTTCGATGTCGGAAACAGAAATGCTCTTTTTTACTTCCGTGCCAGAAACGACGAAGGCCGTTGCCTGTTCGAGCAAAAATGGAATCCAGTATTTGTTTTCTTTCGGGCTATCAAAACGCGAAAGGAGCGAGTGATTTGCATCTTTATGAAAGAAACAAAGATTCGGAGCCACGCCCGTGGCTAGTTTGGCATTCTCTACAAAGCGGCGGGTTAAAAAAGAGGCCGCAGTTGGATCGTTTTCTACTCCGAGCACCTGCATTTTTGGCAATTTGAGAGCGCTTTGGGTTTTATTCAGCAAGAGTGAACCATACTGCTGATCAGCCGAAACGGCATCAAACGTAAACTGGCAGTAACCTGCACGACCATTTTTTCGCTCGGTCACTTCGCAGCCTTTTCCCCAGGTCTGTCTTTTATCTGCAAGTTTGCACAGGCGGTTCTTAGGATTGGCAACAAAGTCTACTAAGGCGCCTTTTTTCTTATTCAGACCACCGGTAATGCTTTGTAGGAATTTTACCCATTTCGAGTCATCCGGCCCGAACTCCTTTTTAGCGCTCGAAAGCCTGAAGAATGGCGTAAAGAGAATGACCCGTTGATACAGGTTGGGCTCTTCGAGTGCGCTATCGAGTGCGACTTCTGCGCCGACCGATAGTCCACCGACCACGTGGTCTCCGGAACTTTCGGCCATAATCGAATTAAAAGATTGAACCGCCGAGTGATAAACTCCGTACCAGTTGTCGCGGGTAGGATAGCCGTCGAGATCATTTTTGTTTTCATCCCAAACGAGGCCGTGACCAGGAAGCACTACGAGAAGTACGTCATAGCCTTTCGGGCTCAGGTAGTTCTTGCTCCATTCAAAATACTGTTGGGTGCAGGCTGTAAAGCCATGATGAAGCATGATCGTTCCTTTAAACGGAACATCCGCCTTGGCCTTGATCCACTGGGGTTTGCAATTTTCCTGAAGATCGTTTTTTTCGGTCTCAGCGACATAGGTGCTCCAGGGCTTCTCGAACTTTTCAGTTTGCTTCGCGTGGACAATCGGGTTGCAGAGCAGGGTGAGGGTCAACAGGGCGAAGAGTTTCATCGGTGCATCCAATCGAATGGGTTGTATTGAGCGGGATTAGAAATGTCGCAGGCTGGGGTGCTTCCTTCGTCGGCCAAAAGTTCAGCGCTTTGGCGAACCCAGACTCCATCAACGACAAAACGGGTAGATTGTTCTCGCAGGAACGTGTGCCAGTACTTTGCCTGTTCCGGAGAATCGTAGGTCGAAATCAAAGAATGATTCGTGTCTTTTCTGAAGAGGCACATGGAAGCGTTGTAAGAGCTTCGGGGTTTGATGATTTCAAAAAATTTGGAGATAAAAGGAGTGGCGGCCGTTGGATCCTTTTCGACTGCGAGAATCTGGGTTTGTGGAAACTCAGTCATTGTCGAAGCCTTGGCAATCAGGTTCAAGCCATAAGCTTGATCGGCAGAGACCGCATTCAGGGTCCAATTGCAATAACCGGCACGACCGACATTGCGTTCATTGATCTCGCAACCTTTGCCCCAGGATTGGCGACGGTTCGAAAATGAATAAAGATACCCACCTGGATTCGCAGCCAGATCGATCGCCATAGGTTTATCCTTGTTCAGAATCGGGCCCAGATATTTTTGTATTTCTTGAAGCCATTTTCCGTCGTTTTCTGAAAGGGGAGCCTGCTCGGTCGAGAGTCTGAAGAAGGGAGCAAATAGAATAAGACGCTTGTAGAGCTTCACATCGGCTAGAACGCTTCCGACTGCGACTTCACCGCCCACAGAGAGACCGCCCACCACGCGATCGCCCGCACTTTGGGCCATGATGCGATTAAAGGTGCCGACTGCTTTTGCATAAACGGATGCCCAGTTTTTTCGGGTCGGTAGAGAATCGGTATCGTTATAGAGCTTTCCTTTTTTATCAGTCTTTAGAACATGGCCGTGTCCCGGAAGTACCGGAAGGAGGACGTCGTAGCCGGCATGCGCCAGATCTCCCGCCCATAGATAATACTGCTGAGTACACGCGGTGAATCCGTGATGAAGGATGATGGTTCCACGAAAGCGAACGTTCATTTCGGCGTGGACCCATTTGGGCTTGCAGTTTTCCTGAAGTGAAATTTGGTTGGTGTCGGTCTCGTAGGCTTTCCAGAGGCGAACAAATTCTGCGCTTTGTTCTGCGTGCGCGGTTGCCGAAACCAAAAGTAAACCCGAAACGAGTACTCGAAGAAAAGACATTCTCATAAACGTGAGTTTTCGCACGATTACGGGGGCTTTTCACATCAAAACTGAAAGTGCAGCTATTTTTAAATGATTAGTGTTGAGTTCCGCAGTAAGGAAAGTTGTCTTCCGAGGCAACCATCCCGTTGGTGTCGAATTTTTGGCCGGTCAGAACGAATCGGGTGGCTTGCTCGAGGAGTACGGGCAGCCAGAATTTGTCCTCGGTCGGATCGTCGTAACGAGAAAGAAGCGAATGATTGGCACCCTTTCTGAAAAAGCAAAGTCCGGGCGAAGTATGAGTGGCCGATTCTACTGCGGCGACAAAGCCGCGCATATAGACGGTCGACGCCGTGTTATCTTGTTCGGCTGCCGCAATCTGAATCGGTGGCAAATACTGATTCGCTGGAATCTGGTTTAGTCCCCAAAGTGCAAGTTGTTGATCCGCAGAAATGGCATTCAGTGAAAATTGGCAATATCCGGCACGTCCTGCAGCGCGCTCGGTAATTTCGCAGCCGTCTCCCCAGGTTTGTCGATAGGTTGAAATCGGATACATCGGATAGCGGGGATTCGAGATCAGGTCGAGTATGTAGGCTTTTTGTTCGACGAGCGGGCCAGCCAGGTTCTGTAAAATCTCGAGCCATTTCTGGTCGGATCCAAAGTCGCTCTTTTTTGCTTCTGATAATCTAAAGAAAGGAGAGAAGAGGATGACTCGGTCGAAAAGGTGTGGCTCATCCATCATCTCGGCCATGGCCAAAGCGCCACCTACTGAGAAGCCTCCCAGAATCCGAGTGCCGCGACTTTCATGCATGAGTTCGTTAAATGCCTTGATCGTCGGACTGTAAATTTCGTACCAATTCTCGCGGGTTGGAAGTGCCGAGATATCGTTTAAGGAATTGTTGTCGCCTTCCCAAACGCGACCATGTCCGGGCAAAACGGTAAGAAGCACGTCGTAGCCGTTCGGGCTTAGGTAGTTCTCGCCCCATTCGAAATACATTTGCGGGCAAACGGTAAATCCATGATGAAGGATGATGGTTCCGCGAAACGGTACATTCGGATTCGCTTTGATCCAACGGGGTTTGCATCCGTCTTGAAGAGGAACAGAATTCGCTTGCTGCGAATAGCGGTTCCAAAGGGCTTCAAACTTGGGTGTTTGACCGGCAAGTGCCGATGTACTGATCGCGAGTAAAAGAACAAGTGAGTAGATTCCATTCATACTCATTAAAGGATAAGTGAAGCAGCCGCGTCAAAAAAACTAAAAACTGAGAGGGAGTGTAGAATCGAGCCCGGCTTGAGTTGCAGAAAAAACGATTCCCACCTGCGCTATTGTGAAAAAATAATCCTCGTCAATTTTGCTATAGATATCGCCACCCGAACTGTCGAAATGGTCATTGTTTTGCCAGCTGAACTCGCCGTATTCGAGCGCAGGAATTCCGATTTCCCACATAGCGTAGTGATCGCTATCTTGCCCTGCGCAAGATGTTACTACAGGCATCATCGTAATCTGCGGGGCCATGTCGATGAGCTTTTGGCTGAATTCCTTAGAAGTGTAGCGAGCATCGTCGGCGCAATCATTGATCAGAAGTTTTGGTGTTGTCGAGCCATCGATGCATTTTCCGTCTCGCACACAGTTCCAACCACTTTGCTCGTCATCAATAGCCGACACGATCCTGAAGTGCTGAGTTTCAGAAAGGTTCTTGATGTAGTGGGCATATTTTCGGGCGCCCTCTAAACCGGGTTTATCCCACTCTTCGAAATCTGCAGCTACAAAACGAACGGTGTATTGAAGTAAATTTCGGTGCATCGCGAACAAGCGAGCAGTCTCGAGTTGCACTGCCATTCCGGTCATGTCGTCGTCCACTCCGGGGTTGGTCGTTTCTTGTCCCTCGGGGCCCATGCTGTCGTAATGAACGATAATAACGATCGAATCGGCTGATTTTCCAGGTAATACCGCTTCAAGATTGTGACCGAATTCCTCGAGATTCTTGTGCTCGGTCTTATAGGTCATTTCTTGAACATTGATGCCGAGAGAGCGATAGTAGTTCGTCCAATATTCTCGAAATTTCGCTTTGGCTGCAGGCGAATAGCGCTCGTTAATGAGCGTTGCTTGGCCGCCGATCGATACGGGCAAGACGCCCGTCATTTCCTTCAGGCGCGTGATCAGTTGATTTCGGTCAATCTGATGAAGTACCTCGAAATAAATAGGTGCAAGCGGCGATCCGGCAGCCTGGGCTGGATGAGCAAGTAAAATAGAAGATAAGAAAACAGAAGTTCCTAAAAGAAAGCGTGTGGCGCGATTCATAATCTGATGCTGTCGCAGTCAATTTAAAAAGTCTACCGCTGTTCCGCGAAATCTTTCTAATGCACCTTGTCCAATTGCACAAAATCTACCTGTATCTCTGACCGATATGTTGGTAATTTACGAAGAATGAACTCCCGAATACTTCTTCGATCTGCGGCCGTGCTGGGCGCCTTGATTTTACTCTTGGTTGTTGGGGTTTTTTATCTGGATTCCGCCTCAGGTTCTCGATTTTTGCTGAATACGATTCGGAAAGAGCTTCAGGAAAAAATGAACACCGAATTTACTTACTCAGAGGGCGAGCTGAGGATTTTTTCGGGATTCTATTTTAAGAATCTGAAGATTAAGCAATCGATTCACGGAAATGAAGCCAAGATTGCCATTGATTTGCTGAAGGGTGACTATCATTTTTCTTGGCTGAAGCGTCTCCTGGTCATCGATCAAATCGAGATCGACCATCCGGTAATCGATGCGAAGTTAATGAGTGAAGAAGTGGCTGAGCCGGTAGCAACGGGTAAGCCGCTCGATATTGCTAGTCTCATCGAGCACCCGCCTTTTCAGGTAGAGCTCAAAACGATTTTGGTTCGTAATTTGCAAATCCATGCCGAAGGTAAAGCGTTCAAGCCGGTACAGGTCTCGATCCCCGAAACTCGTGGGGGCTTTGCCTTCGTAAAGAATCAGGTGCAACTCAAAGCGGCATTAAAAGCCGAAGTTACTTCAGAATGGATGAACGCGAATACTGCTATGGATCTCGATTTTTCGCTTTCTCCGGATGCGGATGGATGGCTGTATGAGTTAAAACCCGGTCAGTTCAGTCTGAATGCCAGCAACGTGGTGATGCAGACTGCTGATTCGCGATTCAGTATTCAAAAAATTGAAGAAGGTACCAGACTTGGGTTTTTGTTTAAGACAAAAAAGATTTTTGATTTTAGTCAGTCAGAACTAAAAAGTGGCGAATGCGAATCTCGGGGAGAACTCTCAAAGTTCAGTCAGGAAAAGCTAGAGAGCGGCAAGAAAAGTAAAATGAGCATCGATTCGCAAGTCTTTGCGATTGAACCGGGCAAACTTCCGGCAAGCTACGCCGTGCTGTACGAGATAAATGGGCTTGCCACCGCGGGTAATCCCAAGCAAAAAATGAAGTCCAAAACCGAGCTTAAGCTTCAAGGCGATCCGGATGTGCAGAACATCAAGTTTGATCTACTGTCGACCGTAAGTGATGCTCGTGCGAAGCTCGTGGCAATCTCTGGCAGCGGTACACTGAGAGACCTGGCTGATTTTGCGATGAAGAACGAGCTCAAGTTTGGTTATCCCGAAAAGTCAGAAAACCGTGCAAGCCTTGCGATCGATGGTCGGATGGAATGGGTTCCCGAAAAAATGGGAATAACGGCAAAGTTTTCTGGTGATGTGCCCGTGTTTCGAATGAAGCCCGAACAAGCGGCCTGGCTCTTTCATTTAACCGGCCTTACGTCCTGGACTAAGAAGGATGGCGCGATTCATTTCGAAGATGAATTTCGGGCGAAGAACCCAGATGTAGGCGAATGGTTGGCTAAAACCAAATTTGAAATGAAGGGCGAAGATACTTCGAGTTCGACCGACATTTCAGAACCAACGGGCCGCGTGCTTCTTGAACCCGTCAGTGTAACCCATGAGGCTACCGCCACGGAGCTTAAGATGGGTTTGTCTGCTCCTAAAATCAACATCAAGAACGTAGGAGTTTCAGAAAAGCTAAAAGCCGTCGTCGAAGTTCATTCTCCGAGGCTTAAAGATTTTAAAAATTTCGAAGCAATATTTAATTTGAATCAAGAGCGCATTGTGTTTGATGGTGCTGCAGGCGCGCCGCTGACTTCGATACATGGACTAAAATCATCTGCGCGGGTAACTTTGGCCAACGGAAAATCGTTGGTCTTAAGCGATTTGCTTGCGAGCGTAAACGATTCGATGCTCAGGTTCGAAGGAGATGGATCGGGCGACATTATCGCCAAGGATTTTCAGGTGCGCGGAAGCATGGGGATGCATATTCCGGCTGATTTTCCGGCGATTCACGGACAAAAGATCAGCGGAAGCGTCGAGGTGCCTTGGGTAGCATCTGTTTCTCGAGGGCGCGACCTCACCATGAAGGGTAATATCGAGCTCCAGGCGATCATGTGGGCGATGGGCGAATATTACTTCAAGGATCTTTCTGGCCGTATTCCGTTTGAAGAGAAGCTCACTTTAAAAGATGGAAAAATCGGATTTTCTGAAATCATCGAACAAAATCCATTTGAGCGGGTGAGTTTCGAACGACTCAGACCACTTCTGCAGGGGGCCGAACAGCTTTCGATCAAAACCATCGGATGGGCAGAACGGGTGTACGGACCTTTTATTGGGTTCTTTTCGATGAAGCAGAATATTATTTTTGCGCATCAATTTGATCTCGATCTGGGATCGGGTCGAATTTCGGGAGAAATGTTTCTCGATACTTATCCTAAGAATCTGCAGGTGGGAATTCTTTCGCGCATGACCGGTCTCGATCTGGGCGAAATTTTGCCGCATAAGTTTTTGGTGAAGGTTCCTGAAGGAAACAAGAATATCAGCGCGCGCTCGGGTTTGGTCATCAGCCTGAACAAGGGCACGATTGATGGGCGAATTGATATTACCGAAATCGGCGGCTCGCAATTAATCACCCTGATCAATTTGGTAGATCCTTCGTATCAGGACGAAAAAATGAATCGAATCCGTGGAGTGCTGGGCATTGCTTATCCCACTGCGGTTGCCGTAGCGCTCGCCGACGGGTATATGGATATGGATATCGATCTGAAAGCTTTGGGAATGTCTCCGCGCGAAAGTCTGCGAGGAGTACCCATTTCGAATCTGTTTTTAAGAAAAACCAATTTAGAGAGGTAGAATCATTATGATTAAAAATTACACTTTGGCTGCGGTGGTCGTGCTCGTCAGTTTTGCTGGTGCCTGCACTCCTAAAATCATTGTCATGGACGAGCAGACCATTCTCGAAAAAGAAGCGGCTGGTGAATGGCCGCAGCTCGAAAACCTGCTTCTCGAAAATGCAACCGTGCAAGGTCCTACTCCGATTTCGAGAACTGCTGTCACCGCCAAGAAGGCTCGACTCTATAATGTGCTGAATGGCGGAATGGAAAAACAATGAACCGTTTATCTGTCGTTCTGGTTTTTGGGCTTTTGGGTTCGACCTGGGTTCAAGCCGAAACCATTGTCGAAAAAAGAATTGCATCTACCCGTCGTTTTCTTCCGCTTAAGAAACTGACTGTAGGGCCTGATGATCAATACCACGGTGTGGTCGATTCAGATGGGCGCTTTTTGGTTTTCACCCACAAATCAGATCTGGTTTCTCATCTTAAGGTGCAAGAGCTTGCGACCGGCGAGAACGCAGACCTTTTGCCGTTGACCGCAGATTCGCAGGAGCCGGCGCTCAGTCCTACCGGAATGCTTGCGTTTTCTTATTATAAATACAGCGCTCGCGGCGATATCTGCTACGCCTCGATGCCGGTTAAGATCGGCACGCCGATTGATGACTCTAAGATTAAGTGTCTCAAACGCGGCGTGGGCGAAAATGACACCGAGCGGGGCGGACCGTTTTGGAGAAGTTCGGACGAGATCGGCTTTGTGACCCGAGATATTCAAAATAAAATCTGGCGGATTGTGTCTCAAAATATCAATACCGGGCTCATTCATGTGCTCGAATCGGGAAAAGTCTGGTCGCCCTATATGAAGCCAGCCGGTCGTTATCTGACTTTCGAGCAGATTACCGAAAAGGGCGAGGCGACGCGCCGAAATCTGGTGCTCGAAGACCTGACGAATGGACAAAAGAAAGTCATTCATTTCTCATTACCCGGCATTTCGGGGTTTCCGACGATTTCGGATGACGAAAAATATCTTTATTTTAGTCATTACCTGAACGACACCAATCAGGACAATGTCATCGACGGAAGCGATCACGCCGTGGTGTTTCGGGTGCCGGTGCAAAAAATCATGTTGGCCGCCGAAAATGCAGAGGTGTTTCCGGAACAGCTGACGTCAGTCGAAAGTAGTTGTAGTTTTCCACGGGTTCGTGCGGATGACTTGTTTGTCACCTGTGCTTTTGAGGGCAATCTCGATATTTATCGATCGCCGATTACCGGAATCGTTCCGGACGGTTGGAGCAAACCCATTCTGATGAATGCGCTTCAAACCAGCCGCTCTTATCAGGATCGAATCTTAGTCATGAACACCCTTAAATACCGGTTTGGGGACGAGAGTTTTACCGAGAAGCTCTTTAATAATCACGTGCTCTCGGATGATACGGCCGCTGCTCGGTACTATCTGTCAACGATCACGCAGAGTGCACCGGCGAAATCAAGAAATTTCTATGCACTTTTAGATCTCTACTTACGAATCCGCGAGCTTAAGAAAACCCAGCCTTCGGACGAGGTGACGAGAGAACTTCAACTGAAGATGGCGGGATTCGAAACTGAAGTTAAAAAAATTTCTTCAGAGCCCGGATTAAAGAATGTGGTTCAGGGGTTTATTCATGCGTACTTGGGCCAAAATAAGGCAGCCATTTCGGATTTGAAGAGAGTTTCATTTACCGGACGCAAAGTCGAACCGCTCGAACGCTTTTTGCACTTTGAACTCGAAGACCGGGTCAATCCGAATCTCGAAGCTTATCGGCAAATGATGCTTGCGCCCGAGCTCTCTGAAGAGTCTCAGCTGTATTATGCTTTTAATGCCTTGGTGTTTCTCGAGAACCAAAATCCAAAACCAGGGGTCAGGCTTATGGCGCTTAAGAAACTCAATCAGGGGTTGTCGAAACCGGTAAGCGCCCTGATTGCTTCCGAAGTAGCGGTACTCGAGCTCATTCAAGCCCCGAATGACGCCGAAAAAAACAAGTCGTACCGGGTGCTAGACAAATTGATGAGCGAAAGCCGGGATGATTATTATCTCAGAAAAGCTTCTTATGTGCGGGCGATTCTGAATTTTGCCAAAGCCGACGAGTTTAATTTTTTGAACAACGTCGCCACCAACTGGCTTCGTTATACCAAAGATGGTGATACCGAGTTTATCTACGCCAGAGAGGTGTTTTCGAATTCAGCACTCGATCAGGCATACGATAATTACGGTAAGAAGAACTTCAATTACGCGGGCAATTTCTTTTATGGCTCGATCAGTCTGACCGACGATCTCGAATCGCATTACGGTTATATCAAGACCATGGTGCAAAAAGGCGCCCGCAAAACGATCGATGATCGTTATACGAATCTGAAGCAACGCGAGTTTATCGAAGACAATATGAAGTTCGTCGATGCGCTACTGGTGGTCATAGATCAAAACGCTAACGAAAAGAGTCTCGATGAGGCGCTAAAAAGTCTTCAGGCGATGACCCAAGACCGCGATTCGGCAGTTCGCTATTTGTTTATGGGATACTGCCATGTCAGAAAAATTCTGATTCACAATACAGGACGCGATTTTGATCAGAATTTGTTTCAAATGGCCCACCGCGAGCTGATGCTGGCGTACGATCTCGGACGCGATAACGAACGAATCAAGGCGTCGGCCTTGATGAATTTGGGCATCCTTCATCAGCGAGTCGATAATTTTGCATTATCGTCCCGGTTTTTTGCGCTCCGAAAGAAGCTTCAATTTGTATCCGATGACGAGCGGGCGCAGTTCGAGTGGCATTATGCGCATTCGCTTTACTTAAGTCGAGATGCCAAGGGTGCGGCGACCGAACTTTCAGAAACTCCAGAAAAACTGATGTCGTCTGCCTACCTCGAAAGACAGGCATTCTATCAAATGGCGGGTGCCCAGTATCAAGTATCGGCCAAAGCATTCGAACAGTTACTTCGAGATCACAAAATCGAGGGCACTGCGAATCTAATGAAGGCCCAAATGAATCTGGGATTTAATCAGTTTAAGTTGGGTCAGAAGCAAAACGCCAAAGAATCGTGGCAGAAGGCGCTTACCCAGTTAAACCAGATGAATCCAAAGCCTGATTCGACCGAAATGATACTGGATGGCTTGCTAGCTCAAGTAACGGTAGGGGCCGAGAAGCTTAGTTATTTGAACAGGCGAGATGTCCTTCTTCGAAATGCAAAAGGCGCAATCGCAGAGTGGTTACCGACGGTCATTCAGAATAAACTTCAAATCGCCCAGGCTTATTCGGATGACAAAAATGATGCACTTGCAGTGCAGAGTTTCGAAGATTCTTTAAAGCTAGCAAAAGAATATGGCGATACCAATCAATACTTCGGGCCTGTGATTCAAAACACGGTGAAGGATTATTTGATTCATGGGCTTAAGCATCCAGCGGCTTATTTGTCGCAAGACGCGGGTCTGATCAAACAAGTGGTCGAGAGTACGATCCACACTTACGACCGTTCGATCTATGAAGACTCGCATTTGCAGCTGCAGAACCTGAAGCTTAAGCTGTTATGGTCGGCGTATGAGCACAAGGTGCTTCATCAGGCGGGCGGTGATGCCAGCCTCGATTCGATCTTAAACTCGGCGCGGGCAAAACAGGTTAAAGATGATTTGCCTGAGGAGTTCAAACAGTTGATTAAGCTAAAAGCGGCAATTTAATTATTAGGTGCGCCGTTTTGAATCCAAGTAACAATCGAGGATTGCTCGTCTGCGGTTAAGTGCTGATCAGACAAATGCACTGAGTAGGGTGTGCATCCCGAGACACCACCAAAGTTGGTGGTGTGGTACGAAGGAAGCAGTACTGCTGCCAAGTACGAAGTGGTAACAGAACTAGGATTGACGATCTTTACCGTCGCACAGATTCCAACACTCGCGCCGCCTTGAACGGTGCTTGCAGTCAGGGTTTGAAACGCGAGTGCCTGGGTGGTGAAGTCGAGCGTGGCCCCGTTTTGTGCGCCAGTCGGAACATGACATTCGATGCAAGCGGTGTGAAGCAAGTTGGTATAGATGTAACTAAAAGTTCCGACTGCAGGACCATTTGCACCGGGATTGCTTCCGCAACGCGAGAATAAAAAAACGAGGCTCACACAGGCTAAAACCTGTAGCAGTTTTTTAAGTGAATCATGAGGATCAGTTGTTTTGTGCGCCACTTTGAATCCACGATACTATGGAATTCTGTTCTTCGTCAGATAAATATGGGGGAGTGAGATGTGTGTTAAGTGGTGTGCAGCCCGTTACGTCTCCGAAGTTATCAACTCTATAGCTTGGCACATTCATTCCCAACAAATAGGAACTGCTGGGCCTACCCGGTTCGACGATTCTTAATGCGCCACATTGACCAACACTATTAATGCCTAGCACGGTGTTGCCCAATAGTGACTGGTATGCGGTGTCCTGCGAAGTAAAATCAAGCTTCGCCCCTTTTTGATCAGCATCCGGTACATGACATTCGATGCACGCAGTTTTTAAGCTTTTGTTATAAACGTATGAAAAAGTTCCGGCGGTATAATTGATTCCAGTCGAGTTGTTTCCATTCGAACCTGCATTATTCTTTTGGGAACATCGGGCAAAAATCATGGTCATCGAAATGAACAAAACAACGAGGCCTAATTTTCTAAAAGTTGGTTTCGACATGCCTCGGAGTATAGTCATACAGGGTTTGAATTTCAATCAAAATGTATTAAAACGGTCGACTTTAAAATGAAAGAAGTTAAGCTTTTTTGCATATCCCAGGCAATTTCTTATCAATTCTTTTCGTTAAATCCCAACTCCGCTGTTAATCCCAAATGATCCGAGAGTTCACGCCACGGAGTTTGACTCAAGCAGCTGATATTCTTAATTTCTAGACCGCGCACGTAAATGCGATCGAGCTTCAAAAACGGAAAGGCCGCCGGAAAGGTTGCAGCATGACGACCGGTCAAGTGCATGAAAACCTCCTGAAGTCCTAGACCCTGCTCGAGAATCTCGGTCGAAACCTCTCCCCAGTCGTTAAAATCTCCGCATAAAATCAGGGGTTCATTTTTTGGAATCTGCTCGATCCGCGAACAAAGGCGCTTCAGTTGCCGGTTTCTTCCCCAGCCCAAAAGATCGAGATGCAGCGTCAGTACGTGCAATCGTGTGTGATGAAAAGACGGGTCTTCTAGAATGCCGTGCAGAATTCCACGGCGCTCGAAGCGATTGGTCGAAATGTCGATATTCTCGTGCGAAGCAATTTTATAATGACTTAAGATTGCATTGCCATGATGCCCTTGGGTGTAGATTGCATTTTTTCCGTAAGCATGGTGGTTCCAGATTTTATCGGCCAGATATTCAAACTGCGGAACCCTTGCGTGTTTCGTGTGTTCGCCCATGACTTCTTGCAGGCAGACGATGTCGAGCCCCAGGTCGCGAATCGAAGTCTTGATCTGATCGAGTGTGTATTTTCGGTTAAAGAGAGAGAATCCTTTATGGATGTTCAGGCTCAGTATTTTGATCGTTTTTTTCTTAGTCATGTTACACCAAGCTCTTAAATAGCCAAAGAATGTGCTGAAGGATCCATGCGAAGAACGAGCCGCGTTTCAGGCTCTGCAGGGTAATCTCGGTCGAGTTCTTGAGATCGATTTCGAATTGTTCTTTCAGTGAAGCAAGTGAAGCGGGCTGATTCAGTGCCACGTCTACTTCGAGATCGTGTAAGAGACTTCGATGGTTCATGTTGCTCGAGCCTACTGTTACTTTTTCATCGATGATCAGAACTTTTGCGTGCAAAAACTCGGGTTGGTATTCAAAGATTCTAACCCCGCTTAAAAGTAGGGTTTTGTAAAAAGCGAGTGAGAGTAACTTCATGAAAAAATGATCCGACCGAGCCGGGATGATCAAACGAGTATCGACACCGCGTTTGGCCGATTCGCAAATCGCTTGAAGCAAATTCAGGGGTGGAACAAAATAAGCACTCTCAATCCAGATGCGATTTTGGGCAGAGCTGATTCTTCGGGTCTTATAGCGATTCCAATAGTGTCTGAGTTTTTGAGTGTCATTGAGTTGAACCAGTGCGGTTTCTTTTGGAAGATTCAACCAGGCGCGCCAGCGGTGGGTCCAGAGTTTTTCGAAGCTCGCGAGAAACATCTTGGTTTGATACCCCTGTACAGTTACTCCGGTGTCTCGATTGGGTTGATCGCAGATATTAAAACTGCCGATTAAAACGGTTTCGTGATCGACAAAACAGAATTTACGATGAAGTCGTTTATTCGATTGAAAAAACGCGCGCGCTAACAACTCAAGTTTCGAACCTTGAACACTCCATTTGGGAGCAAACGGAAAAGGATGGTAAACCTTGAGTCTTACCCGCGAGCCCGCAAGATGGGTGTGAATGTCATCTAGCCACAAACGACTCCCGCAACCGTCTACCACGACTCGGACGATGACGTTTCGGGCGGCCGCTTCCTTCAGTGCGTTCAAAACTGAAATGCCGATTCGGTCGTACTGAAAAATGTAGGTCTCAAGCTCGATCGTTCTTTTGGCATTCTGAATCAAGGCAAGCATCTCAGAAAAATACTGATCTTTTTGGTAAAAGGTTTTCTCCTGATTCCAATGAGGGCTTGATTCATTCGGGCTTTGAACGGGTGCGTTCATGATGTTTTAATCCTACGTCTTTCGGATTTTTTAGTCACCGCTTTAAAGTTTCTTAATCAGCTCCGCTAATACCAGGTTTTCGACTTTCCACTGAAAAAGCTCTGGTTCGACCGGAAAAGGCTCGGTATTTCCGGTGAGGCGGTAACCCCTGCGTTCGTAATACGCAATCAGTTCGTGTCTGCGACTAATGACGCTCATGCTGATTTGGTTACAATTCCATTCCTTGGCAACCTTTTCGGAATGGTCAAGGATGAGTTTGCCGCAACCCTTTCCCTGAAGCAGGGGGTTCACCGAGAGCGTGCCTAGGTAACAAATGCCATTGGGTTTCTTTCTTAAGCAAACACAACCCTGAAGTACCTGATTCGAATCAAAAAGAAGTTCAATTCTCGAGTCAGGATTTTCGATATCTGAAAGCAAATTTTCGGGATTCGTACGAACACCCTCGAGCAGATCCGCTTCGGTGGTCCAGCCCGCGCGAGAAGAATCTCCTCGATAGGCTGAGTTGACCAATCGATTCAGTTCCGGAACATCACTGTGGGTTGCCGTCCGAAATTGCATGATGGGTTAAAGCGCTTTCGACCATTTGTTAAAGGCGTGGTATCCGTCTTCGAGAAAGACTGCGTGATGCCCACCTGGCACATGCAGGTGTTGCGTATGACCAGGCACGGTGAACTTTTCGAGTGCACGAACATAGGCTTCGGCCGGAACAAATGCGTCATTATCGGCCGACAAGAAGAGCAATTGGTTTAAGGCAATACAGGTGCGAAGCTTCTCGACTTTTGCGAAAGAAGTCGGGCGAGGTGGATTTTTGTCCATCTCAAGCACGAGTTTCTTGCTCCATTCCTGATTCATTCCGATTTGCATCAGTACCCAGTTTTCATCCAGCATCCAGGGTTCGAACGGGAATAATTCTGAGCCCATGCGAGCCAGGGTGCGATCGGTATAGCCCGGAGTAAAATTAGCGCTCGAGAGAATAAAATTCAGCAAATCTCCGGCATTCGAATCCTGCTCAAAGCCTTTCTTCAGTTCTTCGCCCGTTTGGGTCAGCATTTTTTCGAGATGGGCCACCAGGGTGTTTTCCCAGACGCCTTCTTTTTCTTTTCCGAGATAGGTAAAAAGCCCGTTAATCATATCGGGGTTCAGGTTCACCGAAGCCAGATGATTGCGTACTTTCATCAGGCGATCTTCGATATCGGGCACCGCGCGTTTTAAATGACGATTCAGTTTGAGTTGTTCTTTTCTTCGAGACATCATGGCATCTTTGACGTCTTCATACGGAAGGGCCGAACAAGAAAATACAATACCCTTTGGCTTTCGAAAACTCATTTGGCTTAAGTACTGCATTCCGACCATGCCGCCGTAACTTTGGGCGATCATGTAGAAGGATTCGCCTGCCGGAATAACCGTTTCGATTACTTTTGCGTAATCGAGTGCCTGACTGTCTGACGAAAAATACTTGGCCACGTCGTTTGCGTTGATCGACGGATCTTTCATGTCGAGTGGGGCGGATTGCCCGTCGGTGCCTCGTTGGTCGGCAATCAAAATTCGGTAAGAGTTCAGCAAAAATTTGAAACGGTCGAACTTTTCGCCAGGAGTTTGATAATCAAAATCGAGCGCACGATAGAAGCTCGATGGAATTCCTGGGCCACCGTTGATGACCACGATGATGGGCTTTGAAGGATCATTGGGCTTTAGCCCGTAGCTTGGAATCAATCGATAAAAAATTTCGATCTTCTCGGCATCGGGTTTTGAATAGTCGAGAGGAACCTGAACGAACCCGCGTTGTTCGACAACATGTTCAATCACTTTTGGATCGGTCTTTTTGAGTGGAAAATGAGGCATGCCTGATTTTTACAAAACAGACTAATTTTGTAAACAGTTATGCCTTTTACAATGATTAGCGTTGAAGCGCATGCACACGTTGGCGCACCAGGGGTTCGAGCCACTCGTTAAGATCTCGAAGGGGGCATCCTAATGCGAGCGCTCGTTCGACGTTTAAATAACGAGAATCAAAATCCGCAATCGGAGTCTCATCTTCTTCGAGCCCTTTGGTTTGAATGATCGGTGTCTTTCCCGCAAGTTTTGAAATAAGAGCGATCAATTCGCCCATGCTGATCGGCGTCGGCGCTGCCCCGTTCAGTGCACCCGTAAAAAATGAGCTGCCCAGCCAAAAGAGAAAGTTTGCTGCATCTTGGGCATGTATGAGTGAGATTCGCGTGTTAAGGCTTGGGATGACGATGGGGCGCCCTTTTAAAATCCGTTCGATGTGAAAATCCAGGCGGCCGGTGTAATCGTCTTCGCCAAAGACCAGTGGAATTCGAGCTGCCGCGACCGGAAAGGTGGCGTTCTTAAAAAAAGCCGCTTCAGCAAAGCGTTTGGCATCGCTGTAAGAAAAATCATTTTTCGAGCCGTACGAAAATTCACACCTCAGGGGGTCGACATCGGTTTCGTGGAACTCTCCGACCGAAGGATAAATCGAGAGGGTCGAAGTGTAGATATATCGAGCGATTCTGCCGTTAAAAGTTTCGCAGGCCGAGCGGGCTTCGTTCGGCGAATAACAAAATTGATCAAACACCAGATCGAAGGATTCGCTTGCGAATGCCTTTTTGAATTCTTGGTCATGTGTGCGGTCGACTTTGATGTGCCGAACCGGCTTCTCGAATTGAAACGGCGTGTGGCCACGATTTGCCAGGGTTACCTGATCGCCGTTTTGTAATAAGAGCGAGACCAGTCTTTTGCCGAAGTATCGGGTGCCGCCAATGACGAGGACTTTTCGAGCCATAATGCCTGTCAGTATTAAGGGGCTTCGCTCAGATCGTCAAATGCAAACTCGACCCACATTTTGCCAGCGCCCACATTAAACGGAAGCGCGATCGAGGGTTTTTTGCTCTCGAATTTGAATTCCATCTTTGGACCGACGATCATGGTAGGAAGTGCCATCTGCAGACCGTGGCCTTGCTCATTCAATTTTGCTTTCGCAATGCCGAAAATGATATTCGTAATCTCGGAGGCGCCATCGCCCATTTCGTCGGTAATGGTCGCGTGTTTTTCTTTGGTCATGTAAAAGTAGATTTTTCGATAAACTTTTTCTTCAAACGCGATCGCGAGCGTCCCGCGAAAGGCCCGGCCGTTTACCCCGATCAGGGCGCCAATATCAAATTCATAAGCAGTATCATCCGTACGGCGAAACGGAACCCCAGGATCGATTTCAACCCCACATTGAATCTGCATGGTTTGTCTGACAGCGTCGACAAATGACATCAGTGTCTTTGCATCGAGCGATGGAATGGAATCTCCCGAAGTAACCGGAGAAGCGCTAGTTGTTGCACTGATGGATCGACCGCTGATCTCAAGAAGCGCCACACCTTTGGGAAGCTTCATCAGGTAACGAGTTGTGTGATTTCCACTATTCAAGACCGAGCCCAACTCGGTTCCGCGAATCACACTTGGAAGCGCCATCCGGATTTCGAAACCCATCTCGTTCAACGGCACCTTGGCTTGGCCAAAAATGATGTTAGCAAATTCGGCAGCCCCGTCCTGAATCTCACGGGTCAATGTTTCGTATTTCTCACCAATCATTTTTTCCATCAGATCGAGATAACAGGGTTCCGAAAAACCGATGAACATCGATCCTTCGAAATCTTTTGCGGTAATCCCTATCAATCCTGCAATGGCGATGTGCTCCTCGAAATCTTTTTTCGATTTGACGGTGATGACGTCAGGAACGATACCAAAAAATTTCTGCATGGTTTCGAGTGCGCCATCCAGGAACGCCGGGCCAAACTTGCTTTGAACATTAGACATTCTTTAATTGTAGGGGGCAGAGGCTATAGAGACTAGGGGATATTTAAAGGATTTGAGTGTCAAAATTCCAACAGTTTTGTTACAGTCCGCTTATGATTAAAACCAAAGGTTACGCAAACCATTCTGCCACAGCACCTCTTCAACCCTATTCGTTTGAACGACGAGATCCCAGGCCTGATGATGTAGCGATCGAAATTGCTTATTCAGGAATCTGTCATTCAGACATTCATACTGCGCGAAGCGAATGGGGCCCGACGATTTATCCTTGTGTGCCCGGTCATGAAATTGTCGGTAAAGTGATTGCGGTCGGAAAAAAAGTAAAGCGCTTCAAGGTGGGCGATACGGTGGGTGTGGGCTGTATGGTCGATTCCTGCGGCAAGTGCCCGAATTGCAAAATCAATGAAGAGCAATTTTGTTCAGATCACACTGTTTTTACCTACAACAGTGAAGAGCTCAAAGATAAAACCAATACCTTGGGAGGTTATGCTTCTCACATTGTTGTTAAAGAGAAGTTCGTCCTAAAGATCAAAAAGGGTTTACCTCTCGAGCGAATCGCGCCTTTGCTTTGTGCTGGAATTACGACGTATTCACCTCTTAAACGTTACGGAGTTAAAAAAGGCCAGAAAGTCGGCGTCGTCGGATTAGGGGGCTTGGGCCATATGGCAGTCAAGCTCGCAAAATCAATGGGTGCAGAAGTTACCGTATTCAGTACTTCTCCTTCTAAAAAGGATGATGCAAAGAAACTCGGTGCGAAAAACTTTATCGTCACCAGTGATCCGGCGAATTTCGAAGCGGTTGCCGGCAAATTCGATCTCATCATCGATACCGTTTCTGCAAAGCATGATTTTACGCCTTATTTGAATTCGCTCCGAATCGATGGAACGCATTGTTTGCTGGGAGTGGCACCGGAGCCGAATCAAGTTCATGCATTCGCTCTCATCTTCGGTCGTAAACGCCTGACGGGTTCGCTCATTGGCGGAATCAAAGAGACACAACAGATGCTCGATTTTTGTGCAAAAAAGAAAGTGTTTGCGGATATCGAACTGATTCCGGCTTCCGAAATCAACGCGGCCTACGAACGCACGATCAAGGGACAGGTAAAATACCGTTTCGTCATTGACGCAAAAACATTCTGACCATTAGGTGTCCGACAACTTAGATATTAAATAAGTGTCCGACAACTTAGTCCAACTTAGTCTACAGCCTAGTTGCAACTTGTCTGTGGCATGAATTTGGCAAAACGTTGCCTATGGCAAGAAAGACACTGATTAGATCAGATTCGTATCCTTATCATGTTACTGCGCGCGTTAATAATAAGGAGCTGTTTCCCTGTGATCTTGATTTTGTTTGGGACGTTTTTAGTACGAATTTAAATCACATAAATAGTGGATTCTCGGTGAAGGTTCACGCCTTTGTTTTAATGCCCAACCATTTCCATTTGCTACTTACTACTCCAGGTGATGATCTGGGTGTTGTGATGAAATGGTTTATGGCAGCTATAACGAAAACCATAAATACATATTCCGGACGTACGGGGCGGGTTTTTGGTGCGAGGTACCACTGGTCATTGATTCAGGATATGAACTATTTTGATACCGCGCTAAAATATGTTTATCGAAACCCCGTGAAGGCAGGAATTGTAGATCGAGCAGAGGATTTCGCTTACAGTACTTTGGGTCATGCATTGGGGCGGTCAAAGTCTGAATTCTTGGTCGAGCCGCCCGCAGGAATCAGGTCGCTCCTTCCTGCGGACGATTCCTTGGCATTTTCAAATTGGATTAACCAGCCATTCAAGTACGAACTCGACGAAAGAATTAGAATTGGAATGCGCCGGACACGGTTTTCACTGTTGCCCCTAGCACGTTAGTGCAAGGGGCAAGTTGTCGGACACTTATTTATTATCTAAGTTGTCGGACACCTATTTCACTATTTGCGGAAAGATTGAACGTAGTAGGCGAGTGCCCAGCGATCGGCTTCCGGAAGATCTGCGAAGGCGACCATTGAGGTGCCATCGAGCCCCTTGGTGATGCTGTTAAATACTTCGGCATCTGTGGGCTTTGCGCCATCTTTCGCCAGTTTGAATTTGTCCTTGGCGAAGTTTCTTGGTTTCGGGCTCATGTATTTTCCGGCAGGGCCCATTCCATCACCTTTGTCGCCGTGACAAGTCAGGCATTTTACCGCGTAAACGGCTTTTGCTTTGGTGATCGCATCAGCGTTGTTTGCAGGTTTGTCTGCCCAGGCATTTCCGCCAATGAAGAGAGTGAGGGTCATTACGAATGTATTCATCATATTATGTTTCTCCTTTTAAGATAACGGGTTCAGAACAAAAAGCGCCATTCAAGGCGAAAGTCTTTAGAGTTTCCGGCAAGAACGCTTCCTGTTGTCAGATCTGAATTCGAGTTATTGAATTTAAAAATGAACTGATTGTTTTCGAACGGCATGCTGGCTTGAAAGGACTGGCCAGTGGCCTGAGCACGCGCTTCGGGAGTATTGTTAAAACGATTGTAATCTCCGCGAACCGCCAACGTCAGGTGAGGCATGACATAATAGTTCAAGCCCAAGAATCCACCACGACTTTGAAAGCTTCCGTCTGGTGAGCCGATGGGTGATCCATTGGTGTAGGCCAGATTCGAAGAATTGACGAAATGGCTGTTGGCCACGCCAAATCCGAAGAGTACGTCGATTTTATCGGGTACCGCAAAGTAAGTGAAGTAGGCGCGGCTAGCGTTGTAGTCGTTCGGCCATTCGAATACTCCGGTTGGATCCATCATTTGCAAATAACCGGTATAGTACGCGAGCGTGACTGCGCCGATGTCTCCTACAAATTGGTCAACTTGCACTTTGTAGTCTTTCGCTGTGCCGTTGGTTCGATTCGTGAGGGCCGGAGTCAGTGGGGTTGCCGATGGAGTTCCGATAGAAGAATGGGTCACTCCGGAGTAACCGTTATAAATGCCCAAGGTCAGATGCGAGCTCAGGTAGTTGTATCCAAACTCAAGTCCCATTTGGGGTGCATTCATTGCTCCAAATGGAGTTGCCAATGAATCCTGGTTGTAAAACGGAGCATTGGTTTCCATCAGAGGAATATTTCCATCATCGAGCCATTGATCAGAAGCGCCGAATCCTTCAGGAGCGATGATGCCGCCTCTGAAGTTAAAAAATGAATTTGCGTTTCCGTAGGCGTAACGAAGGTCTGCCTGACTGAGGTCGACACTTCCGCCGCCGGTAGTTCCCGGAGCTGCATCAATTTCTGACCATACGGCGAAGTTTCCGAGAAAGGCTCCGACCAGAGGCCAGACTTCTACTTCAGGAACGTTGATTTGATTGGCGGCCAGGGTTGCTTTCGAAGCACCTGGCGAAGTATTGGATAACACTTCGTAGCTTAAGCTTACGCCTGCTGCCATATGTTCTTGAAAGGTCATCGCTTTAGCGTCGTTTTCTTTGTTTCCGATATTATCTGGAAGGCGAAAACCTGCGCGGCGATAAAGATAACCGTATTCGGTCAGATGCGGAGCGCTTCCGTTAGCGTGACACATGTTGCACGAAACTTTTTCGCGAAGTGCGAATGCCGGCAACGCCTGAGCGCTGGGTAGGCCGTTTAGAATCATGAGAGTAGACCCGAGTAAGAGCGAGAGCGTTTTCATAATTATTTTTCCATTTCTATAAAAACTGGGTTTTATAGGTAAAGAATAGACCCCGCGGATCATTTACGACACAAGTATTATTGAAAAAATATTGAATTTACAAAGAGTTACGTGAACTATTGGCTCGCACGTGCGGCAAATTGTCTCGCGCGAAGGGGCATTTCGGTAGAAATCAGGTTTTTTTGTTTAGGTACAGGACGCAAGTTTGAGACGATTCTTAACCAAGAGAGACCCTTCAAAATGTAAAAAGTGGGGTCGAATTCATACCAGAAAAAGCCATTTCGAGCGGCACTTGGAAACTGGTGATGATTGTTATGCCATCCTTCGCCGAGAGTAATGACAGATAAAACTGCGTTATTTCGGCTGGTGTCATTCGTATGGTATCTTCGTGATCCCCAGACGTGCGAAAGCGAATTGATGGTAAACGTTCCGTGCCAGAGAAAAACGGTGCTGACACAGAATCCCCAGAGAAAATAGGAAAGCCCGCCGATCGCGGTCAGTGTCAGTGCAAACGTGATTACCGGAACCACCCAATAACGATCGAGCCAAACCAGTTCCGGAAACTTCGCAAAATCCTTGATTCGATTCAAACGAGTGGTGCCGTATCTATTGCTGAGCATCCAGCCCATGTGTGACCAGAAGAATCCTTTTTTAGGAGAATGAATGTCGGCTTCCTGATCCGAATGCTGATGGTGATCGCGATGATGACTGGCCCACCAAAGAATGCCTTTTTGTGATGAGGTCATGGCAAGAAAGGCCAAAATCAACTGAAGAGGTCGATTCAGGGTGTACGCACGATGTGAAAAATAGCGATGATATCCAGCGGTTATAAAAAACATCCGAAAATAATAGAGGGCGATGGCAAGTACTGCGTACTCGACCTTAAAGGGAATGAAGAAAATGCCCAGGCAAAGAAAATGAAGGATCCAAAAGGGTGAAGTAGAGAGGTTAATATAGTTTTTCATGCTTGGTTTTCGCAGTATTATACGGGGGCCACTCATTTTTGAATAGTAAAATGTATTTTTAACACCGCTGTAACCTTTGTGAATCAGAAAGCGTATTAGTCATTGATAGAACTTGAATCGGAACTCAAAAACTTGTTTGGATTGGCCCAAAAGGGTGATCAGGAAGCTTATCAAAAGTTTCTCGGACGGGTGTCATCGATGCTCAGGGGATATCTGTTAAAGACCATGAATCCGAAAAATCGGTCGGTGGAGGCGGTTGAAGATCTGGTCCAAGAGGTTTTGATTTCGATTCATCGAAAACGCGATCTCTATGATTTTGAACGACCGCTGCTTCCGTGGATTTATGCAATCGCGCGACATCGATTCATTGATTCGTTTCGATCAGATTCGAGACAACCCGATTGTGTCGCCTGGATCGAAGAATTCGAGAATTTGGCTTTTCTTGAATTTCCGAAATTAGTCGAAGAAAGCAATGGTGAGTGGTTGATGGACGGTTTAAATGACAGGCAAAAGGAGATTCTCCGGTTGGCAAAAATTGAAGAATGGTCGCTTCAGGATATCGCGAACCGTTTTAGCATGTCGGTAACGTCGGTGAAGGTAACGATTCATCGGTCGCTTAAGAATATAAGAAAAAAGTTGGAGGAAAAAGAGTCGTGAAAAAAGATACGGATCTTTTGATTCTTGAATTGGCGCGCGAGGCGGGTTCGGTGGGCGAGGCCCGCAATTGGCCATCGAATTATTGGTTCAGCTGGATCGGGTGTCTCTCATTGATGGCTCTACTGACTTATCTTGCAGCCGCACTCTTGCCCGCTTATATCCATTTGCCTACCAATTTAAAAAGCGTCGGTTTTTGGTTGGACGCTGGCATGTGGTTTGTTTTGGCCGCTCTCGGTGCCCGAATTGCATATTTAAGTTCGATGCCGGGTTTCTCGAAGCCTGCGCTCGAGCGGGCGGCAGTGATTTTATTCGGAATCCTGATGGCATCATTGGTCTTTAGGTCGACACCGTCGGCCTACGCGGAAGGTCTGCAGGAAGAGCTTCACTGGTTACGGGGGCCTTGTGGTTTTTTTATCTTGGTTACAGGAGCGCTTTCGGCCTCGTGGATGTTTTTCGTGATCAGACGGGCCGCTCCACTCGAATTGCAAAAAACTACCGCTTGGGCAGCCGTCAGTACCGGAGCCTTGGGCTCGATGTTCATGCATCTGGTATGCACCCACGAGGATCCGGTGCATGTGTTTCTCTGGCATGTGGTTCCACTTTTTTTGTTAATCGGTGTTTTTGCCAGTTTCGGAAAAAAGGTCCTTCATTGGTAACTCTATGAAAATTGCAATCATCGGAACAGGAATATCCGGCTTAACCAGTGCCTACCTTCTGTCTCAAAAACATGACGTTCATGTATTTGAGGCAAATGATTATATCGGGGGGCACACCCATACGCTTGATGTCGAAGTGCCCAGTGGCCGGTATGCCATTGATACCGGATTTATCGTTTTCAATGATTGGACTTACCCTAATTTTATCAAGCTGATGACCCGGCTCGGGGTTGCATGGTGCGATTCATCGATGAGTTTTAGCGTTAAGGCCGAAGAGAATGGACTCGAGTACAATGGCACCAGTTTGAATTCGCTCTTTGCCCAGCGAAGTAATTTTTTCAAGCCTCGTTTTCACCGGATGATTCAGGATATCTTGCGATTCAACCGCGAATCGGTATCCGTGCTTGAAACCAAGTGCGAGCAGTCACTCGATGAATACCTCAAACAGCATGGATATTCGGATGATTTCAAGCGATTTTACATTGTGCCCATGGGTGCCGCGATCTGGTCTTCTTCGGTCGAACAAATGGAGAACTTTCCGATCGAATATTTTGTCAGATTCTTTAAGAATCATGGAATGCTTTCCGTCAGTGAGCGCCCGGTCTGGAAAGTGATTCAAGGCGGATCCCGTTCTTATCTAGATCCGATCACGTCGCTGTTTTACAAACAGATTCATTTAAAATCACCGGTGCTTTCGGTCAATCGCCAAAATGATCAGGTGGCGGTGGTTTTCAGGCAACGAGGCGAGGTGCAAACCCAGGTGTTTGATCATGTCATTTTTGCAAGTCATGCGGATCAGACCTTGGCGATGCTCAAAGATGCGACAGCGCTTGAGCGCGAAGTGCTCGAGGCCTTTGAATATCAGCCGAATGAAACGCTTCTTCACACCGATCAAAGTGTTTTACCCGCGAGAAAACTTGCCTGGGCCGCATGGAATTATTGGGTGCCAAGCGTGGCAACCAGTCAGGTGGCAGTCACGTACAACATGAACATTCTTCAGGGCATCCGCGCGCCAGAGACGTTTTGTGTTTCCTTGAACATGGGCGGCCAGATTGACCCCTCCAAAGTTCTGGTCAAGCAGACCTATCACCATCCCGTGTATTCGGCTTCTTCTTTTGGAGCGCAAAAACGTTGGGCTGAAGTCAGTGGCGTCGATCGTATCCACTTCTGCGGAGCGTATTGGGGATATGGTTTTCATGAAGACGGCGTAAAGAGTGCGCTTCGGGTTTGCGAATCGTTCGGGGAGTATCTCTCGTGAAAAGTGCGATTTACACAGGAAAACTTCATCATCGAAGAACTTCACCCAAGATTCATGATTTTACCTATGATGTGGCCCTGTTTTATCTCGATCTCTCGGAAGCGGAGCGGCTATTCAAGTTTCCGTTCATCAAGTTCGTCGACAATGATTATTTAAAAGGCGAAGGATCGCTTCAGCAAAATGTGCGTAAATTCATTTTCGAAAAAACGAAGCGCGCTCATGTCGGACCGATCCGGATACTGACTCAAATTCGCTACTTCGGATTTTGTTTTAATCCCGTTAGCTTCTATTATTGCTTTGATGCCGAAGACCGTGAGCTTGAGTTTATTCTGGCTGAGATTACCAATACTCCTTGGGGCGAGCGAAAAGCTTATGTGTTCGAGTGTAAGCCGGGCACAAGACGGCACGATTATGAGTTTGAAAAGGACTTTCACGTATCGCCCTTCATGCCGATGAATTTGCTGTTTCGTTGGAGCTTCGGTGTGCCCATGCCAGAAAGCACCGAACATTACCTGATGGTGCACATGGAAGACTGGAATCTTCAAAAAACAGAAATGTGCTTTGAGGCGACGCTCAGTTTGCGGCCCAAACCGCTGACCTCGCGGAATCTGGCATTCACCATTCTCTGTTACCCCTTGCTGACGTTTAAGGCATTCATTGCGATTTATTATCAGGCGTTTGTGATCAAACTTAAAAACATTCCTTTTTACCCTCATCCTTCTATCGGAGAAAAAGCATGAAAATGGAAACCACTTTTCCCAGAACGGCCTTAAATATCAAAGACCAGATTTGCAGGGGTTTGTTGATCAAGAAGCTATCCTCGCTCCGAGAGGGACGAATCGAGGTGGTCGAGATGTTCGGGGGGCCAGCTCAGCAGTTTGTTTTAGGAAATGACGGGGCGGATTCAACTCTGGTTTCGAGAATCAAGATCCGTAACCCACGGGCATATACCAAGATAGTTCTGGGGGGGACGATTGGCGCGGGCGAAGCGTATACGGATGGCGATTGGGATTCTGACGAGCTCGTGCAGCTCGTTCGCATTCTCGTCCGTAATCGCGAGCAGATGACAGCGCTCGAAGTAGGGGCGGGTTCGATCACGGCTCCGTTGGCAAAATGGTTTCATCTTTTGAATCGCAATTCGATCGAGGGTTCGAGAAAGAACATCAGTGCCCATTATGATCTCGGCAATGATTTTTTCGCCCTCTTTCTCGATCCGAGTTGGATGTACAGCTCCGGATATTTTAAAAATGGAGCGAAATCACTCGAAGATGCCCAAAACGAAAAAATGCATCGAATTTGCAAGGCATTGAATCTGGGTCCACAGGATCATTTGCTTGAGATCGGAACCGGTTGGGGTGGTTTTGCGATTTTTGCGGCCAAGCATTATGGCTGCAAAGTGACCACTACCACGATCTCAAAGCGCCAACATGAGCTCGCGGCTAAAAGAATTGACGAGCACGGGTTGACCGGACAGATAGAGCTTTTGTTCGAGGACTATCGATTGCTGACAGGCACCTACGACAAGCTCGTTTCGATCGAAATGATCGAAGCGGTCGGGCTTGAGAACTTGCCCGTGTATTTTAAGAAGTGCAGTTCCCTCCTCAAGCCTGGAGGACAAATGGTCCTTCAGGCAATTACCATTCGAGACCAATTATTCGAGAGCGCAAAAAGAAATGTAGACTTCATCCAACGGTATATCTTTCCGGGATCGGGCATTCCATCGATCGGCAGTATGGTAAAAGCAGTGGGCGAAAATACCGATCTGCAATGGGTGGGTTCGGAAGACTTCGGACAGGATTACGCCCGGACGCTTCAGGTTTGGAGCGAGAATCTGAAGGCCAATCATTCCGAGGTTTTGAAGGCTGGGTATAGCGATAGTTTGTACAGAATGTGGCAATACTATTTCGGCTATTGCCAAGGTGGATTCCTCGAGCGCTCGATCGGGGTTAGTCATGTTCACTTATTAAAACCAGGATACAGCGGAGAGAAAACATGAATTCATTGATGATTGAAGCGATGGAGCGCCGGTTCTTACCGGATGTGGCCGTCAGGTACGGAATTCGAAAGTTATGTGAAGTGCGGTTGTCCGAACTTCGTAATTCGAGCGAAGCAGATTATATCGAAAAGCTCAAGCAAGGACCGATTGCGGTTCATACGAAGGAAGCAAACGAGCAACATTATGAGCTTCCCCCTGAGTTCTTTAAGCTCGTGCTCGGTAAAAATCGAAAGTACAGTTCGGCTTTCTGGACCCAAGGTTGCCGCGGACTTGATGAAGCAGAGGATCACGCGCTCGAGTTGACCATCGAGCATGCAGAGCTACGTGATGGAATGGAGATACTCGAGTTGGGATGTGGCTGGGGTTCGCTGACTTTGGCCATGGCAAAGAAATTTCCGAACGCAAAGATTGTTGCGCTATCTAATTCGAACCCCCAGCGTGAGTATATCGAAGGCGAAGCAAAACGACGCGGGCTTTCTAATATCAGGATCATCACCCGGAACATCGTCGAAGTTACTGATCTCTCCAGTGAGTTTGGTTCGTTTGACCGGGTAGTCAGTGTCGAGATGTTCGAGCACCTTAAGAATTACGAAGCACTGCTTTCGAGAATTTCAGGATGGCTCAAACCCAACGGCAAGTTATTCGTACACATTTTCACGCACGAGAATCATTCCTATCCTTTCGAGACCGAAGGTGAAGACAATTGGATGGGAAAGTATTTTTTCACTGGTGGGCAAATGCCTGCCAAGGATTTGCTGCCCTCGTTTCAAAAGGATTTTCAACTCGAGAAACAGTGGGACTGGTCGGGGCGGCACTATGGTCAGACGGCTGAAGCCTGGCTAAAAAACATGGATCGCAATTCGGGAGAAGTAAAAGAAATCTTCAATCGAGTGTACGGCAAGCAGGATTCTGCAAGATGGGTGCAGCGGTGGCGGGTGTTTTTCATGTCTTGCGCGGAACTCTTTAATTTTGACAGCGGTCGCGAATGGGGAGTCACACATTACTTGTTTCAGGTATCAAAAAAGGGGAGACTGAATTCATGAAAAATTTCATGATCGTGTTTTTCTGTGGTGTCCTTACTTGGATGCTGGGAATGACTTTTTGGGCCAGTGCCCAGGAAAATGTCTGGGTAGGACTTCAATATTTGTTTCGGGATCGCTGGGCCATTGCGACTTTGTCCGATACCTACATGAGTTTTTTCATCATTTATCTTTGGATGGCGTATAAGCAAAATTCTTGGGTTGCACGCATCGTCTGGTTCTTATTGGTTTGCAGTTGGGGAAGTATTGCGGTGTCGATTTATGCGTTGTTTGAAATCCGACGAATTTCGAGTTTACCACCGGGCGAGCATTCCTTTTTCGAGAGGTTCCTGCTTAAGGATCGGTCGGGTGTCGCTTGAAAAAGTTCCTGAATGAACGCCTCATGAAACCGATCAGGGATCAGCTGACTCAGGGAATTGATCCGAAGAGTCTGGCTAAAACTTGCGCTGCCGGGGTGTCGATTGCCATTTTACCGGTTATTGGCGCCACCACCGCGCTTTGTGTTTTTGTCGGAATTCGCTTCAAACTCAATCAACCGATATTGCAGGCGATCAATTATGTGCTTTATCCGCTTCAGTTGTTGCTGCTTCCGCTGTTCTTGTTTTGGGGGGCGAAGCTAACGGGTGCAGAAATGATCTCTTTTGATCCGAAAACGATCTCGACTGAATTTCTTCAGAGCCCAACCTTGTTTCTTGGGCGTTATGGAATGGCCGGGCTTCATGCTGTTTTGATCTGGATCATCCTGGTGCCATTTCTCTTTAAGTTCATCGAATGGGTGGCTTATCGGGTGATTAAATCCAAAGCCGCAGCATCATGATGAGGTCGTCTTCGGCGGCGAGCGCATTCGTGCCGACAATTTCGGGGCGGCCCACCAATGCTTTTTCGACCCGGGCGTCGAGAATCACATTGCTATTGATGAAGTATTCAAATCCCAGGCCGTGACGTGCAAAGCCATCACCATGATAGGCAGAATCGAGCAAGAGGTAGTCATACTTGTAGATTAGCGACCAACGATTGCTGAGATCATATTTTGCTTGAACAAAATACCCGAGCGAGTGGCTGGCTGAGGTGGCATCGGCATAAAGGGTGTCGGCACTCGGAATGAAGAAGGTACCCAGGGTAGGATTATTTTTTGAGTTCACCCAGTCCTTGCTGGCCACGATTTCTCCGCTGATCGATCCATTTACTTTTTGATGGGTCAGCCGATCGAGTGAAACCACCGAATAAAGTGAAAGTGCCATCGGTGCAGGTTGGTTCAATGAGTGCTGGTAGTTTTGACTGGCGCCGATGAAACCCGGAAAGAAGGAGGGAGTCCATCTCAGGTTAAATACCTGCCCCCACATAAACTCCTGGTTGTTAAAGGCACTCGTGCCTTGAAGGTTGTTCACCATCGCCAGGTCGTAGTGCAGGGTTTGAATCGGTTCGCCCGAAACCGCAAAACCGGTATCAAAGTTATTCAGAGTCGAATTCGTCAGCAGGCGGGTATAGGTGCGGTGTTCATCGGTTAAGAGTCCGAATGGAGAATTAAATCGACCCACGATGATGTGGCTTGCGAGTTGGTTTTCGTCGGCACCGATTTTCCAGTGAATATAAGTTTCGCGCGCACCACTCGCTAAGGGTGCAAAATTATAAGTGGCCACGATGTGCATGCCTGAGCCATCTTCCGCTTCGTTCACGGGAACATTTGCAGAGGGTGCTGCTTCCATGATGGCCATGCCGCTCGAACTCTTTACCGGAGTTTTTGGGTAATAAAGGATCGATCTAAAATCGGCATAGTAAACGTCGGATGCATTGGTAATCGGTGTGCCCAGATTACGTGCTCCAAACATTTTGCCGTACAGGTTACGAGGTCCGCCGCCCCAAGGGCTTGCGTGACAACTCGAACAACTCATCTGATTTTTGGCCGCGTATTCGGGTCTTGCCCATGCTTGGGCCCACAAGAGCGTCGAAATTAAAAATAGTCCTGAAGTTCTGGCAATTAAATTTTTCATCTATTCATTTTCCTTAAAATCCTGAACCAGATTTTCGTCTAGTGAAGTGTTTTCTACTGAGTGTGGGGTCGAAGCCGGGGTTGGGGTAGGAGTAACCGCTTCTCCTTCTGGAGCGCCTGCTTTTACCCAGTCGCCGATTTTGGTGCGTTCTGCTTCGGTGATGATTTTATCGTAGGGTGCCATGGGCATTTTGCGATCCACAATGACATGTTGATAAATTATTTCTCGCTTGGCGTAAGCAGTCTGATAATCCATCCAGTTTCCGAGTTTGGATTCTTTGCCATGGCAGAGCATGCAGTTCTTTTGCAAAATTTGGCGGATGCCGGCCCGATAGGTCAGGGGTGCCGGAGCGGGAGCAGGAGAACCAGTAGGAGTCGGGGTGGGAATGGATGTGGGTTCTGGAGTAGGCGTGGCTGGTGTTGCATCGCCTTCAGGTGCTCCGTTGGTTACCCATAATCCAATTAGGCTACGCTCTCTTTCGGTAATGATCTTATCAAATGGAGCCATGGGCATGGTTCGATCGACGGTGATCCGTTGAAAAATGCGTGCGCGTTTGTTGTACGCGGAAGAATAGTCCAACCAGTTTCCGAGGGCACTTCCATTGCCGTGGCAGGCAGCGCAGTTCTTCTGAAAAATTGGATAAATGGTTGCTCGATAAGTAACGGTGCCGGGGGTCGCTTGTCGATCGAGTATTCCTGCTTTGCTATGATCTGATACGGGCATGTGGTCTGAGTTGCCGCAGTTAGAAATGAGCAGCGCCAAAGCTGAAATGGTGATCGTTTTCATATTCATGATGCAGGTAGAAGTAGCATGAGGGGGCAACATACAAAAGCTTTAATATCAATAAGTTACGTAGGACGCTTTGTCCGATGAGCAAGACAAAGTGTCCACCGAAATCATTAATTTTTCTTTTTAGTTGAAAGCTTTTCCAATCGCCGAGAATTTCGATATAGATATCTGATGCGCTCCCTCTCTTTGACTCGATTCGCTGCTTTTATGGCAGTGGGATGTGGTTTTCAATTCATCACCAGGCAAGCTCCTCCGCCCGAACTGGCAACATCATTGGCGTTTGCGCTTCCTTCGTTTGTTGTTTTCATTCTATTTTTGGCTTCAATACTTTCGTGGGGGGCCTGGGTAAGAGTTCAGCTGAAGTTGCCGTTTTTTAACGGTACCGAAAATGGATTTTTTGATTTGGCAGTTGGCTCAGTCGGCGCTTATCTCTTGTCGTATGCGCTAACACCGATCGGTTTGTTTTCAACCCAGATGAATTTTGTTCTTTGGGCAATTCTGTCTCTGGGGTTCGCGCTAGGTTCTAAAAATGTAAATCCCAAAAGCTGGTTTGAATTTGGAAGTCATTGGTTTGAGAGAATCATCGGCGCAATTCCGTTTCTGGTAGTGGTTCTTAAGTTAATCGAAGGTCTTCAGTTTCATCAGCATGGCGACGCCTATGTCACCTATCTGCCCGCACCCCGCTCTTGGGCTACGCTCGGAAATTTCTCTGAATATCGCGATTTCATGCAGTACTTTCTTTCGACGAGTTGGGAGAGTCTTTTTGCTTGGGGTACTGCTTTGATGGGCCTGCGTGGTGGCGCCGGCATGGATGCTTCGCAATGGTTTGCCCAGTGGTGCACGGGCGGAATCGGTGTGCTCGGAATTGTTCTTGGAAGTCTCGCCTTATGTCATCGATTGGCATTGAGCTTTAAAGTAGATGCCAAATGGTTTCCTTTGGCTACAACACTTGCAGTGCAGGTGCCTGTGCTCCGTTGGACAGCAAATCTCGCTAAGCACGACATGGGAGTTTCTTTTTGGGGATTATCCGCATTTTATTTCTCGGTTTACCTCTTACCGATTTCGCCCGCTCTAGCGGTGGTGGCGGGGGTCATCACGGGCGCTGCCGTCATTGGCAAGCTGACACTCGGTATTCTGGGAGTATTTCTCGGAATTTCTATTTTGATTCAAGCTCCAAAGCGATTTTTGCAGTTTGCAGTGGGGGGAGTACTGGGGGTCTTGCCGGTATTGATGCGCAACCTGATGGTCACCGGAAGTCCGGTGTTTCCGTGGTTTCCGAATCTTTTTCCGACCCCTTATCAGAGCCAATCAATGCTCTCGGGTTCATCGCATGCAACGGGCGCACATTTTTCGCTGGCGGATGCCGGGGGATATTTTTCAGAGATACTTTCGAACCTTCCACTTCTGCTGGCCCTGATTGCGGCCTTCGCCTTGCTTCTGATTAAAAACCGCACTCTCTTAAAGACCTTTCTTTCTGTTACCTGGGTGCCGGTTCTGGCCTTAATCGGTTTTACGGTGGCCTTCAGGGCATCAACCGAAATTCGCTACCAGAATGCAACCTTGGTACTGCTCGCCGCAATGGGAGGATACTTTTCGCTTTACCTCATTCGTGAGTTCGGAAAATCCTGGACGGAAAAACTGAATATCGTTTTTGCGATTGTCGTCATCGCGACTTCGAACATCACTTTTTTTACCCTGACTCAGATCGGAAGCGCAAAGTTTCAGCCAATCTCTAAAAAGCTTGATCAAATTCAAGGAACGGGTGGCTCGGCCAAACTTTGGATTCGCCAGCACCTGAGTCCGAAGGAGCCCATTTTTGCCGTGGGCGATTCGCACCCTTATTTTATGATGGATTACCGACTGACAGAGAGTTCGCAATCGGTCGAGTTCGACAAATTGATCTTCGGCAAAACACCGGAAGAGGCAGAACCCTTGCTCCTTCATTCGCCGTTTCACTACCTCTATCTGGCATCGGACGCCTCATTTTCGATCTATAAGCCGACGATCATTGCCATCATGAAGGCCTCATCGAAATGGAATCAGGCGTGTAAACTCTATGAAAATCCTACTGCTCAAATCTGGGATCTTCCTTGCCTGAATCCTCATTGAGATCGATTTAATTTGCGTGAAATGGTCTTTTGTATAGCTTATCCCAATCGATTTTGTAAAAATAACGGTGAATTGAAAGGGTGATCTTATGAAAGTTTTAGTGACCGGTGCAGCAGGTTTTGTCGGTTCCCATCTTACAGAAAAGTGCGTAGAGCTTGGCTATCAGGTTAAGGCTTTTGTTCATTACAATTCAAAGAATCAATGGGGATGGCTCGAGTCTTCTCCTTATAAGAAAGACCTTGAAGTCATTACCGGTGATATTCGTGATTACGATTCGGTATCAGCCGCCATGGTAGGAGTAGATTCTGTATTTCACCTGGCTGCCCTGATTGGAATTCCTTATTCGTATGTGTCGCCCCTCGCGTACATCAAGACGAACGTCGAAGGAACCTATAATGTTCTTCAGGCTGCGAAGCAGCTTTCTACGCGTAACGTGCTTGTTACTTCGACCAGTGAGACTTACGGTACCGCCCAATATGTTCCGATGGATGAAAAACATCCGATGGTGGGGCAGTCGCCTTACTCGGCATCAAAGATTGCGGCAGACAATCTTGCTGTCAGTTACTACCGTTCGTTCGAAACGCCGGTAAAAATTGTAAGACCTTTTAATATTTACGGGCCCAGACAATCGGCTCGCGCCATTATCCCAAGCATCATCATTCAGATTCTAAGCGGAAAAAAACAAATTAAGCTCGGCAACGTCGACCCGACCCGCGATCTGACTTTTGTCAAAGATACGGCGACGGGTTTTCTTGAAATTGCCAAACAAGAAAAATTCAACGGCGAATATGTGAACATCGGCATGAACTCAGAAATTTCGGTGCGCGATCTCGTGCAGTTGATTGCACGCCTGATGAAATCGGAAGTCGAAATCATTTCGGATTCGCAGCGCATTCGTCCCACTCAGAGTGAAGTCGAGCGCTTGTTTTGTAATAACACCAAAATCAAGCAGGCCACTTCTTGGTCGCCGCTCTATGATCTTGAAAAGGGCTTAAGCGAAACCATCGCCTGGTTGACCAAACATCAGGATCAATACAAGGCCGATCTTTATAATGTCTAATTCGAGCTCACCATTATCGAACTTTAAGGATGCGACAGTGCTGGTCACGGGTGCGTCCGGTTTCATCGGCAGCCATCTGGTTCGTACCCTGCGCGATCAGGGTGCAAAAGTGATTGGTTTGGGCAGAACCGGACAAGATGGAATTTTCAAAGCCGACGTGACCCGGATATCAGAAGTAGAGGCCGCCTTTGATGCCTGTGCGGCGCAATTCTCAAAGCCGGTCGAATATGTATTTCACTTGGCAGGTCAGAAGAGCATTGCGCTCGCCAAGGAGTTTCCGGCTGATACCTTACGGGCCAGTCTCGACGGAACCGTAAATATTCTCGAGCTAGCGCGAAAGCAAAGCGGAATTAAAAGGGTGGTTTTGTTTTCGTCAATTGCAGTCTACGGCACCAAAGCGGATGACTTATCGAGACCATTTTTAGAAACAGATCCCCTGAAGACGGATTCTATTTATTCGACCAGCAAAATCATGTCCGAGTCGAGTGGTCTTGCTTATGCGTCCGAGTTTGGTCTTCCGGTCATGATTGCCCGCCTGGCGAATGTATATGGTCCAGGCCAATCCGAAATGGCGGTTATTCCGTCGCTCGTGGCGCAAATGCTAAAATCAAACAAAGTAACCATAGGAAATGGCAGCGCCTCACGCGACTTTATTTATGTAAAGGATGCGGTCGAAGCGATCCTGATTTTAGTCCTCTCGCAGACAGTTAAAAACGGGGTATTTAACATTGGAACCGGCCACAGCTCGACTATTCAGGAGTTGACCCAGACCCTTGCTCGAATCTTGGACTTTCAGGGTGGATTTGAGGTAGAACCAAGTAAAGTGCGTCCTAATGAGCGGTTGGCGGTTTTACCTGATGTGCGGGCGCTGCTCGGTGCAACCGGATGGTCTTCGCGATATTCCCTGGACGCGGGATTGCACGAAATGGTGAAGAGTTTAAAATAGAGGTAGATGATGGCTCTCAATGCTACAAAAGTGGTGGTCCTGGCAGGTGGAAAAGGAACTCGGTTTCGGCCGTTTTCTTTTGTCATTCCGAAACCGCTGATGCCGATTGGCGAACATCCGATTCTCCTTCATCTGATCAATCGATTCAAAAAAAGCAATATCGGGTCCTTTCTGATTTCAACCGGATATCAAGCAGAACTCGTGCAGGCCTATTTCGGTGACGGGAGTCGCTTCGGCGTCAGTATCAAATATTTTCACGAAGAGAAGCCGCTCGGAACCGCCGGACCACTCTCGCTCATGCGACATGAATTTCAGGATGACGAATATCTGTTTCTGATCAACGGCGATATTTATACCGAGCTCGATTTCGAGGAGATGGCCAAATTCGGAATGAAGCATCAGTATGATTTGGTGGTGGGTTATGTCGAGAAAACCCAGAAGAGCAGTTTCGGTGTGCTTGAAATTCAGGATCAGCAGCTTTCTAAAATCATCGAGAAACCCGAAACCCGTTTTCGCATCAGTTCAGGAATTTACCTGATTAAAGGCAAGGCACTGAAGCGCATTCCTGATCTCGAGTTTTTTACGATGCCTGATCTGATGAATGCCTATCTCGAGCGTGGCGAAAAAGTCGGTGCATTTCAGATCAAGGATTTTTGGATCGGTATCGAAAATGCCGAGAATCTGGATGAAGCATTGAAACAAATCGAGGGAATAGAATCGTGAATCCTAAAATTCTGGTTATTCTTCCGAGTCTGAACGAAGCGAAGGCCATTGGGCCAGTCATTACCGGAATCAAAGAGACGTTACCAGGCTGCACCGTCATGGTAATCGACGGTTATTCTACTGATGATACTGTTGCCGTTTCGTTGAAGGCAGGAGCTGAGGTCATTCAGGTAGACAAGGCTTTCGGGATTGCGGCAGCAATTGAAGCGGGCATTCTTTACGCCTACCGCGGAAAATTTGATTTTTTGGTAAGGATTGATTCGGACGGGCAGCACCCACCGAAAGAAGTAAAGAACCTGATGGTTCCGATGTTAAACGGTAGTGCCGATTTTGTCATTGGGTCGCGTTTTCTGGGTGAAGCCGACTATAGCCCTAATCTTTTACGAAACGCGAGCATCTCGACCATTTGTTTTCTGCTGAAGGTTCTTTACGGTATCAAGATTTCAGACTGCACTTCGGGTTGTCAGATCTATAACCGAGAGCTGATTACCTTTTTTGCCAAGGATCGCTTGTTTGAGTATTCCGAAATTCGGGCCATTTGGATGGCGCATAAGGCGGGGTTTCGCATCAAGGAAGAGTTCATCAATATGGCTCCGCGCGAACACGGAGTTTCTTCTTTTACTCTGGGAATCGCATTTTTTTATATGTTCAAGAATATCGTGGATCTGATTCTGTCGATGCCGATTTCTCTAAAGCGAGGTGCCAAAACATGATGAGCTTAAAAGCGCGGATCATCGGTCTGGTCTTCGGTCTTCTGGTGCTGGTGGTCGTTTCATTTTTGGTTCGCAGGCGAAAACTTTATAATATTTATGCCATTACCTGGTTCATGATCAGCTTGCTACTGATCGCAATCAGTGTGGTTCCGGGTTTCGTGGAAGGCGTGGCCGCACTTCTTGGAATCTATTCGACTCAGGCGGCGATTTTGGTTGCGGCTGTGGGCGGGATGATGGCAATCGTTCTTCATCTTTCGATCATTGTTACGGATCAACACAAGCAAATCCGTCAGTTCGAAAAAGAGCTAGCCCTTCTTAAAAAACAGCAACCATGACTATTTTTTTAGCGGTTCCTTATTTTAAGAATTCAAAGTACCTCGAAGAAACCCTGAACAGTATCATCAGCCAGACCTATGCTGACTGGCAAGCCTGTGTTTTTGATGATTCGATCGATCCTGTCGAAGCTTCTGCTGCCGAGCAAACGGTGCTTAAGCTTGCTCACCCAAAAATCAGTTATCAGAAAAATGCTGCTAATCTGGGTATGGCCGCCAATTGGAATCAAGGGCTGTTAAGCGGAAGAAAAAGCGAGCTGGTCACCTTGCTTCACGCCGATGACCGGCTGATGCCTGAATACGCACAAGCGATGGTGGCTGCGGCCTCTCGGTATCCGGATGCCAGGGCTTTTTTTTGCAGAACCCGAATTATCGATGATCACGGTGCACCTTCGTTTTCTTTCACCGATTGGTATAAAAAAACGCTGACTCGGATACCAGCCAATGGCTATCTCGAACTAGATGGAATCGACGGAGTCAGGATGTTGATTCCGGGTAATTTTGTATTTTGTCCCACCCTCTGCTTTAGATCGAGAGACTTGGCAGACGCACCTTTTAGTGTCTCTTTTAAAATGGTCCTCGATTTTGACTGGATTTTAAGAACCCTCAGTTCTGGCGCAAGATTGATTGGAATCTATTCCATGCCGCTCTATGAATATAGGCGCCATACGAACAATGCGACTAATGAGTTAAATCAATCGCTGGTCAGGTTTCATGAAGAGTCGGCGCTGTATGATGCCTTGGGGTGCGAGCTCGAGAAACTAGGGCATTTCGAATTGGCGAAAGAAGCGAAAAAAAAGAGAATCATTCAGTACAATCTTTGGTTTCTTGCGCTAAAGTCTTTCGTTACCCTGCACTGGGGAATGACCCAGCGCTATTTAAGTTTTTGGTCGAAGAATTTTATTGCCCGCGCTAACCTGAGATCATGAATACTATTTTTCGGATGCTTTTGGTGTTAAGCCTTGCCTCCTGTGCCACCCCTAAAACGAACCCTTCGACAGAAAAGCCATCTCGTTTATTGGCCGAACTGACTGAATTTGTAAACGCAACTGCGCCCAATCGTTCGGCGGGGCAACTCGGTCATGAAAAGGCTTCGAAGTGGATCGAGGCGCGATTTCGTGAACTCAGCGAAAAGATTCCAGGTGCGAAGGTCTACCGCCACTCCTTTTATCCGGATGTAGCCTTTGCCGAAAAAAACTATCGCAGCGACTTTGTTAGGCTAGTTGCTAAGAAATTTCCAAAAAAATCTGAAACCTACCTGAAATGGAAAGCTTTCACCGATTCGGCCATTCAATTTGTAAAACAGTTCGAAAAGGTGCCGGGTCAGAACTGGATCCTCGAAATTCCGGGGGCAACCGAGCCCCGTGATGTCCTCTATATCGGTGGGCACTACGATACGATTACTCACGATCACCAGACGATGAAGTTTACGGTCGAAGGCGTTGCGCCCGGGGCGGATGACAATGCAAGTGGTTTCATTGCGATGTTAAGCCTGGCCGAATACTTTGCCGCTCATCCTCCTTCAAAGACTCTTCGCTTTGTTGCCTTTGATGATGAAGAGATCTTCTTTCTGGGGTCGTATGCTTTTGCGAAAGATTATCTAAAGAAAAAGCTTCCGTTTTCTGTCAAAAAAGAGCGCTACGCAGGTCTGATTAACCTCGAAATGATTGGATGGTCGACTTTAAAAACACGTCCGAATGTGCCGGTAAAAATCTACACCAGGGCAAATGGGCAAAAAGGCGCGAAAAACGACGAGATATTGGCCGACATGCTACTCAAGCAAACTCCCGCTCCGGGGGTGTGGAACTTAAAGCCCGAGATATTAAAAAACGGATTCGATCGAAGTGATCAGTGGTCATTTTGGCAGAAGGGGCTCTCTGCGGTCTGCATCAGTGAAGATTGGGAGAATGATTTCAATGAAAAGAATTACCACACGGCGAACGATACTCCCGCGACTCTGAATGATGCGTACTTAAATGCGGTTACCGAGTGGGTGAAGAGTGGGGTGATTGCGTGGACGAAGGATTCAAAGAAATGATTTTCGATTTTTAGTAAGAAATGAGTGATAGAAAATCGTCATTTTATCAACACCCTAGCAATAAATTATGCGATGTGTTATCAATATAATTAAACCCATTTTGTATAAAACCGGATAGACTACGATGTAGATGTAAATCGTCTCATTGAGGAGCATAAGAGTATGGCTAAAGGGAATGACGCCAAAGAATTTTTACCACTTTCACTGAATTAGAAGGCGCTGATATTTATTTCGATATTTTATTCGATCGGATATTTCGTCTGGCGGGGGATGATGACGATTAACACAGCGTCGCATCCGGTTTATTCGTGGTTGTTTTTTATCTTTGATGCGTTCGGATTTATCAGTTCGCTGTTTTTCATGGCAGCAACTTGGAAAATTCGAAATCGCGAATCGGTGGTGCCGAAGGGCAAGCCGACAGTCGATGTTTTTATTCCGACCATCAATGAAACTCCAGAACTTTTGCGTACCACCATCTACCACGCACTAAAGATGGAATATCCGCATAAGGTCTATATTCTCGATGATGGACGTCGACCAGAAGTTCGTGCGCTCGCCGCTGCAATGGGGGTTGAATACATTACTCGTAGTGATAACAAAGGTGCGAAGGCCGGAAATATCAATAACGCGCTCTCGCAGACCAGTGGTGACTTGATTGTTATTTTTGATGCCGACGGAATTGCACGTAAGGACTTTCTGAACAAGATGGTTGGCTATTTCGACGATCCGAAAGTTGCAATCGTTCAAACGCCGAACGCATTTTACAATCTCGACAGTTTTCAACATTGGATCGAGAGTTCTGGCAAACACACCTGGCACGAGCAAGCGCTTTGGTACGACGTCATTCTTCGAGGCCTCGATTACGGCGATGCAACCATGTGGTGCGGCAGCGGTTCGATGCTGAGCCGAAAAGCTTTGCTTGAAGTCGGCGGTGTCGCTACTGAATCAGTAACCGAAGATACCCTGACTACTTATCGCTTTCACAAGGCCGGTTATAAAACTTTTTATCATGATGAACCGATTGCTTTCAGTCTGGCTCCGACGACGATTGAGCCATTTCTGGTTCAGCGCGGGCGTTGGGCGCTTGGTTCTATTCAGATTCTGAAAAAGTATTTTTTCGAAATCATCACTACCGATAAGCTGACGTTTCATCAGCGAATCGCGTATCTGATGACTTTTTACTATTTTACTTCGATTCAGAAATTCATCTATTATTTGGCGCCACTCCTTTATTTGGGCTTCGGCGTTTCACCGGTAAAAGAGCCTGACCAGTTGGTATTGCCGTTGTTGGCTTATGTGGGGCTTTCGGTTCTGGCGTTTAAGATTCTGGCTCGTGGAACTGCCCGGGTATTCCGGGGCGAGATCTATTGGCGTTTTCGTGCGCAAAACGATCTGTACTATAATGTGCATGGTCCTTCAGCCGGTATCGAATTGGGCCGCGACCCGCTTAATCTGGGCGTAGAGTATGCTTGGCAGCACTATACTTCTTTGAATGAAAACACATATAGTTTTCGTGCCTACTTGACCCTGTTCTTCGATTGGGATCTCAAGTCGTTCGGACTTTAATCTCTTCTGTCGGCTTTTTTGCTGAGCGCGCTACGAAGCGCGTAGTATGCCGGTTTCGGAAGTAGTTCGAAGTCGAGCATGTTTGCGCGACCCATTCCGGAGTTATCTCTTGAAACATAAGTGTACTTATCGGTAATTCCCCAAGAAACGAAGGCTTTGCAAGCCTTGATTGATTTACACAGGTTGATCGCATCTGCGTAGGCGAGTGCCTGTTTTTCGAGTGCGCTTTCTTTAGGTTCAGAATCTTTAAGTTTAAAATCAAATTCGGTAATATGAATTTGAAGCCCCAGCGCTGCAAACCGCCTCATGTTTGCGCGTATCGCTTTTAAATCAGTAATTCGATCGGGTCCCTGATGCATTTGAAAACCAATGCCATGAACAGGCACCCCTGCTTTTTTAAGTGCCTTGAGGGTGTTGTAAACTGCAGTCGCTTTCGGCCCCGGCAACTCGATGTCGTAATCGTTGTAAAAAAGCTTCAGCTTCGGATCAGTTTCGTGAGCCCAGTTAAAAACCTGGGTCAGGAATGCATTTGCAGTGGGTGCTGCCACCGGGGCCCAGATCGAGTCCGTGCGATAGCTGCCGTCATGATGAAAAACCTCATTCGCGACATCCCAGCAGATGATGGCGCCTTTGGCCGCTTTCTTAAAGTGAGTCAGCGTCTTTTGAATGTGGTCTTTCAGTATTTCGCGCTTTTCTTTCGCAGAAAATTTACCTTTTAAAAACCAATTCGGAAGTGCTGCTGGATTGTGCCACACCAGCGTGTGGCCCCGCATGAGCATGCGATTCAGTCGTGCAAAGTGCACCATCTTGTCGGGAGTCTCGAAAGAAAATGCATCGCGAGACGGGCGAAGCGCATCAAATTTAAAGGCGTTTTCTGGGGTAAAAATCGAAAATTCATTTCGAATGAATTTTTCGTAAACCGGATCTTCAAAGAGTTCAGGAACGGCGACTGCAGCACCTACGAGAAGACCGCGCTCTTTTGCAAGGCGCTTCAAGGTAATGGTAGGGCTCTTCTTTGAAGTGGGAGCAGGCTTGTTTTTGGGAGCTGAAAATGCAGAGGTCATCGTTAAAAAAGCCATTAGGGTTAGGGCGGGGATCATGTACTTCAATGCTATTCGAATTGTGAATGCGGGTCAAAGAATCCCTTTGTGAAACTCCGTGGACCGCGCGGTGCTACAAAATGAGTCATCACCCACTTGCCTTCGGAATTAATGTCCCAACAATGATCAATCAAAACGATTTACACAAAAATTGTGTAATATTAACTGGTTTCGCGACATCAATCGATATACTTTCCGCACAAAGGAAATCCAATATGAATCAAATGAAACCACTTCTTGTTACTCTGAGTCTGAGCATTCTTTCGCAGGGTTTGCTCGCACCCGCCGCAAAGGCGACGCCGAACTACGCAAGGCAAACCGGTTTGAGTTGCACCGTTTGTCATAATGGGGTTTATCCTCAGTTGACGGCTTTCGGTCGAAACTTCAAGTTGAACGCCTTTACGTTTACCACTCAAAAAACTATAGATGATCTCGGTAAGCCAGAGCAGGGAAGAACGCCTCAGCTCAAACTATTAAGTGAAGCGCCACTCGGTGGCATGATTCAGATGTCATACACTCGCGAAAAAACCGCCGAGCCGGGTGCCAAGAACAGTAACTTCGAGTTTCCGCAACAATTGAGTTTGTTCTATGCCGGACAAATTGCTCCCCACATCGGATCCTTCATTCAAATGACCTACAGCCAGGCGACTGGAACCATTGGAATGGATAATTCAGAAATTCGCTATTCCAACACCACGACCAAGATTGGCGGAAAAACCTTGGTTTATGGAATGACGCTCAATAACAATCCGGGCGTCGAAGATCTTTGGAATTCAACCGCGGCTTGGCGTTATCCGTATTCCAGTTCGAGCTATGCGCCAACCCCTGCAGCAAGCACCATGCTCGAAGGAGCTTTGGCTCAGCAAGTGGTGGGAGCCGGAATTTACGGCATGTACAATAATCTCATCTATGGCGACGTCAGTGCCTATACTTCTGCCCAGCAAGGGGTGGCAAATCCACAGGGCGCAAATGCAACGATGCTGATCAAAGGGATGGCACCTTACGGACGAGTTGCGTTTCAACACCAGTTTGCCTGGAAGAAAAGTTATCTCGAAATCGGTGCATCAGGAATGAGTGCAAACTTCTATCCGACCGGAACTTCAGGAGCTACGGATCGCTTTATCGATAAAGGGGTTGATGCCCAGTATGAAGTTTTTTTGCCGAAAGCCAGTCTCGTGGTTCATATGCAAGTCATCAACGAACAGCAAAAACTTGATGCCACCTACGCATCAGGCGGATCAGAACACCCGACCAATTCTCTGACTACTACGAGCGCCAATGCAGAAGTGATGTTCAAGAATGGCGTCAACGCGACGCTGGGTTGTTTTAATGTGCAAGGATCATCTGATGCCAATCGCTATGCTCCGGGTGTACTCAGTGGCTTTGCAGCAAATTCACCAAATAGCACAGGCATTTCTGCGGAAATCGGATATTTACTTAGAAAGAATGTCAGCATTTCGTTGAATTATGTCTATTACGACAAGTTTAACGGTGGTACCACTAACTATGATGGCTCAGGAAGAAATGCAGCAGACAACAACACCGCCTATGTTTGTATCTGGATCGCCTATTGATCTCGTTCAGTCGGGGCAACGGGTATTCATTCATGGCGGCGCGGCCACACCCTTTCAGTTAATTGCACTGCTCGTTGCCCAGGCAGACCGACTTAAGAACGTAGAAATTATTCACCTTCATACTCTGGGGCTTGCACCTTACGCGGATTCAAAGTATCAAGACAGTTTCAGGGTAAGTAATCTTTTTATCGGCGAGAATATCAGAAAGCGAATCGATTACGATCGCATCGATTATTTGCCATGTTTTCTATCCGAGATTCCGGTTTTATTCCGCTCGGGTCGTAGGCCACTCGATGTAGCTTTAGTGCATGTTTCTCCGCCCGACATCCACGGATACTGCAGCCTGGGCGTCAGTGTCGATGTCGCATTTGCTGCGGTTCAATCTGCCAAAATCGTCATTGCGCAGATTAATCCCCGCATGCCTCGGGTGCATGGAGAAGGACTGATTCATATCAGTAAGATTCACGCATCGATCGAAGTCGATACCCCCTTGCCAGAGGCCAAGCCGCGGCCATTAACCGAAATCGAAAAAAAGATCGGTCAGTTTACTGCAGGAATCGTCGAAGACGGTGCGACCCTGCAGGTAGGCATCGGAGCGATACCGGACGCAGCTCTGGCTGCGATGAAAAATCACAAGCATCTGGGCATTCATACTGAGATGTGGTCGGACGGTGTGCTCGAGCTCATCAAATGTGGTGCGGTCGATAATTCGAAGAAGAAAAAATATCCGGGCCGAACCGTGTCTGGTTTTATGATGGGGTCGCAGGCGCTTTATGATTACGTTCACGATAATCCAAGCGTGGTTCAGCTCGACATCGGTTATGTAAATGATCCGGCGATCATCAAGCAAAACCCAAAAGTAACTGCCATCAATTCTGCGGTCGAAATCGATTTGACGGGCCAGGTATGTGCCGATTCGATCGGACATCAGGTGATTTCGGGTGTGGGCGGCCAAATGGACTTTATGCGAGGAGCAGCTTGTTCGGTCGGAGGTAAGCCGATCATTGCACTCACCTCACAGGCAAAGAATGGTGTTTCGAGAATTACAGCAGCGCTGAAGTCCGGAGCGGGTGTTGTGACGACTCGTTGTCATGTGCATTATGTAGTTACCGAGTATGGTGTTGCCGATCTTTACGGAATGACCCTTCGAGAGCGGGCCAATGCGTTGATCAAAATCGCGCACCCCGATCACCGAGAAAGTCTTGAGCGGGATTGGCATGAATTTCATACTCGTGATACGTTCTAACCATGAAAACAAATCAAAAAATTAAATTCAATTCGTTTTGCGTGCGCGCAATCACTTTAGCCGTCCTTGCAGCTTCCATGGGTTGTTCTACCGGCAAAACCACTGCAAAGTCGTTTGTCACTCCGGCCGAGCCCAAGCCTCTGTGGACGTTGAGTGATCCCGGTATCCTTAATCCTGAAAGTGCTTATTTTGATCCCGAATCAAAAGTGTTGTTCGTATCAAACGTGGCGGGCGAGGCGCTTAAGAAAGATGGAATCGGTTGGATCTCCCAGGTTGATCCGGTAACCGGAAAAATGCTTAAAGCCAAATGGGTTCAAGGGTTGAACGCGCCGAAGGGCATTCGCGTGGTGAAAGGAATGCTTTGGGTTTCCGATATCGATCATCTCGTAGGAATCGATATTAAAGCAGGAAAAATTGTACGAAACATTCACATTAAAGGTGCCAAGTTTCTGAATGACACCGCAGTCGGACCTAATGGCGAAATTTTTGTTTCAGACATGCTGACTGGCAATATTTATCAACTGAACGGTAAGAAGATTTCTGTTTTTGTGAAAGTGCCCGAGGGTGAGCTTCCGAACGGCTTGCTGATCATGGGCAATTCTCTCGTCATGGCAGGGTGGGGTACCGGAATGAATGCTGATTTTACCACCAAGCTTCTGGGACATTTGATTTCATTCGATCTGAAGACCAAGCGCGGAACGCTGATTACTCCGGTGGGTTTCGGTAATCTTGATGGCCTCGAGACTGATGGAAACGGAAACTTTCTTGTCTCTGATTGGATCGCCGGAAAAATCTATCTCGTATCTAACGGCCGGCCCGAGCTTCTGATGCAAAAAACCCAAGGCACGGCCGATATTGGATACATTCCAGAGTCTAAGACTTTGATTGTTCCTAATATGAAAGAAAGTACGATCAGCGCGTACCGTCTGTTCTAGAGATCCCCTAATCCAAAGTACGCAAAGAGTGGGTCACCAAAAACTTGATCCACTTTTTGTATTCTTCTTGTGTCATGTTCGGATTTTGCTCGAATCTGGCTCGGGCAAAATCGACGATGCTTGGTTTTTTGGTGGGGGGTGGCTCGTTGCTTTCAAAAAGTGAAAGTTGGGCCTCGTTTTTTTCGTGCTTACGCATCACAACACCTCCTGTGTTTCAATGTGTGAATCCTTCACACAACACTGTAAGAAGCGAGAAGAGTGCCAGAGAAAAGTTGTGAATTTACCAAGGATTTCGAGGTTGTTTTTGCGTCCAAAGCGCTTTGGTGTAATTTTGGACTCTCTATTTTACAGCGGCAGCGCGTAAGTTTTGTTTTTCTTGACTAAAATGGTTCACAAGTGCGACACTCCCTTCACACATGATCACAACAGACAATATCGGCCTCCACTTCGGGAGCCATAAGCTATTTGAAGAAGTAAATATCAAATTTGTTCCCGGCAATTGCTATGGCCTGATCGGCGCAAATGGTGCAGGTAAATCTACGTTTTTAAAAATTCTTTCGGGCGAAGTGGCTCCGAGTGCGGGTTCGGTAAACATCGTGGCAGGCAAGAGACTCGCAATCCTGAAGCAAAATCATTTCGAGTATGATGATATCGAAGTGCTGACTACCGTGATGATGGGCCAGCCGGATCTTTATCGAGTCATGGAAGAAAAGGCCAAGCTTTACGCCAAGCCCGATTTTTCGGACGCAGACGGTGAGCGGGTAGGTGAGCTAGAAGGATTATTTTCTGAAATGAACGGTTGGACGGCCGAATCGGATGCAGCCGTATTGCTTGCGGGCCTCGGTATTACCACAGAATTTCATGCGATGAAGATGCGCGAGCTGAAAGACGGCCAGAAAGTAAAAGTCTTGCTCGCCCAGGCACTTTTTGGAGAACCCGATATTCTGCTTCTCGATGAGCCAACCAACCATCTCGATGTTCCGGCGATTCGTTGGTTAGAGGAATTTTTACTCAATTACGAAAAGACGGTCATTGTCGTTTCGCACGATCGTCACTTTTTGAATCAAGTTTGCACCCACATGGCCGACATCAACTACGCCAAGATTCAACTGTATACTGGTAACTATGACTTCTGGTATGAATCAAGCCAGCTTGCGCTGAAGCTTCAGCAAGATCGAAACAAAAAAGTTGCCGATAAAGCCGAAGAATTGAAGGCGTTCATTGCCCGATTCAGCGCAAATGCTTCAAAATCAAAGCAAGCAACTTCGAGGTCTAAGCAATTGGCGAAGCTGACGATCGAAGACATTGTTCCGTCCTCACGTAAATACCCTTTCATTAACTTCAGACCCGAGCGCGAAGCCGGAGATCAGCTTTTACGGGTAGAAGGAATCACGAAAACAGTCGATGGTGTGAAGGTTCTAAACAACGTCACCTTTACGATTCATAAGGGCGATAAAGTAGTTTTCGTCGGTGCTAATGATACTGCCAATACCACCCTCTTTAGGGTACTTGCTGGCGAAATTCAGCCCGATTCCGGAAAGTTTTCATGGGGGGTAACCACGACGCAAGCTTACTTTCCAAAGGACAATGCCAAATATTTTTCTGACTCGGATTTAAGTTTGGTCGATTGGCTGAGACAATTTTCGAAAGAAAAAGACGAAGAGTTCATTCGAGGGTTCCTGGGGCGCATGCTGTTCTCGGGCGACGAAGCACTGAAGCATACCAACGTTTTGTCGGGTGGCGAAAAGGTTCGCTGCATGCTTTCAAAGATGATGCTCAGTAATGCCAACGTATTGATGCTTGATGGGCCGACCAACCATCTCGATCTCGAATCGATTACGGCACTCAATAACGGACTTACCAAGTTTCCGGGCACCATCTTATTTACGTCTCATGATCGGCAGTTCATCGAAACGATCGCGACTCGTGTCATTGAGCTGACTCCGACCGGTCAGACTGATTTGGCGTATACTTATCCTGAATATCTTCAGACTTTGATTACGAAAAAATAAAGGCGAAGCAATCTAGGATTGCCCCGCCTTTAAAATCGAGATTTTTCGTCTATTTTATTTCGAATGAAGGGAAGCGACGACCCGGCGGTTTCTGGTTCGGCCTTCTGCACTCGTGTTATCTGCAATAGGGCTATCTGGGCCGTAACCCTTAGAAGTGAGTTGCGAAGCGTTTACGCCAAGTTTTTTAACGAGGTAGTTTTTAACCGCAAGGGCACGGGTACTTGAGAGTTTGATGTTTTTGTTTTTATCGCCAGAATTATCGGTATAACCCTGAATTTCAGCGTTGAGGTCGGTGTGTGCCTTGAGGAGAGCCGCCATTTCAGAGAGCTCCTGATGATATTGTGATTTTACTACCGATTTACCCGAATCGAACTGCACGCCGAGAGTGAAGTCGATCTTTTCATTGATGGGGCAACCCAGTGAGTTCACTGGCGTGCCGGCAGGTATATCATGACATCTTTGGTCTTTTGCTACTGTCGGAGCTGATGCGGCGGGTAGTGCAGCAGGAGCTGGTTCAGGAGTGGGGGCTTTTGCCGTGGCACTAAAGAAATAGGTGAAGTTCACCTCTGGCACCAGGCCATGTTCGTCAAACGTGCCATCGCCTTTTGCAAACAAGAAGTCGTATTTGGCGGCAAGTTCGAGTACCCAATTTTTGCAAATGGAATAATCGAGACCAATTTTTCCGTTAAAGATAATATTATTATAATTAAGCCCTGAGTTTTCGTTGCCTGAGGTATTGGCATAGCCCACGCCTGCACCAATGACCGGGGTAAGAATCGCAGTATCCATAAAGCGGTAAAAACCGCCGAGGTTAAAGGTTTTGCCAACAGGTGAGCTAGACTTGTAATTCAGACGATAATAGTCGAGACGTAATCCGAATGCATTTGAAAGGTAGTAATCTGCATGGACTTCGCCAGACCAGCCGGTCGAAGCATGATCACGAAAAGTTTGTCCGTAAGTGGGTATCGAAAGGCCAGCGCCTGCACCGAGCCCGAAGCGATGTTCGAGGGCAACTGATGATTCAGTGTTTGCACTTGCGATAGTTCTCATACAAATGAATGCTAAAAAAAATAAAATCGATTTGCTTTTCATGATTACTCCTGGATAATTGAATTGGGGTGAACCTGTAGTTTAGCACCGCACGCAGTTTTAAGCCATGTGCGTTTGAAAGGGCTGCCGAATTCATTGAAACATGTTAAGTTTTTTAAATGGGTGCACTCCTTACTGAAACAATAAAGGTTGGCGAGCTTGAGATCGAACTCATCCGTAAGCGCGTAAAATACCTGCGCGTGGGCATTTATCCTCCGCACGGCAAAGTCAGGGTTTCTGCGCCGTATAGAGTGTCGGCCCGGGATATTGTTTCTTTCATTTCAGAGCGCCTCGATTGGATTACGAAGCATCGAAAAACCATTCTCGCGCGCCCCCATCCACCGATACGAGAGTTTAAGACCGGAGAATTGCATCATCTGTTTGGTGTTCCATTTAGCCTGATCGTCAAGCCTGGCGAAAACGGTGAGAAAAAACTGAACGATTGGTATACCGAACGGCTCAGGGTGGTTCTTCCTTCAATGGTCGAGCGATGGTCGAAAAAGTTGAATGTCGAAGTTGGTTCGTGGCGGGTGCGGATGATGAAGACCCGGTGGGGAACTTGTAATCCGCGGGCCAAGCGAATCTGGCTCAGTCGTGAGCTCGCCAAATATCCACTCGAATGTGTCGAATATGTGGTTTGCCATGAGCTGGTTCATCTGATCGAACCCTCGCATAATAGTGTGTTCAAAGCACATATGACATCTGCGATTCCGAATTGGAAACTTTTGCAGGCAGAATTAAAGAAGAGTCGCTAGGATCTACGGAAACCAGATTTGCCAGGCCTGAATATTCGCTGACGTGGTTCTCTGCAGGTATTCTTGTGGCCATAGTCGAGGAAAACCCCAGTTCGGATCGCTGACTAGAAAGTACTTTTTTCCTTGGGCTTCAAAGGCCCCGAGAAGAACGATCGCATGCCCGCCAGCGCTATTTCCCTGAAGTTGTCCTGTAAATGGAACCCAAAGATTGCGATTGGCATAAACCAGAGTTTCTAAAGAATGATCGAGAATGGTCAGTGATTGATCGAGCATGACCGGTTCAACATTAAATCGAATAAGAATGGGCCAACCCTTTAAAACATTGTCGACAATATATTTTCTAAAATCGTCGATAGAATCCTTCGGAACGGAATAGACATTGAGCCCTCGTTCCTCGGCCATTTTCTTTACGGCCGCATCCATGTTCCTGCCTTCGTCACCGTGATAATAAAGCGTGTTGATCGACTCAACCAGGGTCTTGATTCTCATCGACTCAGTAACAAAATTGTCCTTTAAGGCTTTCAGGGAACGGCTATAAAAACTGATTTGGCGCAGGCAATGGTAAAGTGAATACGCAGCGCAATCCGCACCTTCTTGATTTTCATTTCGAACCCAAAGTTTTACCTTTTCGGGGCCAACCACGGATTGATCCTGGGTGACGATTTTTGTTCTGGTCGCGTTGACAAAGTGAAGGGTCGCGCCATCCTGATCAAAGAATCCAAAATAGTCGGTGCTCTGATCTTGCGGTCTGAATTTTCCTAAAAAAATCACGGGTAGGGCGTTTGTTCCCAGCGTGACATGGTCGAGATAGGCCAGGGTACCAAATGGAATCTGATTTTGAATGTCAGACGCATTGATCGAAACTTTAGCGGTAAGTGAGTTGGTGCAAAAATCCGCCCCCGCTTGTGCGAAGGTAAGATTCAGGCTGATGAGCAAGAAGACGCTTGCGGCTACTGTTCTAAAAAAACGCATGATGACCTGTCTCCACACCGGTAAGGTGGCCCACTCTATTACAGCCCAGGGATCATATCAATTCTGAATCAAGGGCTCTTCGGTATGAGATTTTTTAAAAACTAAAAGCATTGAATAGAGGCTGATTCTTTCGCTCTTGAAGTTAAATCGCATTTGTGTAAATATTCTTGAGCAAAATGCTTTTACCGAATCGTACGCTTACATCCGTTCTGTTAATTTACTGTTTGGGTCTCGCGGCGACCGCATCAGCGGCCCAACACGCCTTTCAGAGTTATTGTAGTGCGAAAAGCCTCTCTGAGGTGGCCTTGAACGCGAGCTGGATTAAGGAAGAGACCGAAGCTTACCGGGTAGATGCGGGTCAGATTTCAAACCCGTTTTACAAAGAAGCTTTGTTGCTTGCAGCTAGAAACTATTTCCTGAAGAAGCCATCAGAATTCGACTTGGCCATTTTCTTTCTCAGAAAAGAGTCAACCGTTGCCTATACCCGCTTCACAGTAGTGGATGACTTTTTGGTAGTGGCAGTGGGGATTAAGTACAAACGCACGGTCTATTATTCTGAATCGATCAGTCGAATCCAGAATCAGGAATTGCTGGGCGCCCGCGATGTCACTGAAAAAGAAGCCAAACGTGAAGTCATTACTGCGGACGAGCTGAAGCTCATTACCGAAAAATTCGATCCTCTGCCTCCGCCGCCCGCAATTGAGTCGGTGCCAACTGTGATCGAAAAGCACCTGAATAATCTCGAACAAATGAAAACCACTCTCGATACCGCCGTTTTAGAAGGCGCACTTAAGGTGCTCCTCAATATGCCGCGCGAAGAAGCGAAAGCAATCTTGATTGAAGCTGGGGTGTTGGTGGTGGGCGCTAATGACACTCTTGATGTCTTTGCGCGTGAAATTACCCGGTCTATCGTCGAAGAAGAAAACCCGATCAAGACCGTGCAGGTGGTCGCCCATTTGCTGCGACTGCATTATTTTCGTTAGTGATTCAATTAATTCACACGAATTATTTAAAGATTGTTTCGCTTTTTGAAGCCTTACTTGACACCCACGCCTGCGATGGTCAAAAATGCCGCATGCGAAAAAACGTTAAGAAAGCTCTCCTCTTTAGTGCCCTCATCATTCCGATTGCAGCAGCGGGTTATCTTTATACTTCGGTAACCACCAAACTCAAACAGGCAGAAGCCGACATCGCCAAGACTTCAAACAAACTCTCATCATGCGGAAATGAACGTAGCACCCTTCAAGACAAACTCGGAATGACCGAGGCCGAGCGCACGAAGCTCGAGAGTTCCGTAAACGCCATGAAGCAAGACTTGGTTCTGGCTCAGGCGCAAAAGCTCGAGGCTGAGCAGCGCCTGGTAGAGTTGCGTGAATTGACTCTGAAGTTCAAGCAATTGGTCGATGCTGGAACACTGAAGGTAAAAGTTCAAGATGGCCGTATGATGCTTGCCCTCTCGACTGATGTTCTTTTTCCTACTGCGTCTGCTGCACTTTCTGCCAAAGGTGCCAATTCGATTCGTCAAGTGAGCAAGCTTCTCAACGGCATGTCGACTAAGCGTTTTCAAATTGAAGGGCACACAGATTCGATCCCGATTCACTCAAAGAAATTTCCTTCGAATTGGGAGCTGGCTTCGGCTCGCGCCATGTCGGTGTTAAACACCATGGTTTCGGCAGGCTTTAAACCAAACCGACTCAGTATTGCAAGTTACGGAACCACGGATCCGATTGCGAACAACAAAACAGCCAAGGGACGCGCCGAAAATCGCAGAATTGATATTGTGATTGTTCCTGATCTTTCGCACCTGCCTGGCATGCAAGAACTAGAAAAGCTGACTCAAGCACCGGCGCAAGCTCCTGCACAAATTCCTTCGCAGGTTGCGGCGCCAGAGGCTGCCCCTACAAAAATGACAGGTGCCCAAATCGCTGCTGAAGGTCTGACCGACGAGCAGGTCGAAGCCCAGGCTGCAAATGAAGAAACGCCCGCAGCAGTCGCTCCTGCGCAAGTGGCAGAAGGTGCGCCGCCTGCTGTCGTTCCTTCAGTTAAAAATTAGGACTTACTTTTCGGAATTTTTACGATGAATTGTGTGTTCTTGCTGTTCGAATTGTAAAGCAGTTCGCCACCTTGGCTTTCGATCAATCCCTTAGAGATGCTGAGTCCGAGACCGGTACCTTTTCCTACGTCTTTGGTGGTAAAAAAAGGTTCCATGATCCTTTCGGACACCCTATCCGGAATCCCTGACCCACTGTCGGTGATCGCCAAGCAGACAAGGTGTTTTTCTTCAGAGGATTCGATCGAAATCCATTTTTCATCAAGGTTTTCGAGGGCGTCCATCGAGTTGCCGAGTAGGTTTAAAAGAATTTGCGAAATTTCGGAGGGTCGGCATTGAATGTTTAATTGTTCATCGATTCGGGAGGTAAAACGGATTCCCAGAGAATTCATTTTTTCTTCACACACACTCAGACAATTTTCGATAATTTGCTTGAGCGATGTTTTGCTCGTCAGATCGCCCTTAGATTCTCTCGAAAAAGTTTTCAGGCCCTTAACGATCCGCTCGATTCGTTTGCCATGCTCGAGAGCTTTTTCGAGCTCTATTGGGGCCACGGGGTTTGAAGGGTTTTCTGCACGCAACTGTTTCAGGGTCTTATCTATTTTGCCGAGAACAATGGTCAGGGGATTGTTGATTTCGTGGGCTACGCCTGAGGCCATGCTTCCTAATGCTGACATTTTCGAGGACTGGATAAGCTGTTGCTGCTGGTTTAGTACTTGCAGTGAGGCTTCCTTCAGTTCCTTCAGGTGGTGATCACGTTCAAGACTGAGTTTGCGCATTTCGAGTAGATAAACAACATGTTTGGCCAGGATTTCTAGAGAATGGCTTTGTTCGCTGGTCAGTTTTCGAGGTTCGTGATCAATGACACAGAGGGTGCCGATGGCTTGGCCTCCGGGGCTTAAGAGTGGGGCACCAGCATAAAAGCGTACAAAGGGCGTACCCGTGGTAAGTGGATTGTCGACAAAACGCGGATCAGCCAGCGAATCCTGAATTTCAAAAATGACTTTTCCGAGAATGGCGTGCCCGCAA
>CAIKYX010000093.1 GCA_903831745.1 Oligoflexia bacterium
CCACTCTTCTCTGGGATATTACTCTCCAGTGGAATATGAAAAACTAGCAGAACAAGGGAAGAAACTGCTGAAAAAAAAGGGCGCTCCTACGATCGTTCAAGTTACGCGCTAAACTCTCCAGCCCACGGGGTACACTCCACTTTCACAGTCCGGACCCTCGGCGCTCTTTGTTTTTATGTTACTCGGGTTGAATCTTCATCACTTTGCGCTCGAACGGGTAACCTGGAAGCCAAGTATTAAACTGATGAATCCTAAAGAGTAGGTTTTTGGGCAAGGCTTCTGGTAGCCTTGCTTCCATTTTTAAGGGCTTTGGGTTAATCTCTTTAAACTCATGAATACTATAAAGCAGCTCACGCCTTGGACTCAAAACGATAAAGAACAGTGGTTTAAAGAACAAGCAATAAAACGTTCGTATCAGGACGAAGTAGTTTCCAAAATCCAGAGTTTAGGTTCAACCTACGATGTGATCCAGTACGGCGCTTTGTCGCTCAATTCTTCACGCTACCCGGTATTCCTAGTGAAATCAAAGGCGTATGATCCGACGAAAAAGACAGTCCTGATTACGGGTGGGGTGCATGGCTACGAAACGAGTGGTGTTCATGGCGCCCTCGCATTTATGAAAAATGAAGCATTGAAGTTTTCAGACGATTTTCAATTTATCTGCGCGCCTTGCGTAAGCCCCTGGGCTTATGAAACGATTAATCGCTGGAATCCGAAAGCGATTGATCCGAATCGCTCTTTTATTGTGAATAGCCCGGCCGAGGAGTGTACGCTTTTACTGAATGCCCTATCGCCTCATCTGAATCAGATTTACGCGCATTTTGATTTACATGAAACGACTGACACGGATAACACCGTTTTTCGTCCAGCCCTCGAAAAGAGAGATGGAAAACCACAAGAACTCAGTGAAATTCCGGATGGCTTTTATACGGTTGGCGATACCGAAAATCCTTGCCCAGATTTTCAGGCTGCGATCATTCAATCCGTTCGAAAGGTCACCCAAATCGCTCCGACCGATCCGGATGGCAAAATCATCGGTGAAGTTCTCGAGCAAGAGGGTGTTATCAATTATCCGCTAAAGAAGCTTTCGCTTTGTGCAGGGCTCTCTCGGGCTAGATACACCACAACCACCGAAGTGTATCCTGATAGCCCGAAGGTAACCGATGCCATTTGCGTCGATGCCCAGGTTGCCGCGATCAGGGGCGGACTAGAATACATTCAGTCGACTGTGCTCTAGTTTTATCATCCGAAGCACTTAACGGGGTTGCCTCTTCTTTTTTTGCCGCCGCACAGCATAGGTTTTTGCGATTTCTAGCATAGGTAAATTGTAATTCTTGCTAAGCCAAAGTGGCTCACGAAAACAGACCTGCGAGCAAATTCGTCTCGCGAGAAAGCAGAAGTTGATTTGACTTCTTCAGGGATTGCAGAGGAAGTTTTTTACAGAACGATCAAAAAGGCCATGTTTAAAAGGTTGTTTTGTCTTTTTTCCAGCCTCCGGCTATCTGTTCATAGGCATTCCGCCTGATGCGAAACCAAATTAGAAATTAAGTTATTCATTTTTAGCTACTCTGTGGAGGACAAATTAAGGACTGGTCAATTTACATTTCTTATTGTTAGTTTTGATTGGCGATTATTATTTTTTTTAACGGGGGAAAATAAAATAAATGAAATTAATCAGTAGCATGTTGATCATGATTGGATTTATCGCGAATACTGCACAAGCTAATCCATACGGAATGGTCTATACCAAGCAAGAATTGGCGAAAATGCAGAAAAGGCCTTCTTCGAACGATCTTGACGCCATACTTTCTAATTCTCGTCTCGATTACCATGGTGGAATGGTCATTTCTAATATCCTCGCGTACTCGGTGATGTGGGGCGAAGGAGTAGATTCGCGGGTTCAGTCGGGAGTGGGGAGTCTCCTGACAGCAATGTTAAACAGTACTTTGTTCGATATGCTCAGCCAGTATAGCACCGTGGGCGCCAAGGTAGTGGGCGGGCATGCGAGTTCTCAACAAGTTATTGGCCGCGGATCTTATGGCGGAAACGTCGTCATTCACCCATCTAACGCCGCTTCGACTGTCACCGATAGTCAGGTAGGCGCAGAAATCGAATATCAGATCAGATTGGGCGTTTTGCCCGCTCCGAATGAAAACACGGTTTATTCAATGTTCTTTCCGCCAGGAATTTCTATTAGCTTGGGGAGCGCACTTTCTTGTCAGGTTTTTTGCGGGTACCATCACAAGTACAATTCTTCTCAATACGGAGAAATTCACTACACTGTGCTTCCGAACTTTGACGGGCTGTGTGCTGCAGGTTGCGGCTCAGCGACCGATTCATTCGCTACCTTATCAATCGTGCTTTCTCACGAAATCACTGAAGTGGTGACCGACCCGAGTGCATCAGGAGGATCAGGGCCGGCGTTTCCGGATGCATGGAACACCTCGGGTGGACAAGAAATTGGAGACTTGTGCGCCCAACGTTACACGAGCTTAAAGACAAGTAATTTTACTTACGAGATCCAGGAACAATTCGATAATCGCACGAATAGTTGTGATGAAACGATTTACACTAGTCCGTAAGTTGCAAAGCATTACTATCTCTATTGGGCTTAAGGATTGGGTAGCGGCTCGGATCGGGCACTGATGCAACGGAAAAAGTTGAAGCTAAGAATTGTTGATCGTTTTTGTATTGTATTTTCATTTGAAACAAAGTAAGTTTCTACCATGCTTTATTTCTTATTCGTTTTTACTTTGAGCTTATCGCCATCAAAGGGTGTTGCTCAGATTGAGGGCGCACCCCGAGCCATTATCAATACTTTGAATACATCTCATGCCACCCAGGGGGGGGGCAAAAAAGAATGCACGCAAGTTGGCCACTCAAGCTGCCATTAAGATTTTTCGAGACCTGATTCAAAAGATGGACGTGTCAGGGCTCTCGAAAATTACTTCTTTTACCCAGGCACAAATTTTGGAGTCACTCAGCGGGATGCAAGTTCGAATCACTCATGTGCCAAAATCTCTATCATTGTTTAAGATGGTTTGTAATCCACCAGAAATTGCACTGAAAGATTGCAAGCAGAGGTTTTTGGAATTTAATGAAAGTTACTATTTTGAGAATATTCAGAGAAATAGCGACGCTGATAATAATATTTCAATCACCGTTTATGGGCTTCTATTAAGTTCAATTTCAACAAGTAACAATGAATTAAAGGATTATGAATTGAGTGATTATTCTTTTGATCAATCGGTAGCATTTCTTTCTGCTCAGGAAAAGAATGGTGCGGCATTAGACAGTGCACAATTCCAAAAGCGCCTAAATGCTTTGGATAAAAAAGATGTAAAGGCATGGCGAACATTAAAATCCGAGGCGCGAATGGATCGAGAGAACTTTATCTTTCCTCTAGTGATCGGTGAGCTGCAGAAATCGAAGTTGCCAAAAAGCCTGATCAACGAACTTTCGCTCTATTCGATTCAAGTGGTTGATCCCGATAAAATGCCCATTAAAACCAGATCTAAGGCAGAGCCTTTTGTTTCTCGTTCCAAAAAACAAATTTTCTTGAATCGGGCAACGGACTTATCAGGAAGAAAACTTTATACTCAGTTCGAGGGCGCGGTGGTGACTCTTTTTGAGCAAAAGTTTGGGCGATATCCTTCGGATGCTGAATTGTTGGAGCTGCATATCTGTTTGTCTACTGGAGAACTTTTAGAAGAAATGTGGGATGACCATCAAAGTCTCCGAGATCTCGAACCTTAGTGAGTCCTTTGGCCGAGGTAGTAGCCCCTATTTAGATGAAGCAACAGCTACGCCTATTTTTGAGGAGCAGCAGAGCTTACGTCCGCCAGTGGCAGATGATGCCCGATGATTTGCTTCGTTGCCAGGCTATCCAGCACTTTTTTAAGTTTGCAGTCGGTTGAGCGTAATGAGATCGGTTCCAGGACAACTCCCTGATAAAGGGTGTGTTCGCGGTTTAAGGGCTCTGTTTGTTTTACCCACTTTACATATTCCGAAACGATCGAATAGGCGGTTCCGCCTGTCTTGCAGTTTTCGAAGATGGTATTGGCCACTCCAGCGCGAGCCTTGTTCTTCAGTCTCAGAGTTACGGGTATGGTCAGACGTGTCTTCAGGACAATGACATCGGTAAGTGCTTTACTATAAATGGCGTTCAATTCGTTATTGAGTTGGTCAATATCGTTTCTATATTTGACCTTCTCGAGTTCATAAAGCTTGATACTGACCGCGTCTCCGGTCTCCGCTCTTAGGCGGAAGGATTCGAGCTCCGAGAGGATCGCTGACAATCGGTTGCTTGCCGTGGTTTGGATCAACTGAAAAGCAATTTTCATGTTTCCTAGAACTTCTTTCGCGTCATGAATCAATTTCTCATGCACTTCGGAGTAGTCTGAAAATGATAGTTTCTGAGGTTGAATCAGGATCTCGATCGATTGTTCCAGATTTTCCTCTGCAGTGAGTAACTCGTTCATTTCATTCTGAACGCTCGAAAGTGGTGTGGTTTGAGCTTGACTGTAGCTGCTGTAGAAACCGGTAACAAGTATTGCCAGGATCGTTGCAAGGGGGGTGTTCATGATTTTAGTTTCCTTTTTCAAATTTTTCATTTTGCAGTACCTACGGTTTTTTTGTTGGAGGCAGCTTCATCCATCAGCACTCTAAATGCAGCCTGGGTTTTGTTTGCATTTGGCATAGGTAAGCCTTGCAAATTAATTCCGTATCCGAGATGGATGGTTCGATTGAAGGCGTTCGCCTGAAGCAGCCATTGTGAGTAGTAGCTTCCAATTTCATAAACACATCCTGATGAGGAACAGTTTTCAAAAATTTCTTCTTCGGCAGTGCGACGTAATTCCCCAAAGTTTGGGCGTGATCCTTGATAATGGGGTGGATTCATCTGTTCGCCCAGATTATTGACGATTTTTCGGCGCAAATTATTGTTCCAGATGTCAGTGAACTGAGTGCGCACCAGCCCATCAACCAGAAACACAAATAGGGAGGTTTTATGAAAGCACATCAACGAATTGAAAATGTTAAGCGTAACAAAACGGCTCATGAAGGGGCAGTTCTCGACCCGGCATCAGGAATCAGCGATGAGGATTTACTCGTTTCAAAGGTAGATCCACGATTTCAGGCAGAACTGGATTACGAAGGTTATGACGATATTGAAGGGTTGGATAACGATGAACTCAATGCCGATGTAAATGGAAAAGGAGATCCGGAGCGTAAGCTCGAGTTTCAGGATCGCCCTGAAATCAATTCAGGCGAAGAGGATAGCACTGACCGCCAGGAAAACCGGAGTTAGGAAAGTAAGATCGTTTCTTAATCACCCGTGGGTTGAATTGCGCTACTTTGATTTATATGAACCAAATGAATATCGATCAAGCCAAAATGAGTCCTTCCGAAACATCAAAGCGTGTTGACGGATTTTTTACCAAATTATCGAATAACGTAGATCGAATGATGCAAACATCGCAAGAGCTAGGTAATTTTCTGGGGCGCGTGGGTGTGCGAATTCAGAGCGTTGGCGAGGTGGTCTCTAAAATTGGAGATGCCATTGAACACATGAATGAGCATGCTACGAAAAAAGATCTGCACTAGCTTCACGCTTACCTTAAAACGCACGAATTTCGTCTGCGGGCAAGGCATGCGCCTTAAGTAGTGTCATTCCATGCGTACTCTGAATCCAATTTTGTATCCTTTTCGCTGCCCAATAGTAGTGAGTTCGTGACGGTGAACCTTTGGCCACTAATCCTGGTCGATAAAACTTCCAGGGATCAGGATCTGATTCTTTTACGCATCGTTCGAGTGCCTCATTGATTTTTACGTCATTCGAAAAACACCAGTTCATTTCATCCAGGTCGTAATAATGATGATCGTGTACCGGAAATTCGGGATAAATCGCCTGAGATGCCAGGGTGGCTAGGCCTTCGCTGATCAAATGCTCTCGGCCTGTGGTGGCCTCTAAGTATTCGTCTCTCGTTACTTGCCCGAGAGGTTTGCCTAGAAACCCCCAAACAGCAGGCGAGTGGTCGCGATACACATGCGAAAGTTCATGTGCTGTCAGTGCCCTTAAGTATTCAATCGACGCATCCGGAAAATCAATTCCGAGCATGACCGTATGATGCCCTCGATCATAACGGGCAAAACCATCGATATCGCCCATGCTGGGTATCAGGACGAGTTCACCCGGAAGCGTGGTTTCGAAATACGCCTCGACACGATTGACGATAGCCTCGACTTCGTTCAAATAGGTTTGGGCTGTATCCAACATTTGCTGGGTGGATATCTGGGTAAACCATTGCTTCAGTTCTGAATCAGTATAGTTCCATCCTTGAAAGACTGGATGTCCATCGCGAATGGAGTGAGAGTGCAATAGCTTTTGGTAACTCGTGACGATTTTCATGACTCATGGACATGTTACCACAAATCGCTGGAAGATGGTTTAGGGCTCAGTGTGCAGTCGACACGAAGTTTTCGCTGCTGCAAGCCAGTTTCGACACTTGCCACTCTTTTTGCACAGTATATTGCTCGGAACCGGCAGTAAGTGTGGCAGGTTGCCATGCGCATACATCACCGATTTCGCTGCCGTCTGTGGTAATCCAACCTGCAGGATAAACATTTGGCTTACCTGCGAGTGGCGAGTTTGGATCGGTAATGGCTTCTGCAAATTCATGCGATGCAGCTTCTGTGGTTTTTTCGAAGGAGTAGCCACAGTCTGGCATCATTGCATAATAGACTCGGCCATATTTTAAAGAATGGTAAACTTCGTGGTCGGCGCCCCATTGAACGCAAGAAGCACCAAAACTAATCGAGATACTGACGCTTTTTGGAAAATGAATCATGTACAGGGTATTGGGAAGGTCGACGCTCTCTGGCGCGCTGATCATTTTGGCTTCAATTTGATATTCAAGTTCTTTTTCGACATCCGCCTGGGTGATCGTAGGATTTCCGTTTTGAGGAATGATGGTGGTCATGCCCGCAAAAGTGCCTCGGCCAACTTGTTGATGGGTCCCTTCGCTTCCATCGTCTACTGATTTGATATTGGTTTGATATTCGCTAAGGATGTCGACGTAGGTGCTGTCGACAATGGCTTTATAAAAACCTGGGATTCTTGTTTGTACGTTTGCATCGACATTGGGGCCCCAGTAAACACCTACCACGCGTACGTTGCCAATTACCGGACCACCGTGATAGGTGATCGCAGGAGTAGGATCATTGTTCATACCGCGAAAAGGAGGCAGTGGTTTAAACGGCGCGGCTACTGCCAGTTGGGTTGAAAGCATCAGTGCGGACGTCGTAAAAAGAAGTGCGAGATTTTGATTCATGGGTTCCTACCTTTGGGAATACCCGATAACAGTCTGGTGAGGTGAAGTCAATGCGGAGTCATTCAATTTGAATAAGATTGAGTTTTACTTTGCCCACCTGAACTTCAGATTCGACATGGAGAATGAGATGGGATGAATCGGTCGAGATCCACACCGACGTGTTGTCGTTTTTTTCACCGGTTGAACTGAGGTTCGACATCGCATAAATACCCGCGTGGTATTTTTTTCCTTGAACCGTGATTTCGTCTGGTCCCTGATACTTAAGGGTAGACGTCCAGGTGTTTCCTTCGAACACTGAGTTAAATTTCTTTTCGGTTTTTGGATCTGTCGGCAAATTCAAGGTGCGCACATAATACAGAACGGAAAGCACATCCTGGCTGGGGCCTACGAGTTTGGTCACAGTGTTCTTGATTTCATCTTTTTGATTTTCGCCAGATTTTCTTACCTTCTGATAATAGCTTCCTTGGTTCAAGGGGTAGTTCATGGTTTCAATCTGATCTTTGGTAAAGTCGGACTCGTGTCCATGCATTTCGAAACGGGTAGAAGCGGCTTGAAGGCTAGTCCAGAAGCTCTGAATTCGGTAGCTAATGGGATAAAAAACTGAAACTGCCTTTGAAGAAATTGCTTCTGCCGAAAATTGGTAATCAAGCGAAGTTCCATTATTGGCTGGGGGATTGACCTGGGTTACTAGATGTCCTGCCGTGAACACGCTCCACTTGCAAGAATAAGTGAGTTTTTCGCCGACATGAAAAGGCAATGCGTTTGCAGCGAAGGGAAGGAGAGCCATCAGAGGAAAGCAGTATTGGACCACTTTTATTTTCATAAAACTGTGCTCACCCTATCATCTTTGGTTTCGCCCGAGAATCACCAATCACTATGATCTGCTACTCATTTGATAAACGGGTTCAATTTAATCTAGACCTTACTGGTCTAGAGTGCTAATTCTTCTGACTTAATTCAGACAAGCCGTGACAGAAGCCTGATTGGAATAGTCTCTTGTTCTTCGCTAAATTGGGTCCATAAGAATAGGTGAAACATGAAAAGTCTTTTAATGTTGGTAGTAGGAAGTTTTCTAATGTCGGGCGCGGCTCATGCCAATCCGCCAACTTTTGTGGAGGGTGACTTTAATTTAAACGGAAGTTTGGTAAATACTTCGCATCATGTAACGTTCGATATCGATTGGGCACCTTCTCAGTTGGTTGAGGGTCCGACTCCGCATGTAAACAGTCACACTGACGATGGTTCAGGCGATGCAACTTACTCGTACACTTATTATACGATTCGACTCTTGGTGGGGCGCATTCACGTAAAAATTCAAGATAACAGTAATTCTCAGGTGCTATTGGATTATTCGTACCCACTCTATATGTCGGGCGAGAGCTATCGCGGCGTAGATTTATACCAAGCCCATTTTGAGGCAATCGACACCAGTTGCCTCGACGGTATTGCCGGTGGCAATGCAAAATTTATTCAGTCCTCCATGTTGCTTGGAACCAATATTGACGTGAGTGTCGCAGGCATCAATCAGCATCACGTTTATACGGCGGAATCGATTCGCCAAGTAAACTTTCGACGAAATGATGTGGTCATCGGCAGCGGACGATACCAAGAAAGTCAGTTTTCAGTATTCGATCATGCTGGCTATGTTTACGCCAAAGCCCATCGCGACGACGATCCAACCTAAAGGTTCGAGACGGAGACTATTTTAAGATCGTCATGATCAAAGTCTTGGATTTCTTCTCGCTGTAATTCGCCTCTTTCTGTCCGGGCGTAAGAATTCCAGCTCGTTCGAATGACCTCTTAGTCTTGTCATCTGCCGAACGAAAATAGGATTCGATCGCTTCCGGCCGTTGGGCCATGTTATAGGTAGAAATCTCGACATTCGGATACATCTGATGCAGATAATTTTCTATTTTTTTGCTCCGACGATCCGCCAAAGATCTTTGGTGTTTCGAAAGCTCTGTTTTTCTTCTAGGGTATTCTTGATCAGCCCAGGAAAGAACTTTGATTTCTTCGATTTTTCCTTCTTTCATTGATTTTTGAACGAGGTCTTTCAGGGCTTCCTGCTTCTGGGTATTGAGTCGGGAAGACTTCTTCTTATAACTAAGTTCGGTAAAATACGAAGCATCGTTCCTTTCGGCCAAGTCGTTATTCTGCGCGACAGTGTCCGTGGTGGGCTTTTGGGCTTCTGTTTTTACTACCGGGTGGGTGGTCGAGCAGGCTGCGAGGGCAATCAGACCGACTAGGAACCCGGGCTTCATTACATTAAAATTGCTTTTCATATTTTTCTCTTTCTATTCAATAACGGTTACATTCTCAGACTGATGCCAACATCTGCGGCCAGATTACGAGTGCGAATGGCAGATTGGTTCACAGGAGTGGCAATGTCTTTGACGCCGAGGTCATATTCTGCTCCTAACAAGAACGCCATGCTTGACATGACTGGAATTTCAAACCCGGCAGCAAAGCGAGCACCGTAATCCCATTTTGAGTACGTGCTGCTGACGTCTTGTTCTGCACCTGCCGCGGCCGAGCCGTTGGTAACAGTAGTGCTTGCGCTACGTGAAAGAGCGTATCCAACATAGGGGCCTGCTGCTGCGGTGATGATGAACGCGTCTGAAAGGGGCATGCTGAGTTTTAGCAGCAGAGGAATTTCGAGATAGTTTAATGCAATGGTATTATCGAAACTGGTGCCTAGGACTGTCGAAGTTTGTTTCATACCCTTTTGCGAATAATCCACACCCGTCTGAATTGAAACCACATGTGCGAGAGGCGCTTCAAATTCTGCACCTAGAAAAAGTCCTGATCGATTGTCTTTATTAGTAGAAGTGCCGTCGTAACTAAGGGTCGAGAACCCCGGACCGGCTTTGAGCTGAAACTTGGTAGAGTTTGAATCCGTGTATTTTTCATTGCCGCTCTTTTCGTGACCTTGACTGGTGACTTGAGCTTGCACGCTCAAAGGGGCTAAGAGGAGGGTCAGTAATGTAATGGGGAGAATATTTTTTTCATATGAATGTTTCCTTATCTATTTTTGTTTCTCTAACACTTTCATTTCATGTCTAGAGAGTGCGCTACGGAGCGTGTTGTGGGTTTGTGGTATGCGATAAGATTATTTAATCTGGCGTTAATGATTTCATGGAGCGAAAGCCGTAATCTGATTTTGAACAAAAACAACCCAATAAAAGAAGGAAATGCAATTATGAATACTAACATCGCACAAGGTAACTGGACAGAAATCAAAGGTAAAATCAAGACTCAATGGGCGAAGCTCAGCGATAACGAAATCGAAGGAATGAATGGTAACCTCGAGCAACTTGCCGGAAAAATCCAAAAAGCTTATGGCTACGGCAAAGAGCAAGGGGAACGTGAATTCAATGATTTTAAGAAGACCATCAATGTTTCTTCTTCACAGAATTCACCTTCGTCGAATTCATCGATGTCAAATACTTCGTCGCAAAAATCGGCAGGTTCAAATTCGACTTCTGCAGGAGGAAATTCCTATTCAAGTTCGGGTTCAGCAAAGCCAGAAATTGAGACTGAAGCGAAAACTGATTATAAAAACGAGTCTAAGTCTGATTCTAAAAAAGATGATAGTGTATCCCACTAGTTTTTAGAATAAGAAGCTCCCCGAATCATGCGTTTGGTTCGGGGAGCTTTTTTTTGCGATTAATTCCAACGGCTACTTATTTGCCGCCTTTTCGATTGATTTTCCTGTTTTTTTGACGCTTTTACCAATCATTTGGGCACCTTTCATGATTTTTCCCTTAATCATGCCACTGACCTTTTGGATATCTCCTTTGGCTTTCTGGGTTCGACCTGCGTTTTCGAGCTCAGTGTCCTGAGTCGCTTTTCCTACGACTTGTTTTGCTTTTCCAATGGCAGCGTTATAACTGCCTTTAATTTTATCTGATTTTGCGTTCATGATATTTTCCTCTTTTGTTTTCGGACGTTTGTTCAACTAAACTTCTGTATGTCTGCGATGATGGCGTCGTTGGTGCTGGTGATAGTCGCAATCACAGTCCTGGCGATGGTGCCGTGGGTGATGATCGCATTGGCCTTGCTGATGGTCGCATTGGCCTTGCTGGTGGTCGCATTGGCCTTGCTGGTGGTGATCACATTGCTCTTGCTGATCATCGCAGCCTTGGCCTTGTTGTTGGTGGTCACATTGCTCTTGCTGATCGTCGCAGCCTTGGCCTTGTTGTTGGTGATCACATTGCTCTTGCTGATCGTCACAGCCTTGGCCTTGTTGTTGGTGATCACATTGCTCTTGCTGATCGTCACAGCATTGGCCTTCGAGTTGATTTTCTACTTCTGTTGCAGTCGTTACTCTGCAATGTCCTGGGGTTGATGCTGATGCATTAAATCCTGATATTGAAACCACTAATCCTAAAATACCTAGAACCTTGCTTTTCATGGGGATATTTCCTTTATTGTTGTTGCGGGTACAAATCGGAAATAACACGCGTGTAAAAGCGGAGCAAATTAAGTAACCGTAAAGAACGCTGCCACCTTCTGAAAGAGGGCGCAGGGGTCTAAGGTGCACGGATGAGCTGAGTCATGATTTAAAATGCGCGGAAAATTTTGCCCATGGTTTGGTCGGCTGAGACAAGATATTGTAGTAAAGTGGGTCACTTATTCACTTTCGTGTCTTTAATCTTACTTTCCTTTCAAGGTGCTGAGGCAGGGCCATGTAGTGGTCATGGCCAGGTGAGTAATCAAGATAGCGACTCACTTTATGCAGCGGGTACTCAGCTTCTTAAAGAAGGAGCTTATCGAGATGCGGTCGAATGCCTGAATCGCGGAAAATCGATCGTAAAAATAAATTATGATATCAATTTGGCTCTTGTTCGTGCGTTTATAGCCTCTGATTGTCACTCTTGTGCGCAAAAAGAGTTGGTCGCGATTCAAAATATTCCGAGCGAATACAGCGAAGAATATCAAGCGGTACTGGAACAGTACAAACAACGGTTTCAAAATGAAAAATTAAGAGAAAACCGACACCCTCTGGGTCTCGAATATTCGGATAAAAGAGTGACTACAGACGTGGTGTTTAAGTTCTTGCCTTCCGAATCCTCTAAAAATTATGGTGTAAAGGGTGCGCTCACAAACATCGCGACGCTAAAATATGAAGGAAAGTTCGACGAGGCGTTGAAGGCAGTGAATGCGTTACTGCTTCAATATCCCGAATCGCCCACTGTAAATTACTATGCAGGAATCATAAACTACGAATTTGGAGCGTTAAACTCAAAGAATGCGATTAAATATCTGGTTAAAGCAGATCAACTTTCGAAAGCAGAAGGAAAAGGCGCGGATTCCGACATTGTGGTGGCCTTGGCCCGCGCATACAAAAGTAACGGACAGAAGAAGGTTGCTTATGAATATCTCGTGAGTAATAAATCGGCTTTTCGTAAACAATTGCCGGGTACGCGCCAGCAATGCATTAAGGCCGCTTCGATTGCCTATGGGTTATTAAATGAATTAGGAGCGACCGAGAAAGCGAATGGGTTGAATCGAGGAACCGTTTTTAGTCTTCGCAGCGGCGTTTCTGATATTTGTAAGGTGGTTGAAAGACATTTGGTTTCTCTCGATCCGCCTGAAAAGCCGATGAAGACATTTCGCCTAAAGACAGTTCGTCCGTCATCCGTTCAGCGCTCATCTGAAAGCAGTTCTCCAGCGGCTTATTAATCGCTCATAGCCTTGATTTGAGCTGTCTGGAATCGACTTCTGAGTTCCGACGACATCACCAGCCTCTATAATGCAGGTGCCGGTGTTCATATCTCTCCGTAGTGGATTTCTAAATAGACTCTCGATATACTATTTAGGATGAAAGCTCGCGCCAAAAAAACGAATCCGTTTAAACGCCTAGCCAAAAAGTATAAAACTCCAAGAGAAGTTCAGGAGTTCATTAAGACGTTTAAATATAACTGGGAGAAAACCGGCGAGACCGTGCAGTCGGCCCATCGTACGCTTCGCTCGAAAAAAATGCACTGTCTCGAGGGCGCGATTCTGGTTGCCGCCATTCTCGAAGAGCATGGTTATCCGCCTCTCGTACTCAGTATCGAATCGAGAGATAATCTCTGTCATGCAATTTTTGTCTTTAAGACAAAAACAGGGTGGGGCTCAGTCGGAAAGTCGCGCCTCATTGGTATGCATGGGCGAGCTCCGAAGTTTAAAAGTTTACGTGCACTCGCCATGAGTTATTTTGAACCCTTTGTGCATCGCGAGTCTGCGAAGGCGACCGGATATTCTCTTTTAAACCTGAATGAAAGCGGTACGGATTGGAAGGGCTCCAAGCGAAATCTCTGGAAGCTCGAAGCATTCGTCGTTTATTCGAAGCACACACCGCTCAACACGTCTGATCGGTTACAGCAGAAATATTACCAACGTCTCCTAAAACATGGGCATAAAACCAAGGGTAAGCACTGGTGGTAGCCAAGGTTACGAGAGAGTCCTTCATTTAAAGTCAATAATATCAATCGGTTAATTTTAATTCTGTTTAATTAAACTAAATTTGTGTAATCAACGAAATTAGTGTATAAGTCGGGGCATGAAATGTTTGATCATTGCCCTTTCGTTGTTGGTAAATTTTTTACAGAACCCCGTACTCGCAGGAGAAGCATTGTTTGGAGGTGAACTGACCTTTACCAATGACGAGATTTTAGCCGAAAAAATCGACGACACATGGGTGATTTCAGAAGCTACCCAAAAATACCAAATGCAGATGCGAGACCGGATCAAGCAAAAGTGCGCTCAGAGCGGTTGCAAGATGAGGTATACAGTGGACCCCATTGTCTAGACAAATAATTATCACAATTAGAGTGGTCGATAATGAAGAGACTTAGCTGCTGTCCTGAGCCCTAAGATTGTCCCTCCTGTGCGACAATAACTAATTGTCGCACAACTTCATAAACGAAAGGCCAGTGGCTGGTCCAACGCTTAGCTAAGGAGTGGCTAGCCACTCCAAGGGCTTAGTCTTGCATTCCACCACCTTGGGTCGGATTGTGAAGGCGTCTAAAAAATGACACCACTTTTTCGAGTTGCTCAAGGAGATGCAAAAACAAGCCCCTTAAAGATCATTTTACTTAAAGGAATCCGCCCATTTACCCGATCTTCTATATTAGGCATAGTCGTGTCCACTTAAACGCAAGGAGCATAGAATAGATGAGTACTAAAAATCACAATACCAAGTTAATCGAACTTAGTTCCTAGGAGATGAAAAATGTCGCTTAAAATGAAAAAAGCACCCATTCCCCATAATGAAAGAGAGCGTCTCAACGCCCTCCTTGAATACAAGGTGCTCGATACAGCACCGGAACTTCTTTACGATGATCTTACACATTTAGCTTCTTCGATTTGCCAAACACCCATTGCTCTCGTGAGTCTTATTGATTCTGAGCGCCAGTGGTTTAAGTCACACCATGGTTTGGATGCGACCGAGACCCCACGTGATATCTCTTTTTGTGGACATGCAATTCATGGCCGCGATGTTTTTGTAGTAGAGGACTCCTTTAAAGACCTCCGCTTTGCTGACAATCCGCTAGTGACGGGTGCTCCAGTTGTGCGATTTTATGCAGGGGCGCCACTCATAAATCTAAATGGTCTGGCTCTTGGCACTTTGTGTGTCATCGATCATAACCCAAGGACTTTAAGTTCAGATCAGCTTAAGGCTCTCGAATCTCTTGCAAGACAAGTTGTGACCCAACTTGAACTAAGAAAAGCAAATTTGTTACTGAAATCTAAATTTGAAGAGCTACAAAACGCCACAAAGCAATTGGGTGAATCGCAGGCGTTGCTAATTCAATCAGCCAAAATGGCGTCACTTGGTGAATTGTCAGCGGGTATTGCTCATGAGATTAATAACCCACTTGCTATAATCTCAGGCAATGCTGGGCTACTCACCAAATTTTTAGACAACCCTGAGAAACTCGCGTCCAAGGTCGAAACAATAAAGAAATCGTGTGATCGCATTTCACGAATTGTTCAAGGCTTAAGAAAGTTCTCCCGCTCAGGCGATAAATCCAATTTTCAAGATCATGAGCTATGTGACATCATTAAAGAGACAGCAATTTTAACTGCGGCAAAATCCAATCGACATTCAACTCCTGTAACTTTTGATTTTAAAAGTCATTCACATGTATTCTGTGATGAAGTCGAAATTGAGCAAGTTCTAGTGAATCTCATTAATAACGCAATTGACGCAGTAAAAGATAGGTCCGAGAAATGGGTCAAAGTTGCGCTTTTTGATGATACTAATTCTGTCGTCATCCGAGTTACAGACTCAGGCCCTGGAATTCCGGAAAGCGTGCGAAATAAACTATTTGATCCTTTCTTTACCACCAAGAAAGTTGGTGAAGGTACGGGACTAGGACTCTCCATCACTAAGGGTATTTTGGATGAACACAAGGCGACCATCACCGTTGTCACTGATTCTCCCAATACCTGTTTTGAAATTAGGTTCCCCCGAGCAGAGGAGATGAAAAATGCAGCTTAATATTTACTACCTCGATGACGAAGAGGCTCTCTGTGAGATCTTTGTCGATTACTTTGCTTCTAAGGAGGTCAATGTGACCACGTTCATAGATCCAAAAGTAGCAATCGATGCCATCAAAAAGAGCCCTCCGGATATTTTATTTATCGACTATCGTCTGCCAAGCACAACTGGTGACGAATTGGCAAAGCGCATGGCCGCTGACATCCCAAAGTATCTCATCACGGGCGATATCGGCGTAAAGACGGAATATAAATTCAAAGCGGTCTTCAATAAGCCCTATAAACCAGAGGACATTCAGCAAATACTCGATGGTTTCCTCAAGATCAAATTAGCTGCTTAAACCAATCTTCATCTTAGATAAACTCGTCTCCACCCGCTGCCGCCGAGTAAACACTCAGGGGTGTGGAATATTTCAGCGCTTGGTGTGGTCGCTCAGTGTTGTAGAAGCGAAAGTAGCGACTCATTCCCGTATGCAGCGCCCCTCCAGTACCGTAATTCTTCAGATAGATGTCTTCGTACTTCACTGACCGCCAAAGCCTCTCAATAAAAATGTTGTCCAGAGCGCGGCCTCGCCCATCCATACTGATCTTGATTCCAGCAGTGGCGAGCCGACCCGTAAAGTCCGAGCAGGTGAACTGTGACCCCTGATCCGTATTAAATATTTCTGGGCACCCTCGCTTCAATGCTGCATCCAAGGCTTCAAGGCAGAATTCGGCATCAAGGGTATTTGATATTCGCCAGGAAAGGACATACCGGCTGTACCAGTCGATCACCGCTACGAGGAACATAAAACCACCATTCATGGGGACATAGGTGATATCCGTAGACCACACTTGGTTTGGCCTGACAATTTCGACGTTCCGCAGGAGGTATGGATAAATCCTATGAGCCTTGGCGGGCCTACTTGTATTTGGCCTAGGATAAATGGCTTCCAAGCCCATCAGTCTCATCAATCGCTGGATACGTTTGCGATTCACGTCAAAGCCCTGATTTCCAAGCCAGACCGACAATCGACGGCTCCCATAAAACGGGGTCCGCGTGTACTGCCTATCAATCAAGCGCATATACATCAGATTGTCGGGTGTTTCCGAGGTCGACTCGTAATACAGCGTCGATCGAGGCAGCCCAATCAGCTCGCATTGTCGACTGATTGTGATCTCCTCGTAGTCACGTTCTATCAGGGTGCGCTTGATCTCAACTGAATCGGGCAGCTTTTTTTTTTCAACCAGTCGAGCTCACATTTGAGCCGACCAATTTCCTCATAAAGCTGCGCCACCAGTACCTCAGACACTTCTGATTGTGTGCGCTTGCCACCGAAAACTTCAGGCAATCCAGTTTGCAACTGCTTCTTCCACTGACTCACCTGAGTTGGGTGGATTTTGAACTTGGACGCGATCTCATTCATCGTCCGCTCGCCCTTCATCGCCTCAAGCGCCACCTGTGTCTTTAGTTTCGCACCATGCCTTTTTCGGATCATTTCCATAATGAATACCCCTTTTGGGACAGCTCTCAAAATCACTACTTTTATAGCTTAGCAAGCTGTCCAGTTTCTGGGGTCCACTATAGTACATGTATAATTCATACGGCGTTCGGACTTTTCGATTTACTTACCCGGACGGTTGGTTCTTTACGGTTGCCACGGATCCATTTTGTATCGAAGTCCAAACCAAACCTGCTACAGCAAAAGACCTGGGAAAAATGCGCGCAAGAATTCAAAGAGACATTTTTCAGTCTGCAGCCGAAGTCGGAATCACGCCTTATGCGAATGTGGGTGGTGGGCATATTCATATGGGAATCAACTCAGGGTTTGAAGGTAACCCAACACTCTTTAGAAACTTCGTCGCTGATTACGCCAATCATAGTGAATTCAATTTCGGCGTCATGGACAATGACCATGACAATGGGCCAGTCATTCAGGAATTAAACTCCAAGCAGCGTCGCCAGTTCAAGCAATTGCTTGCCGATTTTGATGCGGGCTATATTCCAACCATTGCAGAGTTTGCCGAGCGGATGGAATACGAAGTGTATTACAAGACAAACCGGTTTTGGGCTCCTGCGTACAAATACCATGCGTTAAACGTGCATCGAGCGTTTTCGGAAGATTTCAGGCCTTCCGAAAGAACCGTAGAAATGCGGGCCCACCGAGCGCAACAGAGTGCTCAGGAGTTTGTCGATTTGGCAAAAATGTATCAAGCTCGATTGGATTTCTTAGAACGGCAAGAAAACAAGGTGATTCCATTTCAGGATGTGGTTCCGATTGCGAGGCAGTCCATCATCAATGCTTATGCCACTTATCTGCAAGAGTGCGGCCTGGACTATGAAAAATACCGCCCCTATCTCGATGAGGCGCTTCAGTCGTACGATCAGACGAGATCGAAGCCGACTAAGCTGAAGAGTGTATGTAACGCTCTTTTGTTAAGCGCGTAAACTGGCATTAGAAGAATTTAAGAATCGCTTCGCAGTGCCGATTGAGTTCGACCGATTCTTCGTGGCTTCCGCCTTTATCGGGATGAAAAATCCGGGATAATTTGCGTTTTGCTTCGCTGAGAATTTCGGCAGAAGGGCCTGCGGGCATCGGAAAGCCATTGGTAGAAAAGTACGCAAGAGCAGTTTCGACCTCAACTGAATAGGATTGGGTCGATTGGGTACTGAGCCCAAAGCGTTCGCGCTTTTTGGTTTTTGCGTAAAGCTTTTGTCGTTGATATTGTTCTTTTCGATAGTCGGCGGCCTTTTTCTTTGCCGTTTCCTGATAGGCTGCATTTTTTGAAGTCTCTGTCGTGGGGGATAGGGATTGAAGCTCAATTTCTCGCTTTTGGCTTAAAAAATCGGGAAAATGTTCTTCAATGTAAAGGAGGGTGGCCCAGATGTGTTTGCAAAAGCGGCTCTTTTGGGCTGCAGGACAAGAACATGCTGCAACAAAGGAGTGACTACTGATATTGTCAGATGATAAGGTTACTCTAAATGGTGGGGCCAATTTGATGAAGGCTTGTACTTGCGAATCCGACTGAGTGGTCAATGAAACTTTTTCTGCATTGACGAGTTTTCGACCGCTCGATTTCAGTTCTGGTTTAAAAAAGTTTCCGAATGTGTCTTCGACTGACATGCACCCATCATAGCGTTGAAAGGTTAAAATGGCCCAGAAAAAAGTAAATGTACGAAAAGACTACTCTTATGCCGCCAAGAAAAGCTTGCCCAAGTATAAGCCTGCATCCATCGCTAGGAAGCCCCAGTTTCTGATTCTTCGGGGGCCGGGGTTCGATCCGCGCAAAATCACAGAGGAAAATATTCAACTCCGTGAATTTGCAGACCGAAAACTGATCAAACTTAAGTTTCTACAGGCGAATACGGCAGATGAAATGGTTAAGGTACTTAAAGACGGCAATACGTGGGCTACCGGAATTATCCTCGTGCCGGGTGGCCTGATCGACGAGTCGGGCATCCTTCAGAAGACCATGAGTAAGCTGATGTGTGCGACCACTCAAGTAACTGAGGACGAGACTTGTCAGATTGCCTTGGCGAATTTGCTAAAACGCCAAGGCTAATTGAATCGTTTTGGGTCTGCATTACTGGCAGGCACTGACGTCGAGCTGGCCTAAATACTTTTGGCCGTTAGTTACAAATTTACGACCGAAGATTTTTACTTTAAGCGAGTAGTGGCGCATCAAATTGCAGGTGTACGGTGCCTGTCCTATCGAACTATACCAGTAGGTTTGATCTTCGACTTCGCGCTCTACAGTGGCTGTAATTTGCCCATGGCTCGCCGCAATTTCTGAAGCAATGGCATTCAGGGTATCTGTGCAATCATTTTGCATTTCGCCATCAAAACTGATTTGACTGGTCAACGGATAGTCGCTTAACCCTTGGGTGTATTCCGACGGAAAAACAGAGTATTTGAAATTGATATAGGAGCCATTGAATCCACCCGGAGTACCTTGATGGCACATGAAGCCGCTTAAGTCATTGATCGCGACCTGAACTACGGCAGTTTTCTTTTCGACCACGACAAAACCAGGGCCGGCAAATGCCTGTGAACTGATGAAACCAATAGCGAGCAAAGCGGTAGTAACTGTTTTTTTATTGAACATAAGATCTCCTCTGTCTGTAAGAGATACACTGGTTTTGAGTGATTGGTACAGAAGCGGTTTTTGGTATTTGTCATAGTGATAAACCTATGGTCTGGGCGCGGGCTTTAAAGCTCTTCCGAAAATACCTTCTCGGTAATCTTCCAGTATTTATCCTGCTTTCTGGCGATGACAAACGAAGGTAAACGAAAAAGCTTTTGGGCTTTAATGACGTCCTGAGGAGATTGAAATTCGACAGCCAGCTCTGGGCGTCTGAGGTGCGAGCGAAGAAAATTGATATTAAATTTCTTGATCGACGAAGGGTTACTGAAAAAATGCGCTTCGCTGACGTACTGGGCATCGTAATCAAAGTAGCGGATTTCGAGGTAAGGGTTCGAGTTTTTATCTTTTCGTTCTTCGAACGTAATTCGATCAGGAGTGAGAACGTGCGCATTTTTTGAGAGTTTGGCTTGTTTTAATTTTGCATCCGCATCGATCAAAACCGCATCGCATTTTTCGCAGGCTCGGGCAGTGATGTCGTTTTCACATCCACAGGCGTGGCAAAGCTTAAGTCTGAACCGAAAACCACACGGGGTAATTTCGAGTGTTCTGGGATCCTGCGTGGCCCCTCGGCATTTGCGGCCAAAGTGTTCGAGAATTTCGCCATCGAGATCGATATAGCCCCAGAAATCATTTTCAAAATCGCAGGCGGGGCATCGGACTTTTACTGGAACGGTATCCTTCGCCGGGCGCTTGTCGCTGATTTCGGGCGCATAGATGTCGTGCCCCATTCCGGTATAATCGAGAATGTAGCAATCCTTCTTGTCGCTCGAGAGCCTGAGTCCGCGACCGACGATCTGTTGATAGAGGCTGTTCGATTCGGTGGGGCGCAGAATGGCGATGACGTCGACATGAGGTGCATCGAAGCCCGTGGTCAATACCGAGACATTGACGAGGTATTTGAATTTCTTTTGCTTAAAATCATCGACGATCTGATTTCGATCAGCCATGTCGGTGTCGCCCAGAACCAAGCGGGCCTCGCCCTCGGGTAGGTACGACATGATTTCTTCGGCGTGTTTAACTGAGCTGCTAAAAATCATCACGCCTTGTCGTTCGTAGCGTTCGGTAATATCGATAATGTTCTTGATGATCAGGGGAGTGAGTCGCTTTTGGCTTTTCAGGATCTCTTCGATGTCGGCCACTGAATACATGCGGTTATTTTCGGTCAACTCAGAAAAGTCGTAACAAGTTACCGGAATGTCGACTTTGATGGGCGTCGTCAGGTACTTATTTTTGATCATGTATGAAAGCGGAAGCTCATACACACATTGCTTAAAAAACCGCGATTGGGTCGTTTTGACTTCGCCCGTCTGCGAATATTCGTAGATCCAGCCCAGACCCAGACGATAAGGGGTGGCAGTAAGTCCTAGGATGCAGAGATTTGGGTTACGTTCGCGAAGCTTTTTGACGACTTCTTGATATTGGGTCGCGCCTTCGTCGGCCACGCGGTGGCACTCATCGATGACGAGTAGAGAGAAGTCGTTAAAAAAATCATCGGGTGCACGGGCAATCGACTGAACACTTCCAAAGATCGCCTTATGATCCCAATCTTTTTTGCCCAGACTTGCCGAAAAAATACCTGCAGACAAGCCGTAGCTCACATATTTTTCGTAATTCTGCTCGACTAGCTCTTTGACATGGGCCAAAACCAGAACCCGTCCTTTGGCAATGCGAGCGAGTTCGGCAATAACCAGGCTTTTGCCGGCGCCCGTCGGAAGCACCACCATGGCAGGAACGCGCTTTTTCTGAAAAAAACGAATGACGTTTTTAACGGCTTCCTGTTGGTAGTCGCGGAGTTCGTACATGGGGTTATATTATGGATTTATGAAGGTTTTGCATCTTTAAAATAGTCGAAGAATAGCTCTTGTAAAGATCTTCGAATCTATTATACGGTACCCTCGCCACCGGTTCTAAAAGAGAGAGAGACCCTATGAAATTTTTGATGATTGCAATAGCGGCGCTTTTCAGCGCCAATTCGTTCGCCAATACTTTGTCATGCCATTCAGAGGACGGCATTTATTACGCGAGACAAACCCGTAGCGCAGGAATTCCACCCCGCGTCGGCGACTTGATGAGTTCTCAAACCCTGATGGTTGCGAAAAACCCGACGATCAATGAATCGACCCGGGTCATCTTTCAAGGCAAGAACCCAGCCTCGATGTATCAAGTCATGGTCATTCCAGCTCCTCAGGGAGTTCTTTACCGCGAGGGTAATGTCAGCCAAGGCGTGAGTGTTTACATGGGCCAGATCACGATCAAGCGCACCGATGGTCAACCCTTGATCCCGTTCGAGCACATCGACGGCATGGAGGTCTTTCCGATGATGCAACTCACTCAGCCGGTGATTTGCCGCGAAACCTGGTTGCTGGCACCTTAAATTGTGTCTAAGCTAAGAGAATGAAAAAATTTTTCGTTCTTTTCTCGATGATCATCCTTTTGGGATGTGCACAAAAGCAAACGGCAGCAGTATCCACGCCAAAAAACCAGTGGCAATTCGTAGTTTCGGGAGACTCCCGCAACTGTGGAGATGTAGTTTTACCGGAGATTGCAAAGGGCACGCATGATGCCCAAGCCCAATTCTATTGGCATTTGGGTGATTTTCGCGCCATGGTGCAAATTGACGAAGATCTCGCGCATGACCCGCTCTATTCTTCAGTCAAATCGCTCGAGCAATACCATCAGGTGGCCTGGAATGATTTTATCCACAACCAACTCGAGCCCTTTGGTAAGACGCCGGTCTATTTGGGCATCGGAAATCACGAAACGGTAAAGAAAACCCGTGAAGAGTATCTATCTACCTTTAAGCCTTGGTTGGGGGGCGATCGAAGCAAAACTTATTTTCATTGGGTTCAAAACGGAGTCGATTTTATTACCCTCGATAATGCGTCCGATGATCAATTTGATGCCACCCAATTGAAGTGGTTTTTGAACCTCATCAAAGCCGATGAAACAGACTCAAAAGTAAAAACGATTGTAGTGGGAATGCATAAGGCATTACCAGACAGCATTTCGTTCGGGCACAGCATGAGTGAGTCTAAAAATCCGGTATCAGTGATCAGCGGAAGAGAGGCGTATCACGCTCTTCTTAAGGCAAAAGGCATGGGCAAGAATGTTTACGTGCTAGCCAGTCATTCTCATTTCTTCATGGATGGTACCTTTAATACTGAATACTGGAAAAAGCATGGTGGAATATTGCCCGGTTGGATCATCGGCACTGCAGGTGCTATGCGCTACGCGCTTCCTGAAAAGACCTCTGATGCAAATCAGGCAAAAACAAATGTCTATGGATACTTATTGGCTACGGTAGATCTCGATCACGAGAATCGTATTCAATTTGAGTTTAAAGAGATTTACGAAGCGGATGTGCTTGAAACAGTCAACAGTCATTACGGAAAAGAGTTGGTTCATTTTTGCTTTGATAAAAACCATAACTAAGTTCTTGGTCTAGCTCGAAGGTCATTTTAGAAAATCCCGGATCGGCTTCAGGCTGTTTTTAAGTGGGGTAATATCGATGGGCTGATCCTGAGGGCCTTCGAATCGCTCGAGGTACCGCTCGGTCTGTAATGATGGGCCCGAGTAGAGATTGCCGTTACG
>CAIKYX010000094.1 GCA_903831745.1 Oligoflexia bacterium
CGCGTTGTTGCTCGGTTAAATTTTTTGAAGCCACGCCTCACCTTATCTTAAAGAGCTGCCGAAAGGAAGGAGTATGGCAGAACCAACCGGAACACCCCCATTAGGCAGTAAAATCGCATTTATTTTCGACGAGCGCCTTTCGCATGACCGAAAAAAAATTTTCGCCCGGACCATTGCCCGTCTGCGCACCAAATTTAAAATTGACCTTTTGCCACAAGAAATCACAGAAGCGGAATTGATCACTCGCCTTGAAGACAATAGCTACTCTCTGGTTTTGTTGCCTTGGTACAAATATCTTTCATGGAAAAAACTCGAGAGCTTTTATGGTTCTATGCGCATGACCGGCCCGACGGTGGCGGGCTATTTTGCGGACGCCATTTTGCCCTTCGAAATACCGGAGCTTCCCAATTACAATCGCGTCCTTCTTTTTGATTTTTATCGCTTCGAGATTCCCGAAATTCAGATGTTGATTCAAGGCGTGATATCGAGCGAGGAACGTTCGGGATTTGCCGGATTAGCCACAGATTCGAGCACCCTTTATCGTTTTGACTGGTTTCATAATCCCAAGACCACATCTCAATGCATCGATGTCGCGCTACAAAACGCGCTTTTTCAGAATAACGACTGGAGCCATCGGACTACGAATATCCGTTTTGCTTTGACTGCACTGTGGCTACTTTCGAAGGACGCGCTTCGATCTCAGCTCGAGATGTGCGAAATCAATCAACGCCTGATGATTAAGCTCGTGTTTGAAGACCATCAGCTGACGCTTCACCACATGATGGATTACATCTGGCCACACGGTGATCATCAGAATACGGCTTTAAACGAGCTCTACAAGAATGTTGATTTTTTACGAATCCACCATTTTCCGGAATCGCATCAGATCGAAATGACCGCTTATTTTACCCCGATGGCGCCTTCGATTCATTACCCGAACGAAGTACGAGGAATCTGGGTCGAACCCCTGAAACTTCGACATCTCGAGAACAATAAAAAAACCTTTCTTAAAACAGTTGATCTGGTCGAGAGCAAAGCCGAAAGCACCGCAAAGACCATGTCGACCGCCTTGGCCGCCCTCGGGCAGACTCTGATTTCGCTTAGACAAGATCAAAGTAAAATGAGTGTCGAAAAAAAGAGCACCTTCGAAGCCCAATTGGTGAATGCTCGCATGCTGGTCGACGAAATCGATAAAAAACTTTCCGACAAGACCGAACAAAAAAAATCCGATCGAAAAAAAGCGGCCTGAGCCAATCTCACAGGACACTAGCCGATCTACCGAAACTAAGGTAGACTCTAGTCATCGTGTCGACTTTGACCATTTTAAGCTGGTGTTTTTTTCTAATTGCCGTGGTGTGCGCACTCATCGTCACCACCTTTTCATCACCCGTGGTCTGCCGTTATCGAGGAATTCTCTTATCATTGGTTCTGAGCGGTCTCTTTTTAGGCACGACTACCTGGCTAGCCCCGATTGCCATGAGAAAATGGAACCCGGATCAATCACACCTGACTCCACTCGATCAACTCACGCTTACGGAGTGGGTCGAACCCGTCAATAATCCCGAGACCGAACTGGTCGCGGACGAAATTGGCTGGCTCAAGGAACTTCCCTATCGTTTTCGGTACAAACTGAAGTTCAATTACGACGTACAACGAATCCTGACTACGCAGGATCGAACCTTGGTTCTCCTCGATCAAAAAGGAAGCTTGCACGGGTTCGATACCTATTCTGGCCTGAATCACTGGCAAATCAATTTGAAAGCCTTCGATGTGGTTCATTTTGTACAGGTAGAAAAGAACTTTTTCCTGCTTGATCGCAGTAGGCCGGATACCCTTCGGGTCAGTTGCATTGACCTGCATTCACCTGCGGTACTTTGGCAACGAACCATTCCGAACTCGAAGGACGGGCAACTCAGTTTTGTATTCGATACCCAAACCTTGCTGGTCACCACCGGGGCAAACGGAATTTGGGCCCTAAAATCAAAAACCGGCGAAATCGAATGGAAACGTCCAGAGATTTTTACCCGCAGCCCTGCGATTCCCTCGCCCAAGCACATTCTGATTTTCGAGCCTGCGATCGCCAAACACACGGGCTCCTGGTATTTTCTTGATCCTCTCAACGGTAAAACGCTGATTAAGAGTCCCCATGTTTATTCAGAAATTCAGGGTTTTGTTCTCGGAGACCCTTCTCACAATGTTACTCAATATTTTCTAGGTGAAGTGGATGAAAAACATTTTTTCAATATGAACCCGATCGATCTGACCCAGCTCTGGTCTTACACTTCCTCGGAATACATCGAAATGGTTCACCTCATCGATGAAACGCGATTTTTTCTCCTCGATCGAAACAACACCCTCGAGCAACGTTCGCTTAAAAGTAACGACCTGATCTGGCAAAAGAAACTGACTGACATTCATCCTGTCTGGCTGAAAGTGTCGCCGAATCACCAGTATTTCGTCATTCCAAGAAAAGAACCCGGCACCGATGCCGGCGTTGGCTTTTTCGATATGAGCACAGGCGACTACTTGCTCACCGCAAAGACTACTGAACCGCTGGTAGATATCTTTTTCTACGGAGATTGGTTTTACCTCGTCAGCGAAAGCCATCTCTGGTCGTTTCAACACCAGGCCCAGGAAGTAGAAAAATAGATGCCTGAACCCAAAACGCGCGCGACATTTGAAATGGGTTTCGCAAGCATTCTTTGGGGGTTCGGTTTTATCGCCACCATTTGGGCTTTACCCGCCATTGGCCCGGTCTGGATGACTTCGCTTCGGTTTTTATTTGCAGTATTGATGCTCGACGTTCTGTTTCGTGCACAAGGCAAGGCGTTCGAGTATCGCTTAAAAGAATGGCTCAGCCTGATGTGGCCAGGGTTCTTTTTATTTGGACTTCTGACGCTTCAAACCTGGGGATTAAAATACACGAGCGCCACCCGCTCGGGTTTTATCACCGTTCTTTACGTGTTATTTGTTCCATTTCTCGAACGGATTTTTCTAAAACTAAAGATTCGAAAAATTCTCTGGCTGTGGATCACACTTGGATTACTCGGAACCCTATTGATTTGTGGTGCCCTGACGAGCGTAGGATTTTCGGGCGACTTTCTTAAGTCGTTCAATTTGGGCGATTTTCTTACGCTTCTCTGCGCACTGTGTTCGGCCGCACATTTTATCGTCGTCAACAAAAAGATGAACGTGGTCGACTCACCCGTTAAATTTCATATTTACCAAAGCGTCTGGATCGTCGTTTTTGCAACCGTACTTGCCATTGGCGTCGAAGGTTTTGGTTTTATCGATCGCTTGCGTGAAGGCGCCTGGACCCCGATCGTCTGGATTGGCATGGCCCACCTGGCTTTCTTATCCTCAGGCCTGGCCTTTTTGATTCAGGTTCGCGCGCAACGATTTCTGACCCCCTCTACAGTAGGATTACTCCTTTTGCTCGAATCGGTCTGGGCCATGACTTTTTCGGTGCTTTTTTTGGGTGAACACCTCACCGCCCTTCAGATTGCCGGCGCCGGGCTAATCCTGGTTGCCTCGCTTGCAGAGAGCCTGACTCAGGCTCAAGGTCAGTCCTAAGGACGACTCCGCCCGTGTTTTTATATTAAACTAATTTAGTTTATTTTTGCGTCAATCCTTTAGCTCTTTTGACTATTGACCGATAGGATAGATGTCGGGACTCTCGCCTCGTATATAGCGAGTTTGAGGGCTTAATATACCTGATAAAAATGCTTTTTATTGAAGGAAACTCACGGTATTCTATTCATAGGGGCATTTCGATCGAGCTCGGGGGATATTTATGAAAAAATTGATTCAACGTCCGGAATCTGCGTTAGCGCTATTGGCTTTGTTTTTGATTCCTGCAACCGGCTGGAGTAAAACACGCACCTGCAAATCCGATGCTGATTGCAAAGTTGGGTACTCTTGTAAGGAAGATCCAGACGCCAGTAACTCAGACGGCATGGGTCGTTATGGCATCGATACCGCCGACGGTCTCAGAGCCACTGGGAAGGGATCTGACGATTACGAGGATAGCGATGTTAAACTGATTTGCCAGAAGGACGAAGATAAGAAAAAGCCCGAAGACGAAGATGATGACAAGCGACGTAAAGATGATGAAAAAAGAGCCGTGGGCGATGCAGACCAAAAAGGCAAGCATGCAAAAACCCATTGCAAAGGCGAAGGGTGCAACAACCTTCAGATCGAAGAAAAGCACAGCGGTAAATATGGCGGTTACTACGGTGGTTTCGATCCCGAAGTTTCACAGGTCGTTAATACTGCCGGTGATTTAACTACTACATTTACCAAACAAGTGGGAGCTGCCCAGACCCAGAACAACAACGTCAATCAGAACATGCAGCTTCAGGCCAAGGGAACTGCTCTTTCGTTTCATGATGCAAATCATGCCAAAGCTGAAGAACTGAGAAACGGCGCTAAAGAAACCGAACACGCTGCCAAAATCGAATACGGCGTTGCCGGTGCAGAAGGAATCATGGCACTTGCCCATGAAGCTTCCAAGGCCAAAGTAAAGCATTCCAGAAATGAAGCAGAAGCGGATATTCAAAAACGGATGTCGCAAGACCTCGACGACGAAAGTGCGGCAGGCCTGAGACAACGAGTGGGCGAGAACTTCAAACGTGAGAAACAGGCTCAAAACGCAGCGGCACTCGCACAAGTACTCAAAGCAGGTACCTCTGCAGCAGATGCGCTATTGATGCAAAAACAAGCAGAAGGAATGCGTGCGCAGGCCGACATGTTGGATAAACTCCAACAGCCGACCACACCTCCCCCTTCACTCGTTTTCAATCCGGCAGCTCCTCCACCGAATCCAAATGCGAGCGTGGCTCCGGAACCAACCGTTCAACAAGGCGGAATCACTGCAAGCGACTCTCCATCGGGCGGACTTCCGACCACTCCTGCATTTAATCCAAATCCAGGAGATGGCGGCGTCGCAGGTGGCCCAGGCGGACACTTGGGTGACGCACCAGCCGGTTCAAACGGCGGTGGCGGCGGCGGCGTCGGCTCACCGGGTAATTCGAGTGCGGCTAAAGACGACGGAAGCCAAAAACCGGATGCAAACGCTCTCACTGCAAAAGGTGCAGGGCAATACGGTGCCGGAGACGGAAACAGCCCTCGTTTCTCTAGAAATAGTGGCGGTGGCGCAGGCGTGGCGGTAGATCCTAACTTTGCCGACTTGCTGAAAAAATTTCTACCAGGCGAAGAAGAGAAGAAAAAAGATACCGATGCGCTGGCCTTTGATGGCGACCGTGCGATTGCAGGCGAAGGCGCCGCAACCGTTCTCGGACGCAATACCAATATCTTCAAGGAAATCAGTAAAGCATATGGCAAAAAGAATCGCGAAGGGGCGGTTTTGTTTGTCGATGATCATAGAACTTAAGGGGCTTTGAGGGGGAACGTTTATGAATACAGTCATTAGGAATTCGATTCAGAGTTTACTGATCGCAAGCATGGCGCTTCTTCCGGCTTCAGGCACGGCATTCGCGCAAAGTGGCGGCGCTGCCCTCTCGGATAAAGTTAAAGAATGTGAAAAAAAATATCCAAAGAATAAACGAGATGATCGTTTCGCCTGTCTTTGTAACGACAAAACCTTAAACGGTGCCGACGGAGCGGGCCTGGCCAGCACCTGCGGACAACTCAACCTGGTTCTGAACATGAAAAAGGGCGACGTGAAGAACGTCGTCATTCTGAGCACGGGCGCTCTGGTTACTGGCGCCTTAGGCTTAGTCGCAAACGCCTATCCGGCAGATAAACCAGCGCTGGATAAAGTTTGCACAGGACTCGGCATTGGCGCCAATCTTGGCGTCCTCGGTGTTGATTTAAACACCCAATCAAAAAATAAAGATGTGACCGACAAATTCAAAAAACTCGACCCTACCTTTAAGGACAACCAGAATGACAACGCGTTTGCAAATTTCATCGGTGGTCTGACGGGCGGAGCCGCGGGCGGTATTGCCGGAAAAGTACTCGGAAAGAAAACAGGCGCATTGAATAGCACCCGAAACGACGCCCTTGCATGTCACCAACACCCCACCAATCTATTGCAATTCGCGGTAACCTTCATGGTGCACCCAGGAATGGCTTTTTTAACCCTACCTTCTAATTCGTATGCGGAATGGCAGCCAAGCAATGAAGGCTGTCCAGACGCACTCACCGGCCAATCCGATACCGGTTGGAAACCGACCGACGGCACTGTCGGTGGCGGACAGGATACCAGCGAAGCCGCCAATGCAGCAAGCGACAGCAGTGTTGCCAGCGATGCAGGCGATGGCGCGCAAGAACTCACCGGTGCTGAAAAATCGGCAACCAGCAATAAAACCAACAGCTGTTTTAGTGCAGCAAAGTTTCTAGCTTTCGAAGCAGCAACGAACGCGCTTCAGCTCACCCAATCTCAAAAAGCGTTTGATACCATTCTCGATCAGGCGGCCAACCAGGCGTCTGCAAATTTCGTCGATACCAAACCTTTGGCCAAACTCGAATTTGGTGGCGGAACCATGACTCCGGTAACCAATGGCGATCCGGGCAGTGCTCCACAACCGAAACAAGATGCGGGAATCAGCGGCTGCGATAATTTAAAGGGCCAAGCGTACCTGAGTTGCGCCGGTAAAACAGGCGCGATTTCGAGTGCACTCACTTCGGGTCCGTTTGTGGGCACCATGGAAAAAGCCCTCGGACAAAACCTGGGCGATTTCGTAAAAGGATTTAACGGTGATAGCGGTCAAGCCGCAGCTGCTTACGCTGCTCAAGGCTTAGGATTAAGCAGTGCTGCTGGCTCAGCGCTCGCCAAGCTCATGGATAAAGCGAACAAAGATCCAGGTCCTACCGGTCTCGCTTACACTTCATCAGGCCGTGGCCCTGCAAACGCAAGTGCCGGCGATATGGATTTCAGCAAGATGATGGCCGACATGATGAAGAAATTGAACCCAGATGCGGCTCCTGCAGAAAAGCAAGATCCACAAGCGGCAATTGACCGTCAGCTGGACTTAATGTCTGCCGACAAAGTATTCAACAACCAGAACATCAGCCTCTTTGCGCGAATCGGTTACTCTTATCGCAAGAAAATCAAACAAGGCGCGGTTGAACAGCTCAGCGCCGAGACTCCGTAGAGCTCCGGTGTCCGACAACTTATTTATTAAATAAGTGTCCGACACCTTAGCCACCTAAGAGAGCTTGGCTACGACTTGGCCAAAAATTCGATTCACACCAGCAGCAAATTGCGGCGTGCCCGTAACCTTCAATTGTGATGGCATATCCATTTTACCGCGCCAGTTTACGCCAACGAAATGAACCCGAAGTGAAGACTTGCCGCGGTTCTGAAGAATGAACTGTTTGAACTCACGCATCTGCTCGACTGCCACTTTATTCGGATCGATCTCGACCACAACACTCACCTCGCGTCCCGAGTGCGCATCTTCAAGCTTTTGAATTGCGTTGGCCAGGACTTTGGGTTCGCCTTCCTTGACGTCGAAATCGCCGGTAATCAGAATCGGATCAGGAGACTCTTTGGCATGCTGAAGAGCCTCTTGGTTATTTGCATAAAACTCCGGAAAAGCGATGACCTCTACCCGGCCCATCAGGTCTTCGAGCTGAAAAAACGCCATTCGCGAACCTTTTTTGGTCGTAATTTCTTTAAACTCACTGACAATGCCGGCAAATTTAACTTCCTTGCGTTTAGGTCTTCCGCCATTCGGTCCGCCCCACGCTTGCTTTTCGGGCGTTGCTGGCGCCTTAGCAGCCATCTCTTTTAGCAAATCAGAATTAGCGCCCAACCAATCGTTACAGATCGGTTGCCAATTTTGCATTGGATGGCCCGAGATAAAAAACCCGAGAACTTGTTTTTCGGCGAGCAGACGTTTGGCTAGCGGAAACTCTGGTTCTTTTCTGATGATCGAATCGATCGGCGCAGACAAGCGCACTTCTTCGCCTTTAAAATCATCGAATTCGGCAGCCAAGGGAAAAACATCATCCTCTCGGCACGAGCCGCTCAGGAAGACCAGCGGGCGCAGGAACGCGAGCAACTTAAGGAGACTCTCACCGAAGGGATGCAGATCAGCGGCACGGTCACCTCTCTGCGGGACTTTGGCGCCTTCGTTGATATCGGTGGCGTCGACGGGCTCATCCCCATCTCGGAACTCGCTTGGGGCCAGACCGACCGAGTTGAGGATATACTCAGCCGCGGCCAGCAGGTGCAGGTCATCATTAAACGGCTGGATTGGGAGAAAGACCGAATCTCATTGAGTCTGCGGGAAACCACCGAAAACCCATGGGATCAGGTTTTGACCAAGTACCCGGTGGGCTCCGTCCATCAGGGCAGAGTGTCCCGGCTGGCAGATTTTGGCGCCTTTGTCACCCTGGAACCCGGCATCGACGGCCTTCTCCATATCTCCAAGCTCGGAGCCGGGAGGAGGATTC
>CAIKYX010000095.1 GCA_903831745.1 Oligoflexia bacterium
CCTGCATGGAAAGTTGAAATCCTATGGGATTCATCAGGCGAAAAAGCAAGAATTGTCGTGATTGAAAATCAAACTTGCCTTTGAGTTAAAGTTTGGCTATACATGACTAACGTTTTTAATTTGATTTTAAATTCGGGGGTGTAGCTCAGTTGGTAGAGCACCTGCTTTGCAAGCAGGGGGTCATCGGTTCGAATCCGTTCACCTCCACCATTTCTTACAAATGGTAGAATTCCCCAAAACGTAAAATCACAATCCCAAATACAACTTTGCGTGAGCGGCACCCGGCTGTACATTAATAATAGTCGTTCCCACTGCCATGTCGTAAGTACCCCAATTCGGGTCGAACAAAACAGTGCCACTGCCATTGGTAACCGTACAATCTGCAAAACTGACGAGGACTACCTTATTTTGGGCACTCCGAGTAACTGAAATCACTTTTCCGCTTACCTTAACTCCAGATTTAAATTGAATTGGAACCGCCTCATTGATGCGAATGCCAAAACGCCCAAGTTCCTCATCCGAAAAATCATCTAACGACTTGCTTGGCGTTTGATTTCCGATCGACTGAAGTTCACCCACAGGTGCACCGAAGCCCTGAGAATGCTGAGCTACGCCCTGCCCCGAAAGCTCTACTCCGTTTACCGCAAGCTGCGTGGGACCGGTAAACCGCAGATAATCGACGGAAGATTTCGAATCATTTGCCGTAAAAGTCGTCAGCAAACCCGAAACATGTAATCCAGAGTTGTATTCGATTGTGTAAAGCTTCTGCGAACGCTTGGCAACTTCGAGCGCTTTTTGAGTAGAAAGAACAGTGGGCTGAAGCGAGGTCGTAAAAGATTGATCCACCCCGGTCTTGAATCCGGCGAGCTGGCTGAACATTCGTCCGAAACCGTTTCCCGACTCGAGCATCTTGCCGATTTGAGGAAGGTTTGTAGTGTAACCATAAACATTCGCATGTAAATGCTGAAGGACGAGCCTCAGTTCATCCGTTGCACGGGTAGCGCCTTGCCAACCGTCCGCAAGACCGATCACCGTCACTGGCTTTTCAGAAAAAGATTTTGGATTCAGCAGATCGATAAAATATTTGAGCGCACCCGGTAACGACCCATTGTACTCGGGAGTGAGCACGACCAAAGCTTGAGCAGCAGAGATAGGCGCTTGAAACCGTGAAAAGCCTGGAGGAGGATTTCCGTAGCCTCCAGTAAATGTATTTTTAGGCAATTGACTGAGATCAATTACGGTTACGTCACCGCCCAGGGCCTCGAGCTCATTTTGTGCGATTTTTGCAACCTTCAGGGTGTTCGAACCGGCTCGATCCGTGCCCGAAAGGATGACGATTTTGGGACGAGGCGGAACCTGCACTTGCCCGGCCTTCTTTGAATAACCATTGCAGAGGTGGGCAGAGGCTCCGCTTAACGGAGTGACGACCAAAAACGAAACCAACAACAGGAAAAAATTCCAATTCATTTCGAGCCGGAGAGTATCACGTCAGACTGACTCCGGACATTCAAAGACGCCCAATGCTTTTGCTTTTTTATTCAGTGGAATTCGTTGAATCAGAAAAAATCAAATCAGGTTCCGTCTCGGTGATTTTGAATCGCTTTTAGATTTCTAAGCACAATCTTACCCGTCTTGCTCTTGGGTTTTACCCGGGGCTCGATTCGCTCGACCTGGTGTTTGACCAGACATTCTATAATTTTTAATTTTTGTTCAAATGAAAGTTTCTTCTGATTTCGAATCAGACTGGCAGTGACATGCAGGATTCCGTCACCGGTAATCCGATCTGTTTGATTCGAATACGAGGATCTCATGATGACTTCTCGAAGCGCTTTTTTAATATCGCCCCGATGAAACCGGGCTGAAATCTTTTTTAACATCAGCAAATAAGACTGTTGAAAACCGGAAACCACATCTCGACGATAAGCACCCAAATGCAAATCCTTTGGTTTCGCATAACTCGATTTCATGATTGAGAGAAAAGTTTCGGCGCTGACGGGCTCGGGTAACTGATTCTCGTCCGCCGATTCAAGCAACCGCTTTGGCAATTCCTGATGTAGATCGCGCATACTGAACACTGCGTCCGCCGTGATGCCATCATTGGTTTTATAAATACCTTTGAAGGACATGGTCTTCTCGAAGTAAGAATGGTGTTTCTTGAGCTGAGTCACCAACTCGGGCGCCTCATTCATCAAATAGTCTGTTTGGACATCACTCATACCGATTTTTTTCAGAAGATACTGATGCAGGACCTTCTCGAAGTTTTGGTCAAAAATTTTCAGGATGGGATCTTTTTTGAACCGTCGAAGGTTTTTCTTACGACCAGTCACCAGGAAGTCGCGAATCTGTGCAAAATTTTGCACGATATGTCGGGCTTTCAAGCGCTGCTCGGGAACATTGGTCGACATTCGGTCGACATCGTCATAGCGGTACTCACGATGATAGAGGCCAAATTGACGGATCGATCCGTAATCAATAATGCCCCCGTTTGCAAGAATGTTGTCGCCATCCCAGTCGAGCCAGCAAAACACATATTCGGCTTCGAATTGCGCAGCAATACGTGAAAACGTCAGCGCCATTTGCTCCGCCATGTATTGATATTTTACTGCTTTATGAGTGGATCGACCGGTATTGGACCAATCACCGTTTTCGACCTGTCGGTTGATGAAATAATCGATTGCGGATTTTAAACCGTCGAGATTCGCTTGCTTGAGATGATGGAAGAAATGTGCAGGCCTGAAAAGGTTTTTCGAAGCGCGGATATTGATGGAGGATCCCCCTTCAAACGAAATGATCGCCAATGTCTGTTCCGTCTCGATTCCATTCTTATGAAAAATATCGCTCATCAGCGCAGCACTCAGGCCGTCATACAAAAAATTGTATCCATTTCCGTACCCCACCACTCGGTCACCGGTTTTAAAAAACTGTTTGGTCTGAGCATGTGCCGGACTCAGTCTTGTTGCCCCCGTTCCGGAACTCGAAATATCCCAGGTAGTTCCTCGGTGCCGGATTTCACCGTTCCAGATTCCGCGTCCATCACCGGAAGTGGTTCCGCGCTTATCCGGATGCTGAAGCTGAAGATAGCGAGTCGCCATGTACTTGTTGGCTCGAATCTCTTCTTTCGGATACTCAATTTGTTTCATCACATCGTATTCATTGATGATGACAAGCGAGAAGGTATGAAGAATTTTTTCAGCGAGCTTGGAATTCATTTCGTTCGGATGATTCCGGTGAATCAATCCCATCTCTTTGGCGAGTTCGAAATTGAAAAAGAATACGCTACCACCATGACGGGTCCGTACCGGGTAGTCGATATAGCCATTTGGAACGGCATCCTTGAAGGAATGATTGCCGTCAATACGGTCAAAGCAGGAATACGATTCCTCTGTCGAACCTTTGACGACTTCGTCATGCTGGAACGTGCGTTGCGTTCTTTGTCGGACTGTCACGTATAGAACGTCGGTCTGTTGTCATAAAAAGTTTAGAAAAATGAGCAATTGTGCCAATAATAATAGGATGAAGCTCGTCTTTTACTCGGGAGGACAGTCCCGAAGCAACCATGAATTGCACAAGGAAGTGGTCAAATTGGCCCGTTCGATCACCGGAAGAAACCGCAATCGAACCTTGCAGCTGACCTATTTTCCGTTCTGCTCTGATCAAGCATCACTCTATTTTCATCGCATCAGGCGCCGGTTTCGAGGACACGGAGTGGAAAGATTTTTCTGTTTGTCGGTAGACGACTCGCCTACTGCGGATGAAATCAAAATTGCACTTCAGAGTGACATCATCTATCTCGCCGGCGGTAATACCTTCTACTTTCAAAAATATTTACGGAAAACGGGCATGCTCGAGCGATTGGCCTCGTTTGCAAAACGAGGTGGTGTACTGGCAGGTTTGAGCGCGGGCGGGCTCTTGATGACCCCCACCACCAAAATGGCCGCTGACCCAGATCTTGAGCCAGATGAGAACGAAGTAGGACTTCGTAACTTCAAAGCCATGGGACTGGTGCCGTTCGAATTCTCGCCACATTTTACCAGAAGTGCGAAAAGCATTCAGGCTCACCTCGCGTATTCAAAAAAAACCAAAAACCCGATTTATGCCGTTGCAGACGGGGGCGGCATCATCGTCAATGGAAAGAGCATAGAAATTATCGGTAAAGCTTCTGTATTTTACCGCGGATATCGCGAAATTATTTGAGTTTGCCGAGGAGAGCGTTTGAAAACTCCTCATCGGACGCAGGATTCTGGCCGGTAATCAGTTCGCGATCTACCACGACGTGAGAACTTCCGGGAACTCCGACTTCTAGCTTCGCTCCGGCCTCTTTGAGCGCCGTTTCGGGATGAAACACCATTTCACCACCGAGCTTTTTTGCTTCAGCGACTTTCTCTTCTTCATTACTGAATACCGTAAGGCGATATCCCTGGTAGAGAAAGGGTTTGCCCACCGAGAGCAGACTGACCGGACCATGACAGATCAATGCCGTGGTTCGCGAATGTTGATGAAAAAAAGCAAGCACCCTTGCAACCTCTTTGGACCGATAGAGATCGATCATCGGAGCATGACCACCAGGAAAAAATACCGCTGCATAGTCGCCGAGCTCTGAATCAGAAATGGAAACCAGCGAACGCGCATTGAAAGTGCCGACCAGCGCTTTCGCTTTTTGATATGCACTCTGGTCTCCATGAAAGTATTTAGGCGAATCAGAGCCCGCATCAAGACTCGGAGCAGAGCCATTTGGAGTGGCCACAGTCAGGGTGTAACCAGCATCCATTAATGCCTGAGCGGGCACCGCGAATTCATTCAGATAAAAACCGGTTTCGAACGTCTTGGCGTCTTTGAGTTTAAGCGTGTGTTCTCCCGAGAGGATGACCAACACTTTTTTCGTGGGGGCTGCAAACGAGGTAGAAGCCAGAATGGCGAGAAGGACTAAAATTTGCCAAAACATCAGGATCTCCGTTTTCTGGAAAGGATATTGCACTTTCTATAAATCAATTGAAGAAAGCTTTCGGCCGGAGTTTCAATCGTCACAGGCACGAGAGGCACTCGTCCCTGGCTCGTGATGCGTTCGATTTGATCTTTGAAGTACTTTTGCAAAATATCCATGCGGTAACTTGCCTTCGCCACCTCATGGGCCTGGCGCATCTCTGCCATTCGGACTGGGTCATTTAAAAGTGCGAAAAGTTTTTTGCCCACGAGTTTCTCTTCGCTCTTTTCGAACGTCAGCGCTAACTTTAATCTTTCGTATGCCTCAGCAGCAACTCGCTCTTGTCCGCCGATATACTTTCCGGAAACACTGACAACACCCATCATGATGGCTTCAAACGGAGTCTGAACCCCTGATTTACCGATCGATGCCACCGACGAATGCACGGTCTTGACCATCTTACTATGTTCCATCAATTGCGTGACCACGAGAGTGACGCCCTTCATATTGCCTTTGGCATTCTCGGCATTATAATAAGCAGTCAGATCCTTATAGTTCTTTTCGTTCGCAGCACATACAGCAATGACTTGAATTTTGATACCCCGCTCGTGGGCCTCTTGAACCAAGCCTTCAAAGATCTTTGAATAATTTCCGATTCCAGCTCGCCCGGAAGTAATGGTCAGAGTCAGGGTGTTCGGATCGAGCCTGATATCGTGGGTTCCTTGAGGACGGGTGATTCCGTTCACGAAAGTGGTTTGCTTCGGATACCTCGGGTCATCCACTGTCTGTAAAAATTTAAGAAGAAAGTCAGTGCGATCATCCTCGGAAAAAGAGTTGAAAACTGCTGCATTGAGCGGAGGGCCGGTAACCAACATTTTTTCCGGTGGAATTCCCAGGCGCATCCGCTCGCTATAAAGTTCGGGATGAGCAATGAAGGTCATGTCGACCCCTTTCGAAATCAAATCGAAAAAATTCTCGCCTGTAACCCAATCGGTATCGAGCCACGCGAGTGGAATCTTCCAGCTGATTTTTCCGCTCTCTCGAAGATTGATCAAAAGGTGGGCGCTGATATGATGGGTGGTGACGATGATATCCGGGTTTTCCGCCACTAACTCCTGATAGAACTGTTCTTTGTTGAAAATCGGCTGAGGAATATCACCAGCACTGGTCTTATTGTCTGCTGTGGCTACCGTTGCCTGCCAAATGGGCTCGTAGGCACCGGGTGCACTCTGATAAATCCAATCGAACGCTCTCGAGGTGAGTTGACCGAAACCGCCTCTCACGTAATTTTCTAATTTCAAAATCGTAATTTCGGTTTCGGGTTTCGCCTGAAGTACCGAGTTCTTGATCGACTCGGCAGCAGAGTTATGTCCGGCTCCGTAGGTTGCTGAAACAATCACAATCTTGGTTTTTGCCGCAAAGGCGTTTGCTGAAAGAACAAAAACAGTGGCGACGCATGCAAAGAACCGGACAGTTTTGCTTAACTTCATTCGCGTGCGATTATGTCAGACATCAAGCTTATTACTCAATCATTATGTATCGCTACCCACTCTTTTTTTCATGACTTTAATCATTCTCGTATACACTAAGAGCAGGTGAAAAAATTCGATCGCCGCTTTGGAAAGCAAATGCATTTAGAATTACCTACAGAGCCAGGCGTTTACCGGTTCTTTAACGAATCAGGATCAATGATTTATATTGGTAAAGCAAAAAACCTGAGACGCCGGATTTCTCAATATCGAAATGCAAAACGCTGCAAAGCCCATCACAAGATGCGCAAGATTGTTTCGGAAGCCACCCACTTTGAATTTGAAATTTGTGCATCCGAGACACAGGCGTTGACCCTCGAAACTCAGCTGATTCAGCAGCATCGCCCAAAATGGAATGTTGCCGGCGCATTTTTCTTTCTCTATCCGCTGATCGGCATCCGGTTTGAAGCCGATGATGTGTACTTCTGTTACACGACTCAACCCGAGCTGTTTCCTGCATTTCAATTTCATGGTGCCTTTCGATCGCGGTACCGCACTCGCGAAGGATTTTTCTCGCTGATCGAACTCGTTCGACTGATCGGGCACTCCATTCCGAGAAACCACCTGCAGAAGAAGGGCCTCCTTCCTGCTCTGATGAAACATCAATACGTCTATGGCTTCAGGCAAATTCCGAAAGAATGGAAGCTGAAACTCGAAGCATTCTTGAAGGGTGATAGTTTTGAAGCCATCGAGGCACTGTCGTTGCTTTTACTCGAAAACGCGAGTGCGACCAAGAACGCGAAGGACACCCAGGATCTGCTTCGAGCCATCCGAAGGTTCTGGCGTCACGAGATTCTATCCCTGAAGAACGCGCGGGACCGCACTCATCACTCGAGCTATCCGGTATTACAAAAGGAACGTGATTTGATTTTTATCCAGGCGAAAGCAGTTTAGCTTCAGATTCCCGGCGAAGAAGTGGTCAGGTACTGAGATTGATTGAGCGTATCGACGTTAGCCGTAACCGTGGTCACACTGGCCTTGAGTGCATTGTAATCTGATCGAACCTTAGCCTGGCTCGTTTGTTTCGAAACGTTATACATATAGGCTGTAAAGCTGAGGACCATCACCGCAAGAATGGCACCGACCACCATCATCTCGACCATGGTAAAACCTTCATTAGACTTCAGGATTTTCAGACTTTTCATAGCGATTCCCCTAATGTAAATTTTACCCGCCTTGAGTCCGATCGGCAACGTTATTTTTTAAATGAACTTCGTTGTATTCTCCTGCCTTCAGGGCTCCTAAATCGTACTCACCGAAGGAGATGCGCTTCAGCGCTATGACTTCGTTTCCGATGGCCAGGCAGAGCCTGCGGATTTCGCGATTCTTTCCTTCGAGGAGCGTGATCTCGAGCCTGCTTTCCTTGCCGCTCGCCTTCAGTATTTTCGCATCTTTTGCGCGTAATTCGTCACCGTCGACTCGCAAGCCCGCGGTCATTTTTTTGATCCCCTCGTCTAAGACTTCGCCCCTGACAGTTACCACATAGGTCCGTGGAATTTCGTTCACCGGGTCGGTCATGTAAGACGAAAAACGGGTGTCATTCGTGAGAAGCAAAAGCCCCGTGGTGTGCATATCGAGCCGACCTACCGGGTGAAGCGAATGAAATTCTTTGGGCAGAAAATCATAGATGGTTTTTCGCCCCTCAGGATCGCGCTTGGTCGTCAAACAGGAATTGGGTTTATGAAATAAAACGACGATCGTTTCGCCCTTTTTTGCTTTTTTTCCAAGAACTTCGATGTGAGCTGAATCAGGATTCACACTCCGATTCGGATTCTTCTCGATGGTTCCATGCACTTTTACTTGTCCCGAAAGGACAAGCGCTTCTGCCTCGACCCGAGATGCGATTCCGAGCTTTGATAATGCCCGAATGAGTGTAACCCTGCCTTTTTTGACTTTTTTCATGAGCTATCCTAAAGTCTATCTTATGACCAAATTCACCGCTGACAATTATAAAAACGGTTTTTTGGTAGATGAAGAACTGATGGCAGGAATCTCCGAGTTCAAGGAACATCCGGGCACCTTTACCGCGTTCGTGGTTCGTCACACCACCGGCGAGACCTTGGGCGCGCAGGAGTTCACCAACGTTTTTGAAGCCATTCGCACCCTGAACGATATTCCACGCGAGTGGACCTACGAAGCCGTTTCAAAATGTGGCGGAAACTGTGCCAATGGAAATTGTCGAAAAGGCGGGGGCGGCTGTTCTCGTTTTGAGAAGAACGAAAAAAGCGACGAAGCCTGCACTCCTTGCACCGAGCCCTCGGCTTAAGCCGATTCGTCGTCCTTGAAGGTCATCCGCTTCAGGCACACCCAATAGCGCATCAAGTATCTCTGAAACTGCAATCCGGACAAATAGAACAAAGATGAAAACAAAAACAGCGACAACAGCTGCACACCCCATTGGGTAAATTGATCGACCCAAGCCTTGACCAATCCTGCAGGTCCGGCCTCACGAATGACATCGGCATTACCGCCCAAATCGAGAAACTGAAACATGAAGAACAACACTACACCGGTAAGAACCGTGAGGTATTTATTCTGCTCTCTCATCCGCTCGATGTCCTGTTGCAGATGAAAACAAATCAAACTCCATTCCTTATCGGTAAACTTAAGATCGCTCTGCAATTGCTGAGCTGTTTTTTCGCGCCATTCGACCTCGCGGGCACTTTCATCGAGTAAGGCGCCAATGCCACCTTTGTGAAAAACCCGCGGAAGATCACGAAGCGTCGGCCAAAGGGCATAAAGGGCGTAAAAGAACGGCGGAAGAAAGATGATGCCATCCGCGTAACGGACCTGATCGACAATGGCATATTTTCTCAGACCATAAATGACCATCGAAAGAATCGCAGGCAAAAGAAGACACCAAAGCACCACACTGAACACTTTTCGATTCACCATGACCCGGTCTTTTTTCAGGTCGAGTTGAATCCACAATACAAACTTCAGATAAGCACCTTGGACTGATTTCATATCTCTGTTCCCCATTTGGCGATTTCTTCCCTGAATCGCGTAATTTTTGTCGCCTTGCCCGTTTGCTCGTCGATATCGATCAAGACCGCACCATAACCGCCCGGGCCTTCGGCCGGCTCGAAACGCGCCGGCATCTTGGTTAGAAACTTGCGAATCGCAATTTCTTTTTTAACTCCAATGACCGAATCAAAGCAGCCGCACATTCCCACATCCGTGATAGCAGCAGTTCCATTGGGCAGAATTCTTTCATCCGCTGTTTGCACATGCGAATGGGTGCCCACTACGGCCGACACTTCGCCATCCACAAAATAAGCGAACGCCTGTTTTTCGGAGCTGGCTTCGCCATGAAAATCGACGAGAATATTCTTGATACCTTGTTGTTTCAGCTTCTGGATTTCTTTACGCCCTCGATGAAACGGACAATCGAGCGGATCCATGAACACGCGGCCCATGAGCAGCAGTACGGCTAATTTGAGATTGGGGCGACTTTTGGATTCGACCACGACCACACCACTGCCGGGTACGAGATTCATATCCGTTTCGGCGTAATTGGCGGGGCGAAGCAAGCGCTTGCACTGGTTGAAAAAATCGACACCGTCTGCCTGATCCCAAGCATGGTTTCCGGTAGTGATGACGTCGACCCCCATATTGAAAAACTCTTCTGCATATTTGGCATTGATGCCTTTGCCATGAGCTGCATTCTCGCCATTGACCACAATGAAGTCAGGCGCATACTCCGCCGTCATCTTGAGGATCGCCATCTTGACTGCCTGACGTCCGGGTTTGGCAAATACATCACCGAAAAATAAAACTCGCATCGAGCCCGCTTTCTAATTTTAAGTTCTTGTTAAGACTTTACCGTGAGTTTGCCACTCACTAAAGCGTTTCGTCTTGATAATTCCGATGTCCGTCAAGAGGATGTCGACAGGTTCGTCC
>CAIKYX010000096.1 GCA_903831745.1 Oligoflexia bacterium
CAGGCGATTCCCTGATAGGCATTTCTAAGATGGGTCTCGCCGTCTGCATCCATGACGGATCGGCCTTTCGCGAGCTCTACATTCTGCAGCGAACTCATCAGAATCTGACGATCGCCTTGAAGCAATTCGGTTTCTTGTAACTTAATTTCGGCGATATTTCGATTCGAAAGGCTGATCGTCGGAATGATTGCCGCTCCCAGGGTCATCGTACCGGTAGCACGAATCGAACCCAGATCTGCAGCCCCAGTGGTCGAAGACGCACCGATTGCGCCTGAGCCTAGAAATGCAAACATGTTGCTCCATTTTGCGTCGACCGCAGCTTTTTCCATAAACCGAATCTGACCCAATTCGGGGGCAGAACTGACAGCCAAAGAAATTGCATCTTCGATCGGTTTGCCTTCCCATTCGGATGCCGGAAGCCCGACGCGATCGAGCAGTAAGTATTTGTCGTCCGTCAGCGATAGCATGTGCCTGAGTGCTTCTTTTTCATTCACCAGGGTTTCTGCGGCCTTGATTGAATTATCGGCTGCGCTGCTTGCGGCTCCCTCTGCTTGCTCGACTGCAATTGGCGTTACTCCGACTCCGAGCTTCGATTGCAATTTCAGAATTTCGGCAATGGTGCGAAGATCTTGCGCTTCTTGGGCATAGATCTGAGCAGTCTGTTCGTCGGCAATCATCGTATAGTACACGGTCAGCGCCGCACTATAGGTATTCAGCTCGAGAATCTTGTAAGACAAAAGCTCGGCCTGATAGAGATTCTTCTCTTCGAAGTAGTTAAACCAGTTCGACGGAAACAAAAACGGAAGCAGCGATTGAATATTCGAAAGGACAAAACTTGGCCCTTTAAAAGACAAGCTGATCGAAGGCAAAAGACTGAGCGCTTTCGACATGACCTGGTCTTTGGCGTCTTCGACTTGCATGAAAGAACCTTGAAGCGACAGATTCTTCTCTAACACCTGAATACGCAGGGATTCGGGATTGACGTGATAAACCTGTGCGCCTTCGGGGGGCGTGGCGGTAGGAACTGGAGTGGGAGTCCCCGTACAGGTTCCAGTAAAAATAGGAGGAACAACCGTGGGCGCGGGAGTAGGCGTTTGAGCAAAAGCGCTGGGCGCCACTACGAGACTCCATAAAGCCAAACTTCTTAAAATTGCAGCTATTCTCATAAGGTCACCCTCAATCCCCCGTTGAGTCCGAACGCGCTCGCACTCGAACCATTAATGCTTCCTAGAGTTTCAATTGCACTTAAATCCAAAAACCATCCGCTAAACAAAGCCATGCGCACACCCAAGTTGACGTCCACCGGAAGCCCAAAATAAGTGGAACCTGGATCAGCACCGCCCCGACCGGTAAAAATAAACGATGGTAAAAGCGAAACGCCCAAATAAGGATTGAACCAAGGGCTAGAAAAATGAAGAGGATCGTACTCGGCACCGACCCGAATCGACACGAGCTGACTCGATTGGGTTGCCACGATCGGAAAACCACCCGTGTCGGAGGTGTAGTCGAACTCGAGTTGCCGCCAGTTGATACCGAGCTTACCGCTGATTTCTTTCGAATTCTCGGAAAATTGATAGGTGTAATTGAAATAGTAATCGAGCCCAGTGGCCTTTAATGAAACCGAGCCCACATTGCTAGTAGGAATCGAAAGCTCTTTAGGCGACCAGGATGAGACTCCGAAATCAAGCCATTCGCCTTTGGGTTCCTTCGAACGATAGGGCGGCGCTACATCGATTGCACTCTTTTCATTTTGAAGCGTGATCGATGGCTCACTCTTCGCAATGACGGGTAAGGCGAAGAGGCCAAGACAGATGATACTTTTGATGGATTTTTTCTTAGACAGCTTCATTCTTCAGCCACAACTCCTAGAGGAAGAAAGTTCAGGCGAAAAACTCCTGACGAACTCGATACATCGCAGGTGTAAGTAATTTTCGATCCGGCATTTTTACGGGCGCAGAGCAAAGTTCCGGTATCGGCGCCAGAAACTGTGGTTCCTTGCAGAACTTTTTTCTCGTCATTCAGATAGGTGTCCTTACTCAAAAAATTAAGCTTGAACAAACCAAAGTTCAATCGGGCTGTGACCGCATGATTCGGGTACAAAAGATTAAGCAAGGTTTGATTCACACTGGTGCTCGGGCTTTCGAGCGTCATTTCGACTCTAAGAGATTCGGTAGGTTTTGCAGGGTCCGGAACATAGTTCGCCACATACAATTGATTTTCGGTAACCACCTCAGTAACTCGCCTGCTCAATTCGCGCTTCGCGACGACAGCGGGCGCCGCATTTTTACCCACGTTAAATTTTGCGCCAAAGTCACTGAATCCATCCGATTCGAGTGATCCCTGAAACGTAACGCCATCGGTGGTTCCGTTTAGATCGATCGAATGAGATTTGCCGGTTTCGTCGAAGACTGCGAAACTCGTTTGAAAAAATCGGGATTTTGGAGTGTAGGCGCCCAAATCTGAGGTGACAGAAGTGGGATTACTACCGGGTAATTGATACGTCAGGGTCACTTTGGTGGTGCACCGTTGATCGACCCCCGCTCCATCTGATGATTGCTTCGAGACGACGTCAGGCTTGAGTTCGATCGCGATGCCCCCGAGTGGAGCACTATCCGTAACCGCATTGAGAACCCCATGGTAAGTACCGGCTATGGGCTGAAGTTGTCCTAAGCACTCGTCGACCAACTGCTTCTGATAATCCTGCACTGTCTTATCAGAACAAGCTCCACTCAGTGCACTGAGAAATATCGGCCCCACTACTCCCCACATCAAACGAACGAAGTTCTCTCTCTTCATGGCTGCATCATTTATCCCCATAATTTTGCGATGTCAACGAATGCCCTGAAATAACTTCAGAATATAGTTGCTAAGGCTAACGATATGCATGTATTCAAGTCCTCGAGAGATGAAGAATATGAGAATAAAAAGCAACACTATTGCTACCAGCGTTATTTTATTCAGTTTTTTGCATTCGAGTTCAATTGCCTTTGCCGCGACGATGCCAGTCGAAGGACCTCAGAAGCTAACCCTTTCGGTGCGTGACGCAGTGCAAACCGTTTTAGAAAGAAATCCTGATGTATTGAATGGTCGCGAAAAGCTCGAAGAAGCCAACGCCAATTCATGGCTCGCACTCTCACAAGTTCTTCCTACACTTACGGGCAACGCATCGGCGGTAATCGAAAAAGATCCAGTGAATAGCGGAAGCGCGCTTTTTAACGGCACCTCTTACAACAAATACGTCGCTCAATTAAAACTTACCCAACCCCTCTATCAAGGGGGCGCATTGCTTGCGGGTTTATCAGCGGCGAAAAAAGACAAAGAGATCAGACGGTACAATCTCGAGATTCTCGAACGCGATATCACCACTCAGGTCATTCAGGCTTACTATTCTGTGTTTACGAACAAACGCGTGTACGAAACCTTGCTCGAAAATCAGAAAGTGCAAAAGGAATCGCTCGCAACTGCCGAACGTTATTACAAAATCGGCCGTGGCCAAAAACTGGATGTTCTGCAAATCAAATCACAAATTGCCTTGCTCGAGCCCCAATTGGCGACGGCAAATAATCAAATGCGGGCTGCCGTGTCGCAACTCACGACGCTTCTTCACGAAAACCAGGCCACAGAAGTGACCTTGTTGGGCTCGGTAAACACGGTCGATGCGGATCTCGTGCGCAAGCTCTTGCCAGAGCGAAAAAAGCTTCCGGAAATTTCGCAAGGTGAAACCACTATCAGCCAATTTGCAGACAAAAAAGATCTGACCATGGCCCCGTACTATCCGAACCTCAGCCTGCAAAGCACTTATGGCCAAACTTCAACCAGCAAAACCGATCTCTTCAGTGATTATGCAAATGGCTGGACCATTGGCCTGTTTTTGACCGTTCCTATTTTTAACGGTCTCGCATCTGTAAATGAGCGTCATGCACTGGCCTCGCAAACCGCACAGCTCGAGTACACCCAGACCAAACTTCTCGACACACTCTCAAACAATCAGATTCTAGCTGAAAGAAATCTAGATACCTTGTCGAATGTGCTGAAGGGATCACAAGAGGCCGCAAAACTTGCCGGGGAATCGTTAAAAGAAGCGCTTCGAGAGTATAAGATCCAGACGATCAATTACCTGCAACTTCTGACTTCAGAAACCAACGATCTCACTGCCCAAGTCAGTGCGATTCAGGCGAGCGGAAATTACATCAATGCCTTAACCAATTTTTGCCAGAGTTCCGGTATCCCGCTCGATCGACTGGTTGATCTCCTGAACAAACCAGATCACCAGTAAGAGCGCACCCCAGGCTCGACCGACGTTGTATTCCATGAAGTATCCCAATGAACCCAAAGCGCGCACATGGCTGAGCGTAATTAAAAACAAGGCCAAAAAATAAACCATTCCAGAAATGGGTCGACGACTCTTAAGCCAGAGATTCAATCCGTACGCTGCCAACGGAAACGACCAGATATGAAGGTGATGCCACGAAAGCGGATGAAAAACGCCCGTCAGCGCCAAACCGATCATCCACACTTCGACTTCTTTTAGGCGCTTTAGCTTGCGATACAAGAGCGCCAACGATGCCACGTAAAATGAAATAGAAAAAAGGATCTCGACGCCTGTATTGGCCGCAGAAATTCCTAATATTCGACAGAAATAACTCGTCAGACTTTGGTTCTTCGAGCCGCGGGTCAAACCAGGATCAAGCGCAAGTGCACCCGAAACGGCAGCTTGATGCCAGATTTTGAACATGAGCGCCCAATCCCCATGATAGCTGAGATAGCACGGAAGCGCCGTAAAACAAAAAAGGAGCACCAGCGTGGACAAGATGAATTTAAGCCGAAAGAAGCGATGTGGAGACTTGAGCACAAGAAGCGCAAACGGAAAAACAGTGAATATCTTTGCCGTAAAGGCCAATGCAGCCAACGGCCAGGCCCGCGAATTGGTCGTCATCACCCACATTCCTAAGGCGAGGAGCGGCAAAATAATCTGGCCGTCGAGCGCATGAATACACCAAAGCCCCCAATAAAGGCAAAGCAGAGGAAACCAAACCTTGCGAGAAACTCCAAGCCCCTGATCGAGGCAACGAATCACGAGAGCCAAGCTTCCTACTCCCACCAGCCCCCAAATCCATTTTGCAGTCTCAAAGGAAAATAGCGAAACCGGCAGAAAGAATGGCGAAATCCAGGGGGGATACTTGAAAATCATTCCCCCCAAGTACAGATCATAGACCGGAGTACCTTGAAGCATGCCACGTCCGGCTTTCCAGAAAACCAAAAAATCCGTACCCTGCCCCACCGTGCTTCGAACCAGCGAAACCGCTCCGATCAAAAGAATCATATTACTGATGGTGCGGAGTATCCCTTTTTGCATTGAACCCGATGATAAGTAAATTTAGCGTTAATCGCAACCCATTGTGGGTTAAGATTGAATTCAAGTGAAACCAATGAAAACCTTTTTCTTTACCGGCTATCCGGGCTTTTTAGGAACCGAACTGATCCGAACCCTGCTTCCAGCAATGCCGGACGTAACGGCCGCCTGCCTGGTTCAGAAGAAATTCATGCCCCAAGCACAACAATCCGTTCAGAAGCTTTGTCAGGAAAAGCCCACGCTTGCAGGTCGCATTCAACTGATCGAAGGCGACATTACCCTGCCCGATCTCGGAATCACTTCAGAATTGGATGCACTTCAAGAAAATATCGACCAGATTTTTCATTTGGCGGCAGTCTATGATCTGGCAGTTTCACTCGAAATCGGAACCAAAGTAAATGTGGACGGAACTCGAAACACTCTCGAATTCGCAAAGAAATGCAAACAACTCAGTGTATTTCAGTACGTCAGCACCTGTTATGTGAGCGGTCGCCATCCGGGACGCTTTTGCGAAACAGATCTGGATCTGAAACAGGAGTTCAATAACTTCTACGAGCAAACCAAATTCGAAGCCGAAAAACTGGTGCAAAATGAAATGAAGCAGGGCTTACCCGGAATCATTTATCGCCCCGCTGTGGTAGTAGGCGACAGCACCACCGGCGCAACCGCAAAATTTGATGGTCCTTACTATTTTATTCAATGGCTCTTGCGACAATCCAGGTACGCTCTGATTCCAATGATCGGAAACCCCAAGGCACATACGATCAACATCGTTCCCAGCGATTATGTAGTCCGCGCGATGGCGTATCTTAGCCAGCGCCCCGAACTCATCGGAAAGACATTTCATCTGTCGGATCCTCACCCGCTCACCGTGCACGACATGATTCACGAACTGGGTCGGGCTTCGGGTAAAAAAATCGTATCATTGCCAATTTCGCTCGGAATTGCGCAGTTCTCATTGAGTCACATTCAATTACTGCAGAAATTCCTACGAATTCCGCCTGCCACACTCAATTACTTTGTTCATCCGACAGAATACTCTTCTGATTTCACACAGAAAATCCTGAATGAAGGACAGATCAAGATTCCTCCATTTCAAAACTACAGTGCGGCTCTTGTGCATTTCATGAAGCAGCATCCTGAAATTCGCAATCAGGCAATGAACTGACTGTCAGGTTTTGGTTCATTAAATTTTATTGATTGTGTTTCGTCACGTGGCGTGGCAAATCCATCACTCGATTTAGTGAGAGTTTTTTAAACCGATCTTAAAAGGGGGGTCTAGTGTTTAATAAGTCATTTTATGTAATATTGTCTGCTGTCGTTTTTTTATCTGCTTCATCAGGTTTTGCCAGTGAAGCCGCAGGTGGAACATCTGAAGCCACCCATAGTACGGTAATAGATTCGATGTATATCAATCTTTTTACGGTCTACCACGGCCCAAGCATGACCCAAGTCGATTCGCCTTACACGGTGAACGCCGAAGGAACAAACACTGGTAATCTGAAAAGAAAAACAGGAATGTATTTCGACAGTGACCTCACTGCCGACTATCTGATCACTTCTCGGATGGGAGTGGGCGCAACGGTTCCGTTTTTCTATACCGTCACCCAAGGTCAGGACATGACCCTCGGTGATGCCGGCGTGAATATGTTTTACAAGCCAGAAATGGAATCACGAAACCTTCACGTTTATACCAACATCAAGCTTCAGGCTCCGACCAGCGATTACTCAAGACTCATTCACCAAACATTCGGTTTCAAAACTACGCCGTATGTTCGTTATGACCTTCCAGGAAGTCGCTTCACGGTAGGTGCTTGGTCAGAAGCCAAGTACTACCTGGGCGCAGAAAAAGTGAAGGGCATCTCTACGGTTAAGACCTTCAAAACCTATCTCGCACCTTACGTTTCTTACCAACTCATGCCAAAGCTTGCGCTCAACCTCGAGTATGAGATGGAAAACGACCATATGGACGGCAATGCACCACTCGATTTTACCGGCTACCAAAGCGATCTTTGCCCGGGCGTGGTTTACATGATCACTCCTAAGATTCTGATCAATCCTTATCTGCAGATTTTTACAACGGATCACGTAGCGTTAGATCGCACCGCTCTTGGTGCAGTGATCACCGCAACTCTTTAATCTGGCAAAGCCACTTTGGCTGTGCCTTGTACTATGTTAGGCTGTCGACGTGAGTTCTACTCCTTCGACAGCCTTTAAGCGTTTCAATAAGGTTAATATTGAAATCAGCAATATCTGCAATCTTCAATGCACCTTTTGCCCTGAAGTCATCCGCTCTAAGAAAATGATGGATGTCGCCCTTTTTGAAAGCATCATCGAACAGGTTGCACCGCTTACCGAACAAGTTACATTTCATTTAATGGGTGAACCCCTGGTACATCCCAAGCTCGAGGAACTGATCCAAACCTGTGCCCGGCATGAGGTACCGATCTACCTCGTATCGAATGGCACTTTATTAAAAGAAGCCCAATCGGAATTGCTGTTGCACCCCATCTTCCGGCAGATCAATTTTTCGCTTCATAGTTTCTTCGATAACTTTCCTGAACGAGACCCTTTGCCATACCTGAATCGAATTTTTGAATTTACCGATCGCGCCCTAAAGGAACGCCCCGACCTTTATTTGAATTTTCGCTTATGGAATCTATCCAACCCCGAGAGTAAAAATCTGGCGGCCGAGAAACGAAATCTCGAAATGCTCGAGCAGATTGAAGCGCATTTTAAAGTTCAAGTACCCCGCACGATCGATGTCAGCCGAAACAAAAGCGTAAAACTCGGTGGGCGACTCTATATGCATTTCGATACAGAGTTTATCTGGCCTTCTCCGGATTTGCCGATCTTGGGCGAACGCGGTACGTGCCATGGTCTTTCATCTCATTTTGGAATTCTCGTAGATGGCACCGTTGTGCCTTGCTGCCTCGATAAAGAAGGAAATATTCCACTCGGTCGAGTGCAGGAACAACCCATCACTGAAATCATTAATAGCCCCCGAGCCAAGAAAATTCTCGAAGGCTTTCGAAATCGAAAACTTTACGAGAGCCTCTGTCAACGATGTCAGTACATTACGAGGTTTGATTAATACTCTATGCGATCAGGATTTTCAGCTCATCAATAGTTATTGAAACTTGATCTGACAGGCTAAAATAATGGCAATTCTTTAATAGGCCTTCGGCGCCGAAGGTGGTGGAGTTATTTCGGGAAGTGCGCAGGATGTTAGCGTCTTTCTGAGCAAGTCAAAGGCGTAGGATTGGCACATTGAGTATAGTTTGTCGTATGCGGTTTGACTGACAATCTAGGGCTAGAAATGCAGTTTGAGTTTGGAGTTTCTGTTTGAAGTTTCAGTCCAGTACTGTTTTCAGTTGGGGTGCTTCTTGCAAAACAGAACAGCATGCTTAAAGATTTTCGCGCATTTCAATTTGCAAAAGAGTTTCATTGGTCATGTAAAAACCTAAAAGTTTCAAAATATCTTCAGGATCAATTGCTTGGTGCTAGCTCAAGCGTAGTCTTGAATCTGGCCGAAGGGTCTGGAAAAAGAACAGCCGCCGAACAACGTCGTTTTTATGGAATTGCACTCGGAAGTCTTCGAGAATGCGAAGCCATATTGGAATTGGAGAGAATTGATCAGATAGCTCTGCGTCAAACCTTAGATCAGCTGGGAGCCATTTTATTCAAATTAAGCCGTTCTTCTGAAAACTGAAATCCGTACTGGACTGAAACTTCAAACAGAAACTCCAAACTCAAACTGCATTTTTAGGTAATGTTTTTCGAGCCTAAATTGAATGATTTCGCGTGCGATCACGTCCGAGAAGGTTCCTTGCCTTTGAATCGAAATCCTGAAGTTAAATGATCATAGTTTAACGGTGAATTGCCCACTATCGGGTACACGATATAATTCCCAGAATCGCCCGCCGATCTCTATTAAATAGGTGCCATTCTTTCAGCTTGTCAGATTTAATCGCAGCTCAGTTTTCCTGGTGTAGGATCAAGTCCCGACTTCCACAGCTGATCTGTTATGCCGTAAGGCTTTTCAGCTGATCCTTGGCATCTACTTCGGCGAGCTGGGTATAACCACCGATGAGTTTTTCGCCGACAAAAATCTGCGGAAGGGTTTTCATTCCGGATTTCTTTTCGAACTTGCTCCACTCTTCGTCAGACCAATCGTCGATCATGATGGTCTCGAAAGGAATTCCTCTTTGAGTCAGAAGACCTTTCGCCTTTACACAGTAAGGGCAATTTTGCATGGCATAGACGGTAACTTTTTGATTAGACATGCCGCTACAGTATCAAATTTTGATGCATTGCTAAACAAAAAGGTGGGCCCGACCTTTTTACTTGAGCCTAACTCTGCCACCATCGATCGTAAGAACTTGTTTACCTGTGATAAAATCGAACAACTTCTTCATTCCTGCATCACCCAATTGTGAGGAAACTAATTCACTGGATACCAGATCTTCGATCGTTTTTGGCCGCAATCGGACGAGTGGCAATAACGAAGCAGGCGGAACAATGTGCTTACTTGCGATTTCATATTCGTCAGCAAGAACGCTCAGACAAACTCGAAGGAGATCGATGATTCGACTTTCTTCGGACGAAGCCTGTAGCACAGCACGGCGCTTAAGATCACTTGGAATTTCAACTCCCGGAGCTGACCCCCGCTTTACCGCATTCAGAATCCGGCTGGCATGCGGTTCTTTCACTTCACCTTTCGAGAGTCCTCGGAAACCATGAAGCTGTTCGCTGGTCGTGGGCTTGATCTTGGCTAAATCGATCAGCACCCCATCATCCGCAAGCCAACGCCTTGGAACATTGAGTTCACGCACGCGCTCTTCTCGCCATTTGACGAGTTCGAATAAAACTCCGTAATCTCGAACATTGAACTTACCGGATTGAGCAAGTCTTCTCGCGACTTCATCCGGAGGAACTTCATAAAGAGCTCGATCACAAAATTTGGATGAAAGCTCCATCGCCCAGGTTCGACGTCCTGCTTTATCGAGTCGCTCGAACAATACTTCAGCCGTTTCGATCAAATGTTGAACATCAAGCAAGGCATATTCAAGCACTGGCTTTGGAAGCGGCCGCTTCGACCAGTTTGTCCGAGCATAGCCCTTGGGATGCTCGACCCCCAGAACCGACTTCATCAAATTTCCAAGGCCGATATTATCGCCCATTCCGCAAAGTGAAGCGCCGATTGCCGTATCAAAAACCGGGGTTGCCAGCATTCCAAAAGCCGACAAGAGACATTCCTGATCTCCGTGCGCGGCATGAACCACTTTTAGTATCGCTGGATTCAAAAGCACATCGATCAAAGGCTTTAATTTATCGGTATCAAAAGAATCAATTCTGCCAGATCTGCCGGTCGCAAATGCCTGAACATCTACCAGCCACGCTTCAGTGCGGGTTGCGATTTGAAGAATCTCTAATTTGGGATAGAAAGTACTTTCGCGAATAAACTCGGTATCAAAAGCGATTTCTTTCGCCAACGCCAATTTTTGAGCGAGCGCCAGTATCTCTTCTGGAGTAGTAATCAAGGCTGATGATCCGGGCAGTGCTGAACTCGAAGGCATGTCTCCGATTATTGTGGCATACTACAGGCCGGCTCGCCAGCAGGAGTAGAATATCCGTACAGATTTCCGTTTACGACCATCCATCCGTCCGGATGCTTGCCTTGGTCTCGATTACCTGGGTTACAATGAACCCAGTGAATGATTCCGCCGTTAGGTGATGAGCTGTCGGTAATGTAATCACCGCAAGCAGAAACGCTCATTCCAGGCAAAATGCTAGTGGGTTCGCCAAACGCATTTTGAGAAATGACTTCAAGATCTCCCCTACCGTCACCATTCAAATCAATCGAAAAGTGGGCATGGCCTGTTTGATCGGCAAACCGTGCTACCACAGTTCCCTGAACCAACGCTCTCGTCGTGAATTGATTTTGCGTATTGTGCAAGTATTGCAACACTTGGGCATTCATCACACCCAGGGCTGAAACTTTATCATTGTCGTAACAGTTGATTGCGCTTGCTGATGTTGTTTTAAGGAAAAAAAGAACAGACAGAACTAAGAAACTCGGAACTAGTCGTACAGATTTGCGTACAGTCACTCGTGCTCCCCCAATCGCCACCCAGAATAGGTTTCGTGCTTATAGACTTACGCAGGAGAGGTTTTAAAATCAAAAGAAAGCAACCAAATCGATTCTAAAGGACGAGCGGTGCATTAGATTCTTTAATAATTTATGCGGCGTTTTGATAATGAATGGTAGCGACTTCAATCACGCGGATTCTAACCTTAGCTTTAGGGCCTGCGAGCAAGAAATCGGTGCGAGTAGCGTCTTTTACAAAAACTTGGAAAGCGTATTGGGCAATTACCCTTGAAGCCTCATCTTCGGCTTTTTGAAAGGATTCGATCTTGGTACGGGATTTAAACCATTGAACCGCGTGCTCTTGCACTTCGGGCTTTACGAAGGGTTGCGAGAGCAGACCTTCAACGAAATCCGCAAATTCTTCATCCTCGGAAGTCTTTTTAGACCGAAATTCATGCACCCGTTTTAAGGGCTGCGGATCTTCATTCATTAGGGCCAACTCAAGCTCGAGAATCTCGTCTGAATCCGTAAGGGTTTCAGCTAGTACCAGTTCTCCCTGGTTCTTCGCGACGATCAAAGCAATGGTGGGCTGTTCATTTGCCTGCTTCATACTCTACTTATCGGACTAAATCGGTCAAATATTGAGTCCCTTTTTATTTTATCTTAATTTTGCTAGGATGGCCTGTGTCAAACATGACGAGCTTATTGGAATCACAGGTAAAACGGCGACGAACCTTTGCCATCATATCGCATCCGGACGCCGGAAAGACGACCTTGACGGAGAAATTACTCCTTTATGGCGGGGCCATTCACTTGGCAGGGGCTGTCCGCGCCAAGGCCAATCAGAGACATACCACCTCGGATTGGATGGAAATCGAGAAGCAACGGGGTATCTCGATCAGTACCTCTGTTCTTCAATTCGAATATAACGGCACGATTATCAATCTTCTCGATACTCCCGGCCACAAAGACTTCTCGGAAGACACTTACCGAACGCTTATGGCCGCCGATGCTGCCGTGATGTTGATCGATGCGGCCAAAGGGGTCGAGCCCCAAACTCGAAAATTATTCGAAGTTTGCCGCATGCGAGGCATTCCTATTTTTACGTTTATCAATAAAATGGATCGTCCTTCGCGCGAACCACTCGACCTACTCGATGAACTCGAACGCATTTTAGGAATTCGCTCTACGCCAATGACCTGGCCGATCGGATCAGGCGACCGCTTTCGCGGAGTTTACGATCGCCAATCACAGGAAGTGCTTTATTTTCAAAGAGACTCGACCGTAGCCAAAGGAAAAAAACTCGAACCGAAAAAAATGACCGGAGTGGATGATCCTGAATTCCTGAAGAGCCTCGGCGGCGAACGAGGAGATGAACACGAAGCCCAGGAGCTCTATCAACAATTCAAGACAGAACTCGAACTCCTCGAAATGGCCGGAGATCCGTTTGATTGGGAACGCGTCCTCGAAGGACAACTCACACCGGTGTTTTTTGGATCCGCAATGAACAATTTCGGAATCGAGCGCTTTCTCGATCGTTTCATCGAACTCGCACCTGCCCCTGCCCCGCGCACTTCGACCGAAGGAAATGAAATTCCACCGACGGACTCAAAATTTACATCTTTCGTATTTAAGATTCAGGCCAACATGGACCCTTCGCACCGCGATCGGGTCGCCTTTATTCGCATTTGTTCAGGCCATTTTACCCGCAACATGCTGGTACGTCATTCTCGCCTCGAGAAAGACATCAAACTGGCCATGCCCGTCAGTTTCTTCGGCCAAGACCGCGTTGTGGTGGAAGAAGCCTGGCCAGGAGACGTCATCGGCTTGGTCGACACCGGATCGACACTTCGAATCGGCGATACCCTTTCTCAGATCAAAGGCCTCGAATACGCGGGAGTCCCTTCGTTTTCGCCAGAACACTTCGCGATCGTCATCCTGAAAGATCCGATGAAACGCAAGCAACTGCAAAAAGGGCTGGAGCAGCTTTCTGAAGAAGGCGTTGTACAGATCTATCGCCAACGAGGAATGGGTGACAAGGACCCGGTGCTCGGCGCAGTAGGTGCCCTTCAGTTTGAAGTTCTGCAACATCGATTGGCTGCTGAGTACACAGTCGATACCAAGATCGAAAAAATGCCTTATGTTCACGCGCGCTGGGTGCAGGGACCAGGATTGGATCCCGATTTCTTCGAACGCCGCGAGGATTCTCGGTGCCTGCTCGACCGCGATGACAATCCGGTGTTGTTATTCAAGAGTGATTGGGCTTTACGTTGGGCTGCAGACAACTATAAGACGCTTGAATTCATGACGACCGCTCCGATCAAGAAGAGCCACTAGGCGCGGTACTTTTTTCGAGATTGGTTTTTGCCCGAAATGGATCGCCGTACATAAATTCAAGGACCGAATCCTTTTTGCGAATCGTATCGTTATAACCCAATTCGATCAGCTGGCCGGTATAAGCTTTTTCAAACGCCAGGTAAGATAGCAAATCCCAACCCTTGTCTTCTTTGGCGCCGACTCCTTTTAAAAGGAAGCGTATCAAGGTTGGAAACTCTTTCAGCGTACCGCGTGCCAGATGCCCGAGATCCTGGGAAGGACGAAGCGCCATGACCGGAATCTGTTTGAGCATCGAAGGCATTTTAGCCCGTTGTTCATCGCTCATGATCGAGATCGTGCTATTGATACGCTCCATTCGCTCGATGTCAGTTTCGAGCGAATCCAAGAAGACGGCGTTCAAAAGCACACCGCCGATTTCGGCAATCGTCAGATCTTCGCGTTTCAGGGTCTGATTGAGCTGGATCGTTTGTTCGTGGCTGCGGAAATATCGAATCCCAATGGCAATGATCCGATCAGAACCCAGATGGATCGCAGGTGAAAGTGGCGAAGTCAGACGAATGCAGCCATCGCCATAAAGAGCGCCCTCCAACTTTACCGGCGGAAAAAAAACCGGAATCGCGCTCGAGGCCATGACATGTTCGACGGTCAGTGGGATTCTTACCCCTAGCCGGTTCGAACGAACCCAGGATTCAATCCCACCATCTCCATCGGCGCCATCATAAAAACTGATTGCGGTTCCGGTCAGATAGTTGGTGGCAGAAACCGCAACGCCTCGCAAGATTCCCTGTTTGAAAAATTCCTGCAGGCGATCAAGATGAAGCTCCTGTGTTAAAAGCTGCCTGAGCGGTTCTGTGTTCAGAAGATAATTCGCTTTGTTCGCACCGGTGATTCCGCCCATCCCGACCGTGCGGAGCCACTTCGAACCCAATGATGCGATCGAGGTCGTATCCGTTCGATAAATTCTTTCGGAGTGTAGGTTTCCCCATAAGTCCCAGAGGCCTTGAGCCCCTATTTTGAAATCATCCGCGCGCGACATGATGTAGCCACCATTGATCGCACCCGCCGATACTCCGGTAATGACATTGAACGGACTTTTCTTTTCGTGAGTCAGTTCAGAAATCGCTTGAATCACTCCGACTTGATATGCAGCACGCGCTCCACCGCCGGTCAGTACCAGACCTAAGTTCATAACTAGATGATACCAGACGAAAGAGATAATCTACAATGCTTGTACGACCCCCTGATTTACGTTATAAAATTGACATCATGGCAACACGCACTTCCTTCAAAGTCACCATTGAGTCGAGAGACAACCGAAGCCTGACCAAGACCTTTGGCGAATTGACCCGTCTCGAATGGAATGCGCAAGAAAAGCTCCGAAACGCTGCCAGGATCTTTCTGATCCTTCTCGGGGCAATGGTGGTCTCGATCTTTATCCCGATGCTGCATTTCATCCTGGTTCCCACGCTCCTGATCGCTTCGTTTGTGGTGGCACTCGACAAACTCAAAGAAGCGGCACGCAATGACGGAGGCAGCGCGGAATGCCCGAAATGCCACGCAACATTCGTCATTCAAAAATCAAAGTGGAGCGATAAATTTCATGATACCTGTAATCATTGCCGAGAAGACCTAGAAATCCATCTCGTACGCTAGGTCGATAAAATGTCGAAAATTCTTCTGAATCTGATTGCGATTTAATTTCTGGGTCTGCGTGACTTCCTTTTGATCGACTAGAAAATCGCGCGAAAGCAATACGAACTTTACTCGTTCGCGGATCTTTTTCTCGTGATAGAGCAACTGAAGTTTCTCGGCAAACATTTTCTTCAGTGCCACATCCTCGACCGCAAGGCCTTCGATCGCCCCCGGAACGAATTTGTACTCCATGAGCGTTTTTTCTCGAAGCGTGATCAGGGCCAGGACCTGAGAATGGCCTTCACCCACCAGACAGACGTTCGAAACTTCGGATATCTCTTTGATGGCATTTTCGATGGGAATGGGCGCAACCATCCGGCCGTTCGAAAGCTTGAGAATTTCGCGATTTCTTCCAATGATGTTCAATTCGTTCTCACCCGACGGATTTTTCACCCATTCGCCAAGATCACCGGTTTTGATCCATCCGTCATCCAATCGAACCTGCTCAGTCGCTTCTGGATCCAAGTCGTAGCCCGAAAAGCCGTTATCCCCTCGAAACCAGACTTCACCCTCGGGTGTAATCTTAATCTCTACTCCAAGCGGTGGATAACCTACTGATGACCAGTTTTCGCGCTTGCCACGGGTCATACTGATCAAACCGCACGACTCGCTCATGCCATAAATTTCTTGAATCTCGATTCCGAGCCCCTCGAACCATCGCCCCACCGAGGGTGGTAATTTCGCGGCTCCAGAAACCGCAAGGGTGAGGCGGTCCAATCCGAGATGTTCCTTCACCTGACTTAAAAATATTTTTTCGACAAACGCACCTAAGCGCTCGAATTCCATCACTCGCCTTAAGAGCTTTGGCTTTCGGCTTTCGACCTGTTCTTTGAGCTTTTCCCACACGCGAGGCACAGCAAGCAACATGGTCGGTCTGACTTCTCGAAGCTCGAGCAGTAACTGATCGTAATGAGAATTGAACCACACAGGATACCGCTGTGTGATCGCCACCGCCATCGCCTGAATTTTTTCGGCAATATGACTTAAGGGCAAAAACGAAAATAGCACACCCCGGGCAAAGGGCAGATTCCATTCTCTGCTAATGCAATCCGCAACAAACGAAATTTGCTTCAGACCGAGAATCACCCCTTTGGGCTTGCCGCTGGTGCCTGACGTAAAAACAATCAACTGTGGCGCACTGGGATTGATTCTCGCGAGCAAATCCTTGGCGATCAGATTCAGACTGGCTTCGTCTTCATGGATCGACTTGATGAGACTCTCGCTGGCTTCGAGAAAAGTGTTCACCCAAAGTCCGTCGCGGACTTCATTACTGATCCGCTCACGAAAAAGCTCAGATTGCAGAAGTAGCATCTTGGGTCGGCTCTCGGTCAAAATTACTTCTAAATCTCGCTCGGCCACATTCGGATGAATTCCCATCGAAGCGCCCCCCATCAGCCAGATTCCCAGTTCCCATTGTACGATTTCTGGAGAATTCATTGCGTAAAGTGCAATGCGATCACCTGCTTTGCAGCCGCTTTTTTCGAGGTATCTGGCAATGCGAACCACCTGAAGCCACATGGCCCGAACGGTAATTTCCTGCCAATTTTCATCGCCGTGATTTTTTTCAGTTCGTTTGAAAACCTGAGCCACCGCTTCAGGATCATCCAGATACCAAAGCTGAAGGCGATGAAGGAGCGTCGAGCTGTCTCTCATTGTCTTTCTTTCACTTCAAAGACTCAAACTGGGTCGCCTGGGCGATGCCGGTCGCGGGCTTGAGTTCTTCACCATAGATTTTTGAATACCAATAATAATTTCGCCCAATTAATGTCACATAATTGCGGGTTTCTGAAAAGGGAATCAAATCAAGAAACAACAAACGATTCTTCATCGGATAACGTTTAGCCCAACGATCGACGACCTCCGGCCCTGCATTGTAAGCAGCAAGTGCCAGCTCGACGTCTCCTTGATACCGATCGACCAGGTTCTCAAAATAGCGGATGCCCAAACGCAAATTCACTTCGGGCTGAAATAGCTTCTTCTTGTTCACCGAGTGATCCATCAGTCGGGCGGTTCGGGGCATGAGTTGCATGAGCCCCACTGCTCCGACCTTAGAGCGGGCGGCTTCTTGAAATGCACTTTCTTGCCTGACCAGCGCCGTGATGAGAAACGGATTAACTCGTTTGACCAAACTCTGAATTTCAGCCAAATGCCTCATCGGATAAAAAAGTTTAAGGGTACTATCCACTACGTACTCGCTTTGAATACGAAAAACACTGTCGAGCACTCGAAAAAGCGACATGGTGTCCTTTGATCGAAATGCGAAAGTCGAAAGATACAGACTAACACTCGGATCGAGCTTGGTCAGATAAGCAGGGTTATTGCGGATCGGCGCCATGAGCTTGCGGATCGCCGCGTAAGAACCGCTCTGATCGAGATCTTCAATCACTGCAATCCAAACATTGAACTGAGAATTGTTCTCGGATCGGGTTTTGATGATCGGATCAATCGGCTTTGAGAGATTATCAACCAAGAGAGAGTCGCCGTGAGTAACCGAGAGCGTGTGAAACCCTAATGGATTCGTCTTAAAGAGCTCATCAAAATTGGTAAAAAACTCTTCGATCTTCTTGTCGTTCCGGGCGCAATACGCGCTCCAATAGAGGGCTCGCGTGGTGTAATCGTTCGTCGGCATTTTCGCCAGACGGTTGAAAACATTTTGTGCCTGATTGAAGTTGCCGCTCAGGATCGAGAGAAGTCCCAGACGAAACCGTGCGTTCTGAGCATACTTGCTGGCAAGCAGGGCTTTATTGGCCTGCGCACATTCGTCTGCCTTCAGATAAAGCGCAGTCGCACTTTTCAGCAAGCTATCACTCGGAAAAAATTCTTCTGCCTTCAATCCCAGATAGAGATACAACTCAGGAATCGCACATTCCTTCTGATCATTCAGTTTTTTGGCCAGAGTTTCGAGTTCCGGTGACCACTGATCGAAACGCTTGAATGCTCGGTAGTAGTCGCCTTCCGATTGTCCTGGAATTCCGTCGACTTTTCCTTGTTTCAGGTGCTTGACGAGTTCAGCAACCGATTTCGTGCGCTTTTTTTTTGATGCGTGAACTGCTTGAACCGGAGCCACTACCGTCTGCGGTGCAACTGCCAATTGCACATCTTCATCATCATCGCCCTCTTCTTCATCGTCGAACCAGGTGTCACTCCAGGATGGCATCAGGAATTTGCACTCTTGGGCCTGATGAAACTTCTTCTCGCACTCTCCGAAAAACTGATGATTACGGGCCTTCTTTTTGCTGAGTTGAAGTGAATTCGAAATGAAGTGAATCAATTCGGCGCGTTCGCCCTTGAGCGTGTCTGTCTTAAGATTTTTTTGAAGCGCTTCGGAGAGGTGAATACCTTCACCCTGACCTACTTTCGAAACTTCTCGCTTTCGATGACGGAGATCATTTTCGACGTCGTCATTGAAATGATCTTTCGGAACGGAGCTGCTACAGCCGACCGAAATCACCAAGCCAACCACGAGTGATAAACCGAATAACTGGAGCCAAGATTTATTGGTATTCAAATCGCCCATTTTTTCGTACCCTGAACCCGATGATGAAAAATCCATTAATTTTGTGGATAACCGATCCTTGGGATACCCTCTCTTATAATAATGATACCACCCTGCGCCTCATGGATGAAGCTCACAAAATGGGAATTCGCACGTATTGGACTTCTTCGGATCTTATTTTAAAAACCCAATCCAATACCCGCCTGAACGTCCAAATGTGGCCACGGACCTCAACGAAGTCCATAGAAATGGAACCGTCAGAATTCCATCACCTGCATTATCGGGTCGACCCCCCTGTAGACTTTAATTATATATCCTTAATCGACCAGATCATCGAACGCGGTGCGACCCCAGCTCAAATCTTAAATCCACCGGTGCTCATCAAGACTCAGAGCGAGAAGGTTCCACCGATTGAACTCAAGGCTTTTGCGCCCCTACTGCACCCCGCATTACATAGAGAAGATGTAATGATTACGCAGACTTTGTTTAAAGACTTTGATCACATTGTCACCAAACCGATGAACACAGCCCAAAGCATCGGTGTTAAAAAATGGAAAACACCTAGTTCTGATGCAGCGTGGATCGCCCTGCTTGAGACCGAGACTCAGGGCTTTACCTCGCCAGTGGTGGTCGAGGAATATCTACCCATGATTGATCAGGGCGAAACTCGAATTTGGTTCGCTTACGGAGAATTCATAGCAGCTTTGAAGAAGTTTCCGGCGCAAGGCGACTTTCGCGTCCTGATCGATTCGGGATCGAAAGTCGTCGCACATACTTTAACCGATGAAGAGACCATCGCTGCCCGTGCGGTAGGCTCGGTATTGAAGAAACAAGGTGCCGCACTTGCGGCAATCGACTTTATTGGTGGAAAAATCTCGGACTACAACATCACGAGCCCGGGACTGTTGACCCAACTCGAGCAGGTTCACGGCGGCAAAAACTTTGCACGCGAGATTCATGAAATTCTACTTCAGCATTAATCAATTGCGCGAGATTCAGGACTGAACTAGAGTCACGTCCCATATGGTGCAAGCACTTTTTGTTGCAATGATCGGCATTTTACCGCAATTTTCTCTGGCCCAAGATGCGCCCGAACCCAACATCATTCAAATCGGAAAATGCGAACTGAACGGAGATGATTCGATTCAATCCACGTTTGCGGGCAAGACTTTTTGCATCAGCCACGCCAGTTTCGAAGTCATGAAGTGCGGAATTTCTCTGAGGCCGAGACGTTTTTTAAAACCGGTCACTCGCCGAACCCACGAAGTATCGAGTGCAAGCAACGAATGTGGAATGACCGGACTTGCAACCGACGATTGGGATTTTTCGAAAGCGAAAGAAGATGCCCTGAAAGCTTGCAATAGCAACCTCGCGAGCTATAAGGCCCAGCACCACCTTAAAGCCAGGGCCCTAAAAAGCGGCGATGAACTTTGGGTGGGTAAGAAAACCAAATGCCCGGTAAAAGCACCTCATTTAGACCGATTTCTGTAGTCACATACCTCGTCAATGGATTGACCGCACTTCATCCAGATTGATTCAATTTTTTCTACCTGCGCTCCGATAGGATGCATAGGGAGTCCTATGCCATTTAAACTAAATTTTTCGAAGCGACTGGTCGTAAAAATAAAGAAGAAGCGTCTCGCGATCTTCAGTATTGTTACGGCATTTATGGTTTTTACCTTGTTTCAAAATTGCGGCGCGCAACGGATCACGTCTGACTCGCAACCAGTCTTAACCGGAAACGGCGGCGCCGATACTCCTTACCTCGCCCTCGGCTTCAGTCCGACGGATGGAGGAAGTTCGAGCAATCATATTTTTACCGGCACTTCCGGTTCATACATTTTTACAATCCTCAATGAGTCTTCGGTCACTGCCCTGAATGTTCAGATTCATCCGAGCTTTCCATCTGGTGGTTTTGGAGTTGCCTCTTCAAGCGGCAGTTGCCAAAGCATGGGCACACTCGTCAGCGGCGCCACGTGCACTGTTACCGTAAATTTCTCTGGCGGCAGTAGCTCGAACTACCCTGGTTCAGTAACCCTTTCGTATACCGACAGTGCTGGAACGTCTTATGGCCCTCTGATTTTGGGAGTAAGCCATCCGGCTGTCGGTGGCGGCACGGGAGCAACCGGAAGTACAGGATCTTACGATACCACAGGGCAAATTATTGTCGGCGCAGGAAATATCATATTGGATAATGGCTGGACCCCGACCCCAACTCCAGCCACTCCGACACCCGCTCCGACCGCTGCCCCAACTGCTTATTATCAATTGATTGATCGCTATGGCATGTGCGTCGATCTCAATGGCGGAAGTGCTGCAAATGGAACAAAAGTTCAGGGATATTCTTGTTGGGGAGCAACGGCGAACAATCAACTTTGGGCCGTGGTTTCTGTTCCCGGAACTGGTGCTTATGAATTGGTTTCGAAAGCTACCGGAAAATGCATGGACGTCACAGGCTCATCCACCAACAACGGCGGACTCATTCAAGAATGGGATTGCAATGGTACCGGAAACCAACTTTGGAACCTATCAAACGAAGGCCAATACTCAAAATTTCAATCGGTTCTGAGCGGAAAATGTTTAGACCTGAGCGGCGGTCACGCTGATAATGGCATTCAGTTTCAGCAATACACTTGCCAAGCTAACAATGTGAACCAGCAGTTTAACGTGATTGAACCCACCACTTCTCTTTCGGGCAATCTACGAATTCGTTCGTTCAATGGAAAATGCCTGGATGTCGACGGAGGTAGCGTAGGCAATAATGACGTTCCAGTGAATCAATTCACTTGCTGGAGTGGCGGATCCTCAAATCAAATGTGGAGCTTTCAATCTTACACTGGCTCCGGCGCTCCTTATCGTATCGTCCTCAATGGCTCAGGCAAATGTCTGGATGTCGTGGGCGCGTCGACTTCAAATGGTGCAAAATTGCAGCAACACGATTGCGTCAGCGGCTATCACGCAAATCAACTCTGGAACGTAACGATTTCGGGCGCCTTTGCCTCTATCAGTTCGGTAGGCAGCTCACTTTGTCTCGACCTTCCGAATGGAAGCGGAGCAGATGGCGTCACCTTCTGGCAATGGAGCTGCAACTCCGGAAATAATAATCAAAAATTCTTTTTGGATATTCCGCACTGATTATTTGCTGATCAGTCTCAGACCCGGAACCACCTGGCCATTTACCCGTGGATCGCGAATGAGTTTTTGCAGATCTTCGATCTTTTCTTGAAATGACAGCACTTGCGATTTATCGACCACCGAACCGATTTGAATCACTTCGGCAGGAGCAGCTTCTTCTTCGCCGCTCACCAAACCAAGCATCGACTCTTTTAGTTTTGCGGTTTTTCGAAGTTCAGTGAGCTTCTTCTTCGCACCCTCGATCGAATAACGCTCGATATGCAGCAAATGTTTGATCAGGACCAAACCTTCGATCTGACTGCGTCGATAGACTCTTTGACCGGATTGGGCTTTATCAGGGGCAACAAACGGAAACTCTGTTTCCCAAAAGCGGATCACATAAGGCTTAACACCGAGTATCTCGGCCACATCACCAATTCGAAAGTAAATGCGGTTCGGAATAAAAACCCGGGCTTGGCTCATTCTTCATCCTCATCATCGTCACCAGCATTTTTACCGCGGCGACGGATCATTTCGTCAGTGATCGGTTTTCCTTGAAGCGTATCATTTACTTCCGAACGAAGTACTTGAGAAGGCTTGAAAGTAAGTACGCGGCGAGCCGAAATTTCGATCGCTTGTCCGGTTTGGGGATTTCTTCCCGTACGGGCGCGCTTTTCGCGAACTACAAAATTTCCGAATCCGGAGATCTTGATTTTGTCGCCATCTGTCAGTGCAGACTTGATTGTATCAAAAATCAGCTCGACCATGTCGGCCGCTTCCTTTTTGGAGAAGCCAATCTTTTCATGAATCGTATCCACTAAATCTGCCTTCGTAAGTGCCACAAAACCTCCGTTTACCTAAGTACCGCTTGAAACTCGTCTTGCCATTTTTTAACAATGAGTTCAGAGCATTGATCAATTTGCTTTTCTTCCAGACTTTTCGCCGCATCAGAGAAAATAACTCTCACTCCGATGCTGACCTTACCTTCTGGAATATGAGCTCCCTTATAAGTATCAAAAATCTTTACGACTTTTGCAATCGGCTTCCCATTTTTTAATGCAGATTGTATGAGGTGATCTGCAGAAACGGAATCCGAAACCAAAAGTGCGAAGTCGCGTTCCATCGTTGGAAAAGTTGACCAAGCGCAGAACGACCGTTCTTTCATGGGCGTCAAACCAATGACAGGCTCGATATTGAACTCACCCCAAAAAACGGGATTTCTGAGTTTCAGCTCAGACTCGAGCTTGGGATGAATGCGACCAAAAAATCCAACGCCTTCTTTGCCTGCTGCCACTTGAATCGACTGCCCCGAATGAAAGAGAGACGCTGCCCCACCCAAGAGCTCACTGGTCGCTGCACGCATGCGAATCCCTTTAGTCGCCAGGGTATCGAAAAGTGTTTCGACAATCGCTTTCGCATCAAAAAAATCGACTTCGCCCCGCTCGGCCTTGAGCGCCTGATCAAAACGAGGGCCCGAGATCAGAAATGAAACCCGCCACTGTTCGGTAACGCCTGTATCACTCTCACCTTTGGCTTCAATCGCCGAAGTACCACGATAATCAAATACCGGGCGGAGTTCGAACAAGCGAACCGGCAAAGGCTCTGACCCGAAATGGTGGCGCTCGTTCTCTTGATACGCCTTCATGATTCCGGGCAAAAGCGAAGGAACCATGCAGCTTTGATCTTCAGAAATCGGATTCAATACTTTTACAGTCGATTTCATGCCGAACTTTTGCAGCCAAGGATCGCTATGAAATGCATAGGAAATGATTTCTGAAAGCCCCTGCTCCATCAGGATATCTTTCATCCGATCGATAGTGCTTAAACGATGAAAAACCGGATCATTCTTTTCAGAACGAGGCATTCCCGTCAGTACCGGAATGGTCGAAGGAATCGCCTCATAGCCAATCGTGCGCGCCACTTCTTCGGCGATATCCTGCGAAATCGCCAGATCGAGACGATAGGAAGGCGGTGTGATCTTAAACGACTCGCCCGTGGTTTCAATTTCGCACTCGAGATTCTTAAGAATCGTCGTAATTTTCTCGGTAGAGAGCGTCGTTCCGAGCTGTTGATTGATCGTAGCAACTGAAGTTTGAATCGTCTTTTTCGGATGAGCTGTTGCCTGAACCGCTTCAGCAGCTCCGATAACTTTCGCTTCGAGATCAGGCGATGCCACTTTGAGTACGAGCGCAGCAAGCCTTGCGATCGCAAGCTTAAGTCCGGTTGGATCGATCCCTTTTTCAAACCGCAGCGAGGCCTCTGAACGACGACCCGTACGAAATGCTGCACGTCTGACCAGAGTCGGATTAAATTCTGCGCACTCGAGAAACACCCGTGTAGTCGCGTCTGAAACTTCGCTGTTTCCGCCGCCCATCACCCCTGCCAGACCAATTGCTTTTTTAGCATCGGCAATGACGAGTTCTTCGCCCGTGGTTTCGACTTCGCCACCATCGAGAAGCGGAAGTTTTTCGCCCTTCTCTGATTTACGAACTCGAATCACGCCGCCTTCGATTTTGTCGGCATCATAAATATGAACAGGATAACCGAACTCAAACATCAAAAAATTGCTGACGTCGACAATGTTGTTGATCGAACGCTGACCAATGGTCTCGAGCCTGGTCTTCAGCCATTTCGGCGATGGTCCGACCTTGATGTGGTCGATATAACAGCCGTAAAACTGAGGAGCATCGGCCCCTGCTTGAAGCTCGACTTTGATCGGTGAGTTAGCAAATGTAAGTTCTTTTACAGTCGGCGCCTTTAGTTCCTTGCCGATTGCCGCCGCCACTTCGCGGGCGATCCCACGATGACTCAGACAATCTCCACGATTGGCGGTGAGCTTGATCTCGAGCACTGTATCGTCGAGACCGAAAACATCAGATAGCTTCCACCCCAGAGGCGTCTTTTCCGGAAGAATCAAAATTCCATCCGACTCTTTTTTAAGCCCCAATTCGGTTTCGGAACAAAGCATTCCGTTCGAGACGACTCCACGGATCTTGCTTTTTTCGATCTTTAGCCCGTTCGGCAGAAGCGCACCAATTTGAGCCAGACACACGATATCGCCGATCTTCATGTTCTGGGCGCCACAGACGATTTCGAGGTACTCGCCACTTCCTGGATTCACAGTACAAAGAGACAGACGATCCGCTTCCGGATGTTTCTGTTTGTTGATGATCTGTACGGTGATGACTTTCTCGAAACCCTGGTCCTGACGGCGAACGTCTTCGACTTCGAGCCCACGCGCAGTCAACAGATCGGCAAGCTGCTGCGGAGAATTAAATCCGCTCAGATCGACCCATTCATTCAACCATTGATAAGAAACTTTCATCCGCTCCGCCTAAAATTGTTTTAAAAAACGTTGATCACCCTGAAACATCAGTCGCAGGTCTGGAATATCATGTAGCAACATTGCGATTCGCTCGACACCCATGCCGAATGCGAATCCACTGACTTCGCTCGGAGTATAGCCCGCAAGCTCGAATAATCTTGGATGAACCATGCCGGCTCCTAGAATTTCGAGCCAGCCTGTGCCTTTACACATCGAACAAGTTGGATTTTTTCCGGCGCAAATCGCGCAGCTGACGTCGACTTCGGCACCCGGCTCGACGAACGGAAAATAACTGGGTCGCAAACGAATCTTAGTATCAGATCCGAATAACTCTTTGGCAAAAAAATCGAGCACACCTTTGAGATCGGCGAGCGAAACCTTCTGATCGACCCAAAGACCCTCGATCTGATGAAACATCGGTGAATGGGTCGCATCCGAATCACAGCGATAAACCACGCCCGGACTTAAGATACGAACCGGCCACTTTTGCGAGCGCATTGCCCGCATTTGAACCGGTGACGTTTGCGAACGAAGCACGACTCCTGGGCCAATAAAAAAAGTATCCTGCATGTCTCGCGCAGGATGATCCTTCGGAATATTCACGGCTTCGAAATTTAGAAAATCGGTTTCGATCTCGGGGCCAACGGCAACATCAAACCCAATTCTTCCGAGTACTTGAGAAACTTTTCGTACGGTCTGCGTAATCGGATGCAGCGATCCTTGATGAATCTTACGCGAAGGCAAAGTGACATCGAGCTTGGTTTTGACGAGTTCGAGCTCGATTTGTTTTGCTTCGAGATCGACTTTGCGTGCGTCGATTGCGGATTCGACTTTTGATTTCCACTCGTTAGCGAGCGCGCCTAATTTCGGGCGCTCTTCTGCAGGAACTTGTCCGAGTGATTTTAATGCTTCACTTAGTGTGCCTTTTTTTCCGAGAACGGTAACGCGGACGTGATCGAGATCAGCAAGTGTCTGAGCGGCCGCAACGCTCGAGAGGGCTGCCTGACCATTTGCTGCAATTTGATTTTGAATGTCGCTCATTTCAGTAAGATTACAAAAAAACCATAAATTTCACAACCTTTGTCGAGCATCCCGATTAAACACAATGAGCATCGTTGATTTCAGATTCTTCAGTCGGATTTTTAAGAGGTGATCCTCCTACAGACATCCTGTCTTCTCAGCTAGCCCCATCCATGGGGCTGAGAAGTCGGAACAACTCTTAAAAAGCCGAACCAAGAATCTGAAGCAAAGCTGAACAATGCGACTAAGCCTGATCAACAAAAAAAGAAGTGCCCTTTTGGACGGAGCGATGGCGATAGAGAAATGCAAAAAGGGATTTTTTATGGGCTGAACCCTTAAAAAATCCCTTTTGCTTAAATTGTAATGTTTGCTTAGATCGCTGGTGCGAGTGAGCGAACTTGATTCACGATGGTTTCGAAACCTTTTGGATCGTGGATCGCGATTTCTGAAAGCATTTTGCGATTCAGGCTTACTTTGGCTTTAGTGAGCGCGTTGATGAAACGGCTGTAGCTGATGCCATTGCCGCTAGCAGCAGCTGACATACGAGCAATCCAAAGACCGCGGAAATCGCGTTTTTTCACACGACGATCGCGATATGCGTACACGCCAGCACGGTCGAGAAACTCTGACGTACGGCGGATCTGACTACCTAAGCCAAGGACCATTCCTTCTGCTCTGTTACGAATCTTATTATGACGACGGCGGCGTTTAAAACCGCGTTTTGCGCGAGGCATACTAACTCCTGATTTGGCAGCACTTTAGGTACCGCCCTGATTTCTGGTCAACCAGAGGTTGACAACTAAACACTTATTTTCATTCGCCGTAAGGCAAACAGCGACGTACGTGACCTGCGTCACCGTCCATCATGAACCCTGCAGAGCGTTTACCTAGCATTTTCGAATTCGACTTCTTGCTCAGAAGATGTCGACGTCCCGCACGGGTAAATTTAACTTTTCCAGTTGCAGAAAAGCTAAAACGTTTTGCTGCTGCTTTTTTCGTTTTGATTTTCATAGAGAGAATGAACTTACTGAAGTTTTTAAAAATGATCAAGTATGAATTTATAAAATGGCGCTTTTATTGAACGGCAAATCAAATCGACCCAAAATCAACTCAAAAAATGTCGAAATACCGCTTTGATCAGGTGGCTGAGCAGCATCCGGTACGGGTCACCCCAGGCCAAAGCAGGCACTAGAATGACCAGCCCCAGCAAACCAATCACGCTAATCCAGGCCTGAGCCCAGATCTTAAGCAGCATCGTCGGTGCCTTTTGCAGGCGCCAGGCGCGTAATATCCAAATGAGCAGCACCCATAGGGCCGCGTAGGCCACAAGTAAGGACACAGGCTGAACACGAATTTCGCTCCAGGCCGCATTCAGTTCGGAGTCGCGGACGAGCGTAATAGAAAACTGGGTGGTGGGTTGCTTATAGATTTCAGGGAGATCCTTCAGCTCGGACTTTTTAAGCGCGGCTTCGCATTCCTTAGGCAAATGAAGTTCATACACCGGAGTCAGAATCGGAGTCACGTCGGGCATACCCAAATGATAAAACAACTTTTAACAGAGTAGGAAAAAAAGAGACAAAAATCGTCTAAGAACGGGGTCTTAAGCCTTCTTTTTTGCCTGTGGATTCGGTCCGACGATCATCATCAGCTTCTTGCCCTCGAGTTTTGGGCCAAGTTCGACGATCGCGATTTCTTTCAGTTCTTCTAGGATGTGCTGACACATCTTAAAACCAGGCTCGGTGTGGGCGATTTCGCGGCCACGGAACTGAACGGTGAATTTGACTTTGTCGCCTTCTTCTAAGAATTCTTGTGAATTCTTGATTTTATAGGCGAGATCGTGCTCCTCGGTATTCGGGCGGAGTTGCACTTCTTTTACTTTGACCACGACCTGATTCTTACGGGCCTGGGCTTCTTTTTTCTTTTTCTCGTATTTGAATTTTCCGAAATCGCAGATCTTACAGACCGGTGGATTTGCACCTGCAGCGACTTCCATCAGGTCGAGGTTGCGTTCGCGGGCCATCTGAAGGGCCTGCTGGGTCGGAACGATTCCGACTTGTGCGCCATTTTCGTCAATGAGACGGACGTTCGGAACGCGAATTCGCTCGTTCAGACGGACATCATCTTTATCATCTCTATTGAAGTTCCGATCGCCGCGGGGCGGGAACGGTCTTGGGCGGGGTTGAAAAGTGGGTTTTGGTCCGGTTGGACCAGAAGTATTTGTATTGCTCGTATTGCCTGTATTGCTGCCAGTTGCTGGCGCAATAATGATTTGACCTGGGGTTTTAAATGCCATTGTGTTGGTTTTGTTCTCCTATCGGGCATTTTTAAAAGTCTGCCCGGGTTATGACTTTTGAGCGTGGAATCACACCACGCCTCATAAGCGCTAGGTTTTAGAATTACCTAGAAGCCAATGGGGTGTCAAGAGTTTAGGAGTTAGGTCATCTTAACGAAAAGGGTTAAAGGACTACTGAGCCCATTCCGCGCCAGGAGTCTTTTTTGTGTCCGAGGTCAAATCTACTTTTTTAGACTCAAACCCTTGTTCACAGTTTCTAATCATTGTTTCGCACTTATCATCCGCATTTTTTGGATCAGCCGAGTACCACTTCTTTTCGTCTTCAAGCTGCTGCTGAAGTTCTGAGTACTTTTTACCACCCAAGTGCTCGCTTTCCATGGCGTGAATGATTGCACTCAACTGATCATCAATCCCACCAGTGGCACGATCCGCAGCATCCTCTTCACACTGCTTTCTGTAATTTTTGCAGTCATCAATATTATAGGACACATTATTTACGCTATCTTTGTCCTTCTTTTCCTCTTTTTTATCCTTCTTTGGCTTCTTATTATCATCACTATCTTCGCTATCACTCTGGTCTTTCGCTTTACAATTTCCTGAATAAGTATCAGCTGTCTTAGTTGCAGTTTTTGCTAAATCCTCAAATGATTTTTTATCGTCTTCAATTTTCTTGGCAATTCCGTCTCGAACATCCTTAAGACCAGAGCCGTTAAAATCAGGCAAACCGCCAGGCACCTGGGCAGAAAGCACTGCAGTCATATCATCTGGCATTTTATAAGGCCCGGTCAATTTGCCCGGAGGTGGCCCTTTATCTTCAACTTCTGTCGATTGAAGTTGAACCCCTTTCAGTGGCGTTGGTCGATCGGGCGCAGAAACCCCACTCTTCATCAATTGGGTCTTCAACGCATCGTATTGCTGAATCATTCCCGAATAAACGGTTGCAAGACCACCAGCAAACGAATGAAGCTGGGCCTGCATCTGAGCATTTGAAGAATTCGTATCAGACGTGATTTTTGCTTTAACAAATTGCGAGGTTTTCTGTTGTCGTGTTCGAAAAACTGTTAGCGCAGTGATACAACCGTTAATGCCTTGGCAAGGAAGATTCGCAGCAGACACCATTGCGCCGCCGGTAATATTCATGCTGGTAATGGTGTTGGTACCATTACCTTCGAGCAAATTCGTTAGATTTTGACCAATTTGCTTGTAACAAGCAGTCATTTTCTGAGGATCATCCTTAGTACAATCGAAGCGATTCAGTGTAACGTGTTGACTGGCGAGAGCGGCCATGACGTCGCTGTAACTATTATTCAGATCACCGAGCTTGGTATTCAAAGCACCTGCAAGAAGGCTTCGGTTCGAAGCAATTACGGCTTTTTGAATGCTGTATTTAGAACCAGGAGATTTGATTTGCTGATTCTTCCAGTTGTTGGCATCGCTAAAGCAATGGCCAGCGACTGAACTTAAAATACTGTTTAAATCGACATGCGAGGCTTGAGCAATCGCATTGATGTTGGCTGCGTATTTGGTTTGAATATCGCTCCAAGTAAGCGCTTTCGGCGCCATTTTCGGCCCATTTACCGCACCCGAACTATCCTTAGAAACATCGTCACCTAAACCCATATCGGCAAACATAGATGCCATCAAAGAATCGACTGCACTCGAATTTGCCTGTGCCTGTTCTTTTCTCGACTCAGAGAAAATCACGTTTCCGCCATTCGCAACGAACGCCGACTGACTGACCATGCTTTGAATATACTCTTTGGCATTACACGGCTGCTTGGCATATTTCGGATTACCAGCACTATCAAATACGTACGATTTTCCGTCAGCAGATGGAATCGGCTTAAAGCACTGAAGTGAATAGCCACCCTTCATATTTAGATTATTGGTTCCGCCAGTTCTACCGCTCGAATCTGGCCCCCCCATACAGGCAACCACTACCTGCATGCGATTTGCTTCTAAGTTTTGGTCATTGGTAATTCCGTCGGCAACAATCTTATCGGCAGCACTTTGAAAATCGAGATCTTGACCGGCTAAACCTTTTAAGCCCGGAACCGGATCGTTTAAATGAGAAACCTTATCCTTGATGCTTGCCTGAAGGCCGAGCAATCCGATAAATCTCGTATTGCCCGATACCTGGCCGAGCGTCGGATCGGGGCCTAGAATTTTTTCACATTCCACAACCTGAGCATCCACTTCGCCCTTATACTGAACCTGTTGATTGAATACATTCAAGTTTGCCTGAAGTGCTGCCTGTAGCGCCTGTCCTGCTTGCTGCACGCCATTTTGGAGGGCGCTCATCTTACAAGAAAATGCGTCGAGTTGTTTTTGGGCCGCTATCAGATTTGGGTCGTCGCAGGACGCCCGAGCATTTACATAGTCTCTAAAGTTTTGAGCTTTGGTCCTTGCATCCTTAAATCCCTGATGATCTGTCCAAACTGTTTGATCATCCGAAGTGCCGTTTGCGTCAGCACTTCCTCCAATAGGCTTGCCCTTTTTAACTTTGGTGAAAGCGTCACAACTCACATCAGAGACGGGCGGGGTAGAGCACTTATAAGCACAGGCGTTCGGCACTGATCTTGAAAAATCCGGGCAACCCTTGATTGAACCGCCTGTGGCGCCACCTCCGCCACCTAATGCAGCGGATGCGTTTAAAATATAATTTGCAACGCTGCCGTTAGAGTTTCCATCACACTTCTGAAGCGCATCCTGCATATTAACATTGGCTACTTGGGTTTGAAAAAGTGCCGGAGACTGTCCAAAAGTTGCAGCAGGCAACGTGTTCGTGACATCGACCAAGGCGTTGGTCAATCCGCTGTTCTGGGCCTCGACGGAAGGAGTGTTGGGATTCAACAAAAACAGTATCGTGAGCGCATACACGATTCTGACCGAACTAGATTTTTTACGATTCCCCATGAAGATCCCCCAGTGATTAGTTTATGTATTTTTTTCAAAAAATAAAATTGAAAACTACCCCATCCGATCGATTTAATTACAATTTTACCTACTTTTTAAACAAATTCTATTTAAAGTAAACAAAATCCATAGCGCAGGAAGCGTGAGTTTTGATCACAAATTGAGGCTGGAACGATGGCAAATTGGCGCATTCTACATGGGGTCCGAAGGCTCTTCTCACCCTTTCTACTTGAAAAAATTCTAATAATCAGGTATCAAAAAGGACGGATCCTTTAATTTTAACAAGAAGCGCGGGTTCAAGGGCAAATCACCCAGGGGGTGTGGCCAATTAAGACCCGCTTTTTTTTTAGCTGCGAGCACCAAAAGTGTGCTGGCCGATAGAACATAATAACTCGTAATGATTCAACAAGAACAGACGGCAAACAACTTAAACACGAAACCAGGTCTCACGGCTCGCACGCCGCTTGAGCGCCTGACGTTGTTTATCGAAACCACGCTCGCCGCTCTCGGTTACGAACTCGTTGCGATCGAAGTCACCAATCATCGCGAAAAGAAACTCCGTGTATTTATTGACGCTCTTCAAACCGGTTCGGGCCAAAACGGTGGCGTCGGCATCGAAGACTGCGTCAAGGTTACTCACGAACTCGACCAACCGCTCGAGTTAAGCCAAGAGATCAACGAAGTCTTCAGCGGCCCTTACGAACTCGAGGTTTCATCACCGGGTGTCGATCGCCCACTTCGAAAACCACAAGATTTTACCCGTTTCGCAGGCGAAATCGCCCGCCTCCATACGTTTCGCCCGCTGACTGCAGAAGAAACGCAGGCCAGCGAGTACAGCACCAAGAATCCTAAACAGAAAAATTTTTACGGCGTGCTTCGCGGTTTCGAAAACGAAGCCATTCTTTTTGGAGCATTGCCGGAAGACGGAACGCGCGAGTTGTTTGTGCGCGGTCAAAAAAAGAAACCGCAGAAGAAGAAAGAATCTGCACCAACCGAGAATTTAATACGCATCCCCTTGGATCTCGTTTCCAAGGCAAACCTCGAACCTCAGGTCAGGTTTCCGGATGAAAAAGAAGAAGATTAGGACGAAAGGGAAAATTTATGAACTTAAGTGAACTCAGCAGAGTAATCGAATCAGTAGGCCGCGACCGAGGCATCAAGCGCGAAATCATCGTCAGTGCCATTGAGCAAGCCATTCTGGCAGCAGCCCAGAAGAAATACGGCCCGCACGCGATTCTCGAAGCCCACTACAATGACGAATCTGGCGATGTCGATCTCTACCTCTTCAAAAAAGTAGTCGATAGCGACGACGACATGCTCGAAGAATCTGAAGAGATCAAAGTACAAGACGCACTCGAACTCGATCCACAAGCCCAAGTCGGCGACGAGCTCGGTGTAAAAGTCGAAACTCCGAACTTTGGCCGCATCGATGCGCAAACTGCCAAGCAGATCATTTTTCAAAAGGTCCGCGATGCAGAACGCGACATCATCTTTAACGAGTACGTACCTCTGAAAGGCGAAATCGTTTCTGGTATTGCCCGCCGTATGGAACGCGGCAATCTCGTGATCGATCTCGGTAAAACCGATGCGCTTCTTCCGAAGAACGAAATCATCCCTGGCGAAAACTACAAACCAGGCGACCGCGTTCAAGCCATCCTCATCGATGTGGTTTCGACCACCAAGGGGCCAGCACTCTACATCAGCCGTACCAGCCCTAAATACCTGATGAAACTTTTCGAACAAGAAGTTCCAGAAATCCGCGACGGCATCATCGAGATCAAACAATGTTCTCGTGAGCCGGGTTCACGCGCAAAAATGGCTGTCGTCTCTAAAGACCGCGATATCGATCCAGTCGGCGCCTGCGTCGGCATGAAAGGTGTTCGCGTTCAACAAGTCATCGGCGAGCTCAAAGGCGAGAAGATCGACATTATCCCTTGGTCGGATAACCCAATGGTTTTCGCCCGTTCGGCACTTTCTCCGGCAGAGATCTCGTCCATCCGTATCGACGAGCGCACCAAAGCCATGGAGATCATGGTCGATGACAACCAACTTTCACTCGCAATCGGAAAGCGCGGACAAAACGTCCGTCTCGCGGCCCAGATCACGGGTTGGAAACTCGACATCATCTCTAAGACCAAACTTCAAAAACGCCTCACCGATGCAATCACCAATCTGGTGCACATCGAAGGCATGAACGAAACCCTGGCCCGCTCACTCGCCCAAGTCGGTGTCTTAAACATCAAGCAGATTTCAGACACTCCACTCGAAGTATTAATGAAGGTTCCGGGTTTCGAAGACAAAGAAGTCGCAACGAAACTGAAAGAAAAAGCACAAGCCCTGGTCGATGAGGGAGCTCCATTCGTTCATGGCGTTCAAACCGCAAGCACCATCATGAGTGGTGAAAGCAACGTCAAATCAGACGCAGATCAAAAATTAAAAGAAATGATTCAACAATCCGAAACTGCCCAGGCAGCGGATACGCTTGCAGCCGCCACGGCTAAAGCAGCAGCTTCCGCTGAAACGGATAGGAGCTCACTGAATGACTGATCGTGAACCCATTAAGGTATACGAGCTCGCCAAAGAGCTCGGCATTGATTCGATCTCGCTGGTGGATACGTTAAAGACTCTCGAAATTAACGTTAAAAACCACATGAGCGAGTTGTCGGACACCGATGTAGAACGTGCGCGCTCCGTGCTGAAAGCCGGATCGATGAGCGGTTCTGCGGCCGGCGCAACCTCTAAAAAATCAACCCCTACCGGAGCCAAAAAGGTCGTCGCCAGACGAGCCGCAGGCACCGGTGCGGTCGCAGCCCCTGCTACTCCGGAGAAAACCGAAGCGCCTGCGAAGACTACAAAAACCGTTCGTAAAAAAGCAGTTCCGGCGCCAGAACCTACTCCAACCGCAGCTGCAACAGCAGCAGCCGCCGCCACTTCTACCAGCAGCTCGACCGTGATTCGCCGACGAGTGCTTTCGGATGGTGCAACCCAAACCGTTACCTCTACCATTTCGACCGAAAAAGAAACTCGCGAAAATGCAGCACAAGAAATTCAAGCTGCAGAGGCAGCTGCCGCACCAGTCGCTGAAGTCGAAGCCGCTCCAGTCGAAGAAGCAGCCGCAATTGAGACTGCTCCGGTCGCCGCACCTCCTGCCGCTCCCGAATATAAACCTACTTTAACTCTGGCCGCAGTACCGACGCCGGCAGCTCCAGTGGCAGTCGTAGCACCGGTTGAGCCGGTGGTCGCAGCCGAGCCCGGCACCGTCGAAACCGTTCGTACCGAAGTAAAAACCGAAGGCGGAAAAGTAACCACGTCGATCATTCGCCGTACTGAAACAACCACCCTGACTACTTCAAGTATGAAGGATTCGATGGGAAAACGAAGCTTGCTTCGCATCATCGAACAACCCAAACTTGCTCCGAAGCCAAAACCGGGTGCAGCGGCATCGACTGCCAGCACGGATGACAAAGACAAGAAACCGGGCTTCAAATCCGATCGCGAAGGCTTTAAGTTCGCACGAGTAGATAAAGAAAACCTCGACAAAATGGCCGAGGAAGAAGCCAGAAAACGTGGTCCAAAAGCGTTCGAAACTGAAATCAAACCAGAAGACATCAAATATTCGGATTACCGAAAAAAAGAAATGATCTTCATTCCGAAGCGTAAAAAAGCTCCAGTAGGAAAAAACCTGAGACAAACCAATATCACTACCGCTGCAGCTCATAAACGCGTTGTCGAAATGGGTGATACCATTACGGTCGGCGAACTTGCACAACAGCTGCAAGCCAAAGCAAATGAAGTCATCAAGAAATTGATGATGATGGGCCAGATGGCGACAGTGAATCAATCACTTGATTTCGACACTGCCACCCTGATTGCCAACGAATTCAAATTCGAAGTCAAGAACATCGCGTTTAAAGAGAACGACGTTCTTCAAATCGAAGATGAAAAAGCAGAAGATTTGAAACCCCGCCCTCCAGTGGTTACGATCATGGGTCACGTCGACCATGGTAAGACCACTCTCCTCGATGCGATTCGCGAAGCGAACGTTGCAGGCGGAGAGGCCGGCGGAATCACCCAGCATATTGGTGCCTACACGATCGAAAAAGAAGGCAAGTTGATTACCTTCATCGATACTCCGGGCCACGAAGCATTCAGCATGATGCGTGCCCGCGGTGCCAACGTTACCGATATCGTCATTCTTGTGGTTTCTGCCGATGACGGCGTAATGCCACAAACCCGTGAAGCACTGTCGCATGCAAAAGCAGCCGGCGTGCCGATCATCGTTGCGGTAAATAAAATTGATAAACCCGGTGCCAATCCAGAGAAAATCAAGCAAGCCTTGGCTGAACTTGATCTCCTCGCCGAGGATTGGGGCGGTGAAACCATGTTCATTCCGGTTTCAGCCCTGAAGAAAATGAATTTGGACAAACTTCTCGAAGGCATCTTGCTGACTGCTGAAGTTCAAGATTACAAAGCGAATCCAAAAGGCCTTGCACGCGGCGTGGTTCTCGAAGCCCGTCTCGAAAAAGGCCGCGGACCTGTCGCCAGCATGCTGGTTAAACACGGAACCCTTCGATCAGGCGACATCGTCGTCAGCGGAACCCAATGGGGCCGCGCAAAAGCACTCACTAATCATCTCGGAGCCGCGGTAAAAGACGTGTCACCGGGTATGGCCGTCGAGGTCTTAGGATTGGATGGAATTCCAAATGCAGGTGATCAATTCGACGTCGTTAAGGACGAGCGCGCAGCAACTACTCTGGTCGACCATCGCATTCAAGCCAATCGCGATGCGAAACAGAAGAGCTCCAAATCGTCACTCGAAGATCTTTTTGCGAGAGCAAAAGTCGGAGATCTGAAAGAACTTCTGATCGTACTTAAGGCAGACGTATTCGGATCTGCCGAAGCGGTTCGCGACAGTCTGATCAAACAATCTACAGACAAAGTTAAAGTAAAAGTCATCCATTCAGGAACCGGAGGCATCACCGAAAGCGATGTCATGCTGGCGAATGCTTCGGGTGCACTGATTGTCGGATTTAACGTCCGACCTGAAATTAAAGCCCGTCAGATTGCTGAATCCGAACATGTCGTCATTAAGAGTTACACCATCATCTACGAACTTCTCGATGATGTGAAATTGGCCATGACCGGATTACTCGACAAGAAAAAAGTCGAGACTTACCTCGGTCGTGCAGAAGTCCGCCAGACGTTCTCGGTACCCAAAGCCGGAACTGTGGCCGGATGTTCAGTCATCGACGGAAAATTGGTTCGAAACGCAAACATTCGTCTCCTCCGAGACAACCGTATTGTTTTCGATGGCAAACTGAACTCGCTCAAACGCTTCAAAGACGATGCGAAAGAAGTTGCCCAAGGCTATGAGTGCGGTCTCGGTATCGACAACTACAACGACGTAAAGATCGGCGATGTCGTAGAAGCCTACCAGATCGATGAAATAGCCCAGGAACTTTAGGCTTAAGGAGCATTACCCCCGTGGACGAAATTCGCATTAACCGTATCCGCTCGATGATGAAAGATGAGCTTTCTGTACTGATCAATCGTGAGCTGAAGGATCCTCGTGTTCCTTTCGTGACAGTGACCCAGGTCGAACTCACTCGTGATGCAAAGCAAGCGACGGTGTTTGTTTCCGTGCTTGCCATGAATCAGACTCACGCCGAACCCGAAGTGATTGAAAGCTGCTTAAAAGCACTAGATAACGCAAAAGGGTTTTTGAGACGTAGCCTCAGTACCCTCTTAGGTTTGCGTTTTGTTCCTGATCTTTTGTTTCGCGAAGACAAGGGTCTCGAAAACACCCTTCGGGTAAACGAGATCCTGAAGCAACTTTCTGACGAAAAAGAAGCGGCAAAAAAAGAAGCAGAAAAGAAAAATGCAGCCGGCTGAAGAAGCCTCCGTACGTAAGTCCGTAGACGGTGCATTCTGCGTTCAAAAACCGAAGGATTTAACCTCAAGCAACGTCGTGGCTGCGCTTAAAAAAGCGCTGACCCGAAATGGCTACGCCGAACGCGGGTTTAAGATTGGCCATGGTGGAACACTCGATCCGTTCGCCACTGGAGTTTTGGTCATTCTTTGTGGCGAAGCTACAAAGCTGGCCGACAGTTATCTCCATTCCCGAAAAAAATACTCAAGCACAGTCAAACTCGGAGTTCAAACCGATTCGGCCGATTTGACGGGCACGGTAACAAATGAAGCACCGGTTCCAAAATTGAGCCCTGGCGACTGGCAGGCATTCGCTGATCAGTTTGTGAACAAGCCGTATTTGCAGACTCCGCCCATGCATTCGGCAAAAAAAGTAGAGGGTCGCCCCCTCTATGAAATGGCCCATCGAGGAGAATCGATCGAACGAGAAGCCATTCTCAAAAGGATTTATAACCTCGAAGTCTACACCCTCTTGTCCGACGAACTTTCAATGACAGTAGACTGCGAAAGCGGAACCTATGTGCGAGTGCTTGCAGAAGACCTGGCAAAAAAAGCGGGTACACTAGCCCACTTGTCGCGTCTCGAGCGCATCCAATCAAGTGATGTTCGAATTACAGATTGCATGCCACTTGATGCCCTGATCGAATTACTCGATTCATCTCAACCTTTGCAAGAAATCAGCGGATTTAAGCCGCTCCATCAGGTCGCTTCGCACCTTCCTTTTATCGAAATCAGCGAAGAAGAAGCGACTTCGACCCGTCAGGGAATCTCAAGAATCACCCACCTCCTTTGCACAAGGGCAGCACAAGACCACCCGCAATCTAGTTACGTACTGGCAAAAATCAGACATTCTCTGGCTAATCCGGTCGCTCTCTTCGAAAAACAAGCCAATCCAATGGGTTTTAGACTGCAAAGGGTTTTTAATTCGATCAGCCCATGATAGGCATGGCACATGCCCAGACCTGTAAAGAACGAAAAACAACTTCTCGAACTCGCACAATTTTACTGCTCGCGTCGTGAAACATCGCGTTTAAATTTGCGCAGATATTTACTCGGCAAAATCGACCCAGACAGTGCTTTGATCGATGCTCTGGATGCGGTACTAGACAAATGCGAACGCCTTAAAATCATTGACCACGAACGCTACGCCGAAATCCTAACTCGCGAATCCGCGAGACGAGGCAAAGGGCGCCTTTATCTCGAACAAATCTTCGAAAAAAAGGGGCTCACCGACGAGTTTAAGAAAGTCGAATTCTCTGAAGAAGCCGAGTACGAGCGCGCAGTTTTACTCGCCAATAAAACCTTTTCTCTGGCTCGCATTCAACATCTCGAAGACACCTCACTACGGAAACAAAAAGTAATGCAAAAACTGGTCGCAAGCGGTTTTGAATTTCCGATAGCCGAAAAGGCAATTGCGCACGCTTTAAAAAAGGAATAGCCTGAACTTGCAGTCCAATTGAACGAGGAGAGCGTACATGAGGAATTTCTTTTTATTGGGTTTATTCTTGGGTATCTGTTTGTCTGTTCAACATTCTTGGGGTTCTACCCAGAATCTCGTTTGCCAACCCGAAAGCAATCTCAAAGACCGCATTCTCATTTCGCTGAGCGATTCACAGAGCGGAACACTCGTCTATAGCCCGGACAGCGAAGCGACTCAAACCAAACTTGCGCTGAAACGCGGAACCAGTCCTGCCGACCAAGCTGTCTTTACGACCGCTTATCAATCAGGAAAAGCCAATATCCAATTCATCGTGCAAATTCCAGCGTCCCAGATCATGACCACTTCGATCCAGTTAGTCGGGTCATTGACCACTCAGATCACTGAACTGCAATCGAGCGAAACCCAAAAGCTGACCTGCACTTCTAAGCTCTCGAACTAAAAAGCACCGACTCAGTGAACACGAAGATTCATGACCATTGTTTTATTACATAACTAATGTTTAACTCCGGCTCGTTCCCCGTCACTGAACCCCCGGAGACTGAATCATGAATCGAATCCTGCTTGCCCTGACCCTACTTATCCCTCTTGCCACAGTGACTTCCGTCCAAGCCAAAGAATTACGCCTCTGGGAACCCGAAGCGTTTAAGGCAGTAAAAAAGCAAAGTTGGTTCGGGCAACTCACCTATATTTCGATCGATTTTCTGAAAATCAATGAGGATACGACCCAGCAGCTAAAACTACTCAAAAGCGCGGCCGGCAAGTGGATGGTGTTCAATACCTGCACGGTCAATGCTCGAGAAGTATTCAATCGCAGTCTGGAGCAAACGTTTCAGAGCACTCGCTGCGTGCCCTACGTAAAACACAACTTGATGCGGATTGAAACTTTCGAAGCCGGCATCAAACAATTGGGCGACCAAGTGGTGGGTCGAAAAGTGGTGGGCCGCAGCACTGAATCAGATTTGATCTACGTCGCAGGCTCTATAGTTCCGGCAGTCCCTGCCACCGTCGCAACCGGCTTGCTCGTCCTCTTTGACGGCTGGTTGGTTCCGGGAGCCTTAGCCGGCATGTATCAGATCGACGGGGTCATTGCGCTTAACATCGGTGCATCGATTGTAAAACTGGCTGCAGACACCCACCCACTTACCGTGACCAAAGGCAATCTGAACGGAATCGATTCGATAGTACAGCAACCCGGAAAAGTCCAAAGCATGGGGCTGGGATCCCGCGAAACTTACAACGAGTTCTACGACGGATTTACACTCTTTCTTGAGTCGATTCGTTCTAAAAACAAATAAGACATGGCAAAAATCAAACTTTCACCCACCAGCGAGATTCGATCGGCCGAGGTTTGCAAATGCCAGCTCAATTCGTACGGCGTGACCAGATAAGCCCCGAATAGCCCTGCTTCGTAAAGAAAGCAAGCCAAGCCCATCCCCAAAACAAAACGTGGAAACTCGACAGCAAAGATACGGGTTAATGCAAACGCCAGAACCAAGAACCCGATAGCGATCAATGCCGGACCTAAAAGCATCGATTTGAAGATCATTCCTAACGCATCTGCCGATAACGCTCGTTCAAGCAAACGTGCTGACAAATCTCCGTCAAATAACTCTCCGTGAATCGACCAGAACTTTTTATCCATGAACCAAATCAGAGCAGGCAAAAGCGATAGCGCCAGAATCCGTTTAAACGCAGAGCTTTTTAAAAAAGTATGACTGATCCGAAAACAGACCAGAAGGCAAAGCGCAAGCAGAACCCCTTCATTTTTCAGACCCAGCATAATTCCGAAAAGGCTGACCACCGTGTATGCATCTCGCTGTTTTTTGGATTCTGCAAAACGCCCGAGCAGCAGTGCCCCCACCAAGGCATAAAGAGCCAATGGTCCGTCCATATAACCGCTCAACAAATACGGATTCAAGGAAAAGAAGGCGCAGAGAAACAGAAATAAGAAAGAAAAACGAAAACGAAAGAAACTGAAAATCAAGAAGAGAGCAGGAAGAAGCGCAAGGAAAAGCCCTCCCTTCGGAATGAACTCATTCCAATAACCCATCACCCAGGCCATTTGCGCTCCCAATGCCGGAATCAGATTGGGATAATCGACATGTGACCATTGAATCGACGGATCATTCCACCCCGCACCCGAATCAATACCGCCATTCAGCCAGATCATCTTGCTATGGAAGAACCAGACTGAACGCGGATCCCACGCAGCAATGCCTTCACCCAATGCATTGAAGTAAAATAAGATCACGACATAGATGCACGAAAGGATAGCCGGAACGCCAGGGCGCTCAAACGGCGACTCCGAGCGGAGCGATCTTCCAAACCGTATCCAGCCTGCAAGCGCCAGTACGGCGCCGATCGCGAGCGATGTCGACAGCTTCTGCAGTAAGAGTAGAAGACTGAAATTAATCAATACCCCGAGTGCCATCACCCATCCCAACCACGAAAAGAAATTAGATTTTTCTCTCAGGTTCGGCAGGGCCAAAAGCCCAAGGCCCACTAAAAAAAGAAAGGCCACGCTAACGACAAGTAGCAAGCTGCACCTTCGCTTTCTGGGCTTGTAGACTGCATTTTGATGGAAGCGTCTCGGTAATACTGAAAAATACCGCCGTAGCCCCGGGAGCTAACCGACTCGGCCAAGAGAGTGTCGTAATGTTCTGAAAAACCCAGGCGTTTTTGCTAAGCGCCTCGGACACTGAAAACCGATCTAACTTCTGCGATCGAACGAAATCAACGACTTCGAGTACCGGTTCTGGTAATACATTTTCGCCAGCATGTTCTGTTTCGATCACTTTAACAAAACCCCGAAAATTCGTCGCAGATTGAATCGCAAGCAAGTTCATCTGAAAGAAATTCGGTCGAACCAAAACGAAAAACAGCAAGACCGTCATGAGTGCCACTGCCAAATGCCTAAATTCGGGTGCGATATTTTTCAAATAAGGTTCCTAAAGAATGGTCCTGCTTCTTACTGGGTGTATGCCATGCAGCTATAACTGGTGAGCTGACAACCGATCGTACTTGGACCGTTGGTATAGAATCCCATACCGTTCGGCTGAAGATCGCAGTTTCCAAAACAAGGAGTGTACTCGACATGAAAACTGACCGGTTGTTGCGGCGTCGGCACACAGCTATATTGATATTCAATCTGGCTGACGTGCTGAACCGTTTGATAAAAATTATTGATCTGACAAGACAAGGTCATTCCCGGCATTGCTTGTCCCATGATTACCCCGAACATTGCTCCCATCATAAATTCACTCCTCTTTCTTTTTGAACTTATATCGTTTTTGCGCAGAAATCACACTGGCAAATAATCCCCGGAGTAACAAAATATCCGATTTACCCAATTGCGCGCGCTGCAGCACTTTTTTAAGTCGGGTTAACATGCGCTCAGGATTTCCAGACTTGGTCAGTCCAATCGAAACCATCATTTCTCTTAAATGCAAAAAAAGCGGCTCTTGTTCGCTCGCCGTTGCCAAAGAATAATGTCCCCGCCTTGACTCATTTTCCTGAACAAACAATTGTGAAAGCACCACGGCAACCGAGTGACTCAGATTTAAAGCCGGAAAACGTGGATTTGTATCCAGGGCGCACAGGTGGGTGCAAAAATCGACCTCTTCCTTGAGCAAACAGAAATCTTCACGGCCGAATACGAGTGCGACTTTTCCCTGCAGTTTGGTTCCAATATCTTCGAGCTTGATCGAACTTTTCCGAGTTCTTCCGGAACGCGCGGTGAACCCCACCACAAAATTGCAATCATGAATGGCTTCCGGCAAATCTGCGTGCACCGGTAACGAATGAAGGCGCTTGATCGAAGGCCCGGTTGCCAACCACTCGGCTACGCCTTTTTTAAATTCGCACCGAGGAGCAACCAAGGCAGCTTCTCCGACCCGATAATTTTCAAGCAGCCGAGCAACTGAACCCACATTTTCGGGAATCTTGGGAGCGACCAGAACGACTCTGAAACGTTTTAAATCCAAAACCAAAACCCTTTCAATGAACTACCGTTTTGCGGGAGGATGCTCTTCTTCGAACCGCTCATTCACAAAATCATAAATAATGGGTTTTCGAACTCCATCCTTATTGAAATCCCTGGGAGAGATTTCGAGGGTAAATTCGATCCGGGCATCCTGCTGGCCGGTAAACATTTTTTCGACTTCAAAACGATCGTAATAGCTTGAATGGATATAATTCAGATCGGTAATTCTCATTCCTTTGCGAATTCCGATGTCGCGCGCTTTAACCGCCACCGAAGGAGCAACGCCTTCGATCTGAAGATCACGATCGGGCGGAAGAAATCGTAAACGTAAAATGGGTTCCTTTACGATTTTAAGCTTGGTTTTGGGCACGATCACCCTGGGAGTCAGAAACTTCAGTTCGCCTTTGCCCAGCTCGAGCTCAAAAGGCGTATCCGCCAAGTTGATTTTCTTTCCGTCGTAACGAATGATTTCTTCATGAAAATTAAAAATCGTTTTCAATCCATTCACAAAGCGACTGGTTAAATTCTCTTCGAAATGCATGAGACGATTCCAGACGATATGAGCCGGGGGTTGAGGATCAAACTCGAGCCTGAATTGTTTGAGGATGTCATTTCCAAGAACACCGTAACAACACGTCTTGGGATATTCGGGAGGATAGGCCCAATCGGATTTGGCATCCTTGAATTCCTTGAAATCAAGGCTTTCGCCCGAAAGACTGACATCATCCGGACGCATGTTATTGAAGATCCACCCCAGATCCTTCAATTGCGCGCGATCGAGAGTGCTGTGGGCCTGATCCGGCTTGATCCACACCGGCACTTCATATTCGACCAAGTCGCGCTTCAGAGATAATTTCACAGTGTAAGCGGCGCCCAACATTTTTACAGGCGTTCGAAACGATTCATGGCGATCCGCGAAGGCATTCGAACCGACTAAAATCATTAATACAGCGACCCCAAATTTCATCAATCCAAAACTCCCGTGGCAAAACGTTGCACTCCGAGTTTTCGGGCAATACCCGAATCGAGCTTAACCTGCAGAAAGACACCTTTTTCGAGATATCGAGTTTGGGTAATCGATCCGAATTCCTGAATCTGCGCCTGAAGCTTTCCTTCATGATACGGAATGATCAGTTCCCAAACTTCCATCTTGGTCTTAAAATGATTCAGAATCTGATCGCGAAGTCGAATCACCGCAGGAGGATCGAACGCCGACAATCGGGTTGCTCCCGGATAAATCAATTTTGAAGAATTGATCTGCGCAGGAGTCTGAAGCAGATCGACTTTGTTCAGCACCACCATTTTTTCTTTTTCACCGCAACCGAGTTCCGCCAATACTTCACACGTGGTTTGATACTGCTCTTTGGCCTGACTCGAGGATGCGTCGACCACATGAACAATCAGATCGGCTTCCTGAATTTCTTCAAGAGTCGAACGAAAAGAAGCAATCAATCCGGTAGGAATCCGCTGAATGAAGCCCACCGTATCAATCGCCACGACTGGAGGATGACTATCGGGATTGAGCGCTCGGACAGTAGAATCAAGGGTCGCAAACAACTTGTCTTCTGCAAGTACCTTGCTCTCGGTTAGGGCATTCAGTAGCGTCGATTTTCCTGCATTGGTATAGCCCACAATGGCTACTTTCAGCAAATCGGTTCGGGAGGTGCGCTGTACCGTTCGCTCTTTTTCAATTTCTTTCAGACGTTCACGCAAAATCTGAATGCGTCGTTTTACCAAACGGCGATCGACTTCGATTTGCTTCTCACCCATCCCCTTGTTACCGACTCCTCCGCCCCTTTGGCGTTCGAAGTGACTCCACAAATGAGCCAGGCGAGGCAACACATATTGCAACTTTGCGAGCTCGACCTGGGTCTTGGCTTCGCGGGTTTTTGCATGCCTCGAAAAAATCTCGAGAATGACTCCTGCTCGATCGAGCACGGGTTTACCTAAAGACTTTTCGATGTTTTGCATTTGTCTCGGAGTCAGTTCGACATCGAGTACGAAAACATCAATGGGTTCGGAAGCTGCCTCGGCCTGCAAGCGCAATTCTTCGAGCTTTCCAGTTCCAAAATAAGTACCTGCCGTGATTCGTCTTACCGGTGCGCACACGCGGGTCGCGACCGTGACATCGAGGGTATGCAGAAGTCGATCGAGTTCATTCAGTGACTCGTCCTCAATCCCTAAAGTAAAGGCTCGAAGGTCGCCTTTCGGTAAAAGTGATTCTGTATTTTCAATCATATTCTGGTAAACTGGCTCCCATGCCGAATTCACATCTTAAACTTTCCGCCAATCAACGCGGAACGATCATTAACTTGAATGGTCAAATCATACCGATTGATGAAGCAAAAGTCTCGGTTTTTGATCGCAGTTTTCTTTTTGGTGACAGCGTTTACGAGGTGATTCGTACGTACCATGCTCAACCTTTTCGCCTGAAAGAGCACCTCGTTAGGCTCGAGAAATCTGCAAAGATTTGCCAAATGAAACTCTCTCAAACCAGTCAAGAATACGAGCGCGAAGTCATTCGAAGCATCCAAACCTATCAGGCCCAGCCCGGTCGGCAAAAAGAAGATGTTTATGTTCGCCTGATCGTTTCACGCGGGGCCGGTAAAATCGGTTTTGGCCTTAAAAACCTCGAAACCCCGACCCTTTACTCCATCATCGTCGAGCCCATTTCGATGTTTCCGAACAAATCTTTTCAGGAAGGTACCCGCCTGCAAATCTCGGATCGCATGCGAAATCCACCCCTGGCACTCGACCCAGCCATGAAATCAGGCAACTATTTGAATAGCCTTTTGGCTTTTCTGACTGCGGCCGAAGCCTCTTTCGATGACGCCGTCCTTCTCGATTCTCAGGGATTCGTCAGTGAAGGCACCACATTCAATATTTTTTATGTGAATCGCGGAATCGTTGCGACCCCACCCAATGATGTAGGAATTCTCGACGGAATCACCCGGCGCCTGATCATCGACGTATGCATTAAGCTCGGAATTCCCTGCAGAGAAGTGCGTTTTCCTAAAGAATACCTTTACACTGCGGATGAAGTATTCATTTCAGGCTCTGTAAAAGAAATCATTCCGGTAACCCAATTGGATCAAAAGAAAATTGGAAACGGAAAACCCGGTCCGATTACTACCCGATTAAAGCAGGCATTTGACGCACAAATTGAATCTGAAATGATCGGCTCCACTAATGTCGCGCACCGCGTCTAAAGTAGAACTAACAATAGGTCATTACCTTTACTAAACCTCTCTTTCTTTGTTAATCCCTTTCTCGGGAAACAAATAAAGGGGGAACTTATCTTGTTATTCAATTCATCTCTGTCTCTATTGGCTGTATTTGCAACATTAACCACGCTGAATCCGGCGGCTCTGGCCTACAACGGAAACAACGGGATTGTCGGGGGCGATAGCGTCGCCGTCAATGACCCGATCGCACGGCAAACCGTTGGGCTTTTTTTCGAGAGCAACACCGGAGGTTCCGGAATCTGTTCAGGCTCGATCTTAAGAGCAGGAGTCATTCTCACTGCTGCCCATTGCATCGAAAACGCAAAGGCAGGAGCAGTCGTATTTTCGAATGATAACCTCATCCCATTGGTACAGACCTTCGGAACGCCTCAAGCGTCTTCACAAGTTTATCCGATGACCAATGTAAAAGCGTTTCCTGGCTTTCCAGGAGAATCTGCTGCAGATGGTAGCACCGCCACTTTCGAAGATCTCGCGCTCGTCACTTACAACGGACCGATCCCGCAAGGTTTTCAAGCAGCTCAGTTTCTTTCGCTCAGTCAATTTGAGAACTCAGTAAAATCGGGAGCGCCCGTTGAACTCGCAGGCTACGGAGTCATTAATAACGACCGC
>CAIKYX010000097.1 GCA_903831745.1 Oligoflexia bacterium
GCTCCTTTTTAACATGGTTTAAGTGCTCCTTAAACCCAGGAGTTAATTCAATGATTTCAGCCGTTTTTACCTTCAATCGTCACATCAACCTATCTTAATTTCATGCCCTAACTGTGACGAACGAGCTCGGACAGCACAGTACGACTCTTCATTTTGCTGAAAATCCACTAAAGCATTGATTAAACTCCTATATTGCATCCGCTTTTCTGATACAATAGAATCCAACAATGGCGCTAAAAGCGTATTCTTTTGATTATCAATCAAATCCGGCTCATTTAATGCCCCATTACCCAAACCAACAGCAATTTCTAGGTAGCCGTTACTGGATCGCCCAGTTTTCAAAAGAGAATTAGCAATATCTCTTATTCGATTAATGGCACTACGAAGAATCAAACGCCGCTGCTCCGGTATATTATTTAAATCTGAAACGCTCATTTCAAGTGCAGACAATGGTGAACGAATATCATGCGAAACCTGTGATGCTAACTCAAACAAACGTTTGTTCTCTTCAGCTGAACGTTCTGCTTTTCGCAACTCCTCAATTGTAGAAGCATGTTTAACAAGTAATCTCTGAATCTGAAGGGCTTCTATTGAAACCACATCAGTCTCCTTAGCCATAGTGACATTAAAATCAAAAGTTTCTATTACACCGGAAAGCTCTCGCAATTGCTTTCTAAGCAGTTTCTTTAAAATCAAAAATAGCATCCCAAATTGAACCAATATCAGCAACAAAATGGCGCCGACTACTTTCAATGTAAAAGCACCAACCCAGCTTTCTGAACGTTCAATCAAAACTTTACCAAGTATTGCCCCCCAGGCACTCTTTATGGGCATCGTATATTTCATCATTGTTTCAGCACTATTAATGGTTCGATTGACCAGCGTTCCATCCGGAAAAGAAGCCACCACAACATTGTGACTATTAACGATTAATGCGCTACTGCAACTTAAGTTTTCACACAAGAGATTCAACAGTAAATTGAGCTGAGGATAATTTCCAGATGAGATTAAACCGGCCGCTTGCGCCTCAAAACTATGTAACATAATTTCGGTTTTCTTCTTTTCCGAATTATTTAAAACTCCAAGCTCGATTGAAAGCATAAGCGATGCAAAGAACACAATTATCACAGCAGTATATTGAATAATCTTGCGAAGTATAATTTCGGCTATACTTTTTCTTTGCATTCCACACTCACATTTCGATAATTAAAATACCCCTCTGAAACAGGTGAAAGTTCAAGACCCTTCACGCATTTCTTCCTCCATACGAGTCGCTTTACATGAAACAGCGGCACAAGAGCACAATCAGAGTTTAAAAATAAATTCAATTGCTCATAACTCTTAGAAGCTTGATACGGATCATCCGCTTGTCGTATTGTCGAAATCAGCCCATCAACGATGGCAGATTTTATTCCAAGAAAATTGCTACCTGACGTCGACTCTAATGAACTTACAAGCAGTGGTGCGGGCAACTCCTCATTTATAGACAACAAAAAAGCTCCCATCCTACCTGATGCATAACTTTTTATCATTTCTTCGTATTTAACGGCTTTAGGATGAACCCTTATTGAAGACGTACCAGTTTTTTCTTCAATCCACGCAGAAATTCTGCCCAACAGACTAAGCTCTTTAGGAATCCAAACACTCACATCATTCTCTTTCAAATACCTTTCAAGCTTTAAGGATTTATTACCATTATCCTCAGCACTATCTATATATCCTGGCAGACCAAACGGAATCAATCCGAAGGCCACATTTTGATTAGGAAATAAATCATGTACAAAATCAATGCTTTTTAGGTGTCGCAATAATTCGCACCGAAAAGATCTCGAATTAAATGGCACTACTCGCTGATCAAATCCAATAATCCAAGTAGCCCACATTGGTAGACTTTGCCACTCCCCCTCTTTGGAAGTAACCTCAGTCCCATTCAGTGAAATCATAGCTAAGTCGTCTACTGTGCCCGCGTTCGCCTTCATCACTGCTTCAGTTTCTGTAAGTAAGTGAAAAATAATTTCCCCTGATTTTGACTTACTCTTAAAGTACTTATCATTCCTTAACAAAATGACACGATCTTTGTTTTTAATTACTTTAAAAGGACCAACCCAAGTTCGACCTTCAATGTCATAAATCTTGCCAGGAACACCCGCCAAAAGTTTTAAAAACGAACCGCTCTTTCTTTTTAAGTTAAATACTACTGTGCTGTCCGAGCTCGTTCGTCACAGTTAGGGCATGAAATTAAGATAGGTTGATGTGACGATTGAAGGTAAAAACGGCTGAAATCATTGAATTAACTCCTGGGTTTAAGGAGCACTTAAACCATGTTAAAAAGGAGC
>CAIKYX010000098.1 GCA_903831745.1 Oligoflexia bacterium
ATTTAAAGTTTGTAGTGGGGGTCCCATATTCAGAACTCGTTGACCGATGCCTGGCATTGACTGGGAATCCTGGCGAATTGAGAGAATTGCGTGAGGAATCATTTGCTGAATTTAAGAAATTCCCGCAGGTTACTTACATGGAAGATTTGATTATCAAAAACATCTAATGAAAGTTAATTACTTTACGGCTCTCAAGTGCCAAATTAGATGGTACGGGACGTTCTGATAAAAACTTCCTTCACAAATTTTCAGTGCATCTGTAGCCCAGACATGTTGGATGACTTCAAATTTGCCTTTAAATCCATATGACCAGCAAAGGTCTATCCAGACAGGTTCTGTAAAATACAAAATCGAATTCTCACTTATAAAATTTACATGTTGCGGATCTTGGAAAGCTTCCGGTCGAGGGAATGCCGGTGTTGCAAAGAAAGCTTCGCCACCTGGCTTCAAAACTCTCCAGGCTTCACTCATGACATCAATGAAAGGCTGCTTTCTTTCACGCCCGAGATATAAAACTCTAGGAATATGTTCGAGGAAATCAAATCCGCTCAAAAAATCAAAAGAATTGTCGTCAAATGGAATTGAATCAATTGCTAAGTCAGCAACTTTGATATTAGGGTTACCGAAATCAACAATATCTATGCCAAAAATCTCTGTCGCCAAAAATGGGTTCTTCGGATTAGGCCCACACCCTAAATCTAATGTTTTAGTCATTTTTTGTTCAGCCTCGGTTTTTATTGAGAAATTTAAGTATGAATTTTATTAAATCTTACTCTAGCGTACAAGCATCAAGTTCAGGATTGACTTATCGAATAGAGGGCTGCTCCAATGAGTCCTGCGGATGTACCTAAATGGCATGGGGTTAAGTTTTTAATTGATAAAAATTTATTGTGCGCTTTCCGGCGCGAGAAAGCATCTTGAAGCGGTTCCCAGAATATTTCTCCGCTCTCCGCTACGCCTCCCCCAAGAATCACTGCATCTAAATCTAGAAGGGCTGAAGCATTTGCTGCTGCGAACGCAATGGCATCGACTCCTAAACGGATAGCTTCTATTGCAATAGCGTTCCCTTCGCGAGCCGCCTTTGCAACATCTTCAAATTTTGCATCGTTGGAAATTGGTAACCCGTTATCTTTCGCCCACTTTGTCATGCTTGGACCACTCGATACGGCTTCGATGCATCCAACTCCACCGCAAAAACACTTCTTATCTGATCCGCCTATGAGCGTGTGACCGATGTAGCCACCGTTCCACGTTGAACCGTTGTAGACCTCGCCATTCAAAATTAGTCCCCCGCCAATGCCGGTGGAAACGACGAGGCCAAGGATGTTTTGCTTCCCTCGCGCTGCTCCAAGTTTGAATTCGCCGTAGACAAGAGCAACAACGTCGCCAAGAAGACTTACTTTTTTGATTTTTGTAATATCTTGAACTAGTTCTACAACGGGAAAGTCACGCCAGATCGAGATATTTACCGGGCTAATTGTTCCCCGTTGAACATCAATAGGGCCAGCCGATCCAATTCCTACCGAGGAAATTTCATTATTGCTTGTTACTTCATGAATAAGGAGCTGGAGTTCCTTGACAAGTTTTTCGCTCGATTCGGCTTTGGTGGGAATCTCGCCTCGAGTTTGTACGTGACCATTTGGCGTGACTAGGCCGACTGCAATCTTCGTTGCGCCGATGTCGATGCCCAGTCCTAATTCAGCCATGAAATCCCTCTCTTGCGCAGCTCTTCAGACCATCCTACGCTTCTACCCCACTGCAAACTTGCAGGGTACTTGCAGAAAATTGCAGTGAGCTTTGGAAAGGCTTACATGGCTGGCATTCAAGAAATTGCAGAGAAGGCTGGGGTATCTCCAGCAACTGTCTCGCGCGCTCTTCGAGGACTCCAACACGTGAATGAGCGAACTCGATCAAAGATTGTTGAGGCTGCGGAGGTTCTCGGCTATCCAATCAACACGCCATCGAGAAGGATGGGCAACACAAATACGGTTGGAATTATTTCGCCATATACCTCGAAATGGTTCTTTGCTGAAGCTATTGCGGGCATCGCGCAAGCTCTCCGAGATGCACAAATGGATATTTTGCTTTATAACTTCACTGAAATAAAGGGACGCGAGAAACTTTTTAAGGGGCGTCAAATTCGAGAGCATGTAGATGCTCTCATTACTGTGAGCCTGCCGCCGACACAAGAAGAATTTGAAACGATGCTCGCTCTAGGCATCCCCACATCATTAATAGGTTTTCATCATCCCAGTTTTTCTTCGATTGCAATTGATGATGTTGCTGGCGCACAAACTGCAACACAACATCTTATCAATCAAGGTCACACAAAAATTGGAATCATTTCCGGTGAGCGATCCTCTGCTTGGGATTTTCCTGTACACCGTGATCGGCGTCATGGTTTTATGGCCGCATTGCAGGATGCTGGCTTATCTTTTAATCCGCAACATGAAGTTTTTGCGAATTTCGATATGGACTCCGGGCAACGCGCCATGGATGATCTATTGGCGCGTAAAGATCGTCCAACTGCGATTTTTTGTGAGTCAGATGAAATGGCATTTGGTGCAATGTTGTCCCTTAAGCGTCATAACATGAGATGTCCAGAAGATATTTCTCTTGTTGGTTTTGATGGTCATCCCATGGCTGAATTTGCAAATTTAACCACGATTGCACAGCCTGTTCGATTGTTAGGTGAAATGGCAGCATGGTCTGTGATGGAAAAAATTAACAAACCAACAACTGCCCCTAAAGATATCTCGCTGCCAACAACTCTCATTGTTCGAGGATCAACAAAAAAGGTCTAGTTCTTCTATCTCTGAAGCCAGAGTGTTGTATTTCCTGGGATATTAACGATGGTCCCATCAACGCTCGCACCAGATTTTGACTGTAAAAGAACTCTAGCCGAGGTTTTAACGTCTATATCAATTGATAGGTCTGTTGTGTTTGCAAGAAGTATGAATCCGCCTCCTCGCGAGAAATACACGATTCCTTCGGGAGCATCATGCCAAATCAGATCAGCTGAATTATCTTGTTGTGAAATTCTCTTTCGAAGGGCAAAGGATGTCTTGTAAAGGTTTAGGAAGCTATCGGTTGCCTCGTTTTGCACGTCAGGGGTAAATTCTTTTAACGTCGGGTGCATTGGTAGCCAAGGTTTCCCAGAAGAAAATCCAAAATTGATTTCTGAAGATATCCATGGCATCGGCACTCGGGCACCATCTCGACCTTTATCTTTGCCTCCCGAACGAATAAAGGCTGGATCTTCACGAGCTTCATCGGGAATTATCCCTTCAGAAAGCCCAAGTTCTTCTCCTTGATATACATAAACTGATCCTGGAAGAGCATGAGTGAGAAGTGCAAAAGCTCGAGCTTTCTCTGAAGATTTTAAACGGGAAACTACGCGAGGTGAATCATGGTTATCCATAACCCAAGTTGGAGTTGCGCCAATAGTTGCAAGTTCGCCAATACTTCTTTTCACTGATTCGCGAATTTTTGAAGCACTCCATTCAAGACTCATGTAATCAAAGTTAAAGACTTGATGTAGCTCATCTGGGCGAACGTAATCAGCTAAGCGAGCAGTTGGATAGAGCAGTGCTTCAGCAACAGCCATTCTTTTTGGCGTGTATGAATCAAATATCTTTCTCCATTGGCGATAAATCTCATGCGCTTTACTTTGACCGAAAAAAGGAATATCGCTGAGTAGCGCTTTACGGATTTCAGGATCCATACCTCCAAGGTCCATACGAAGCGCCCTTGTTAATTCTTGTGGGTCACGGTGATCTTCGGAAATATCTGATTTGAAGAGGCCGTGAGCAACATCGATTCGAAATCCATCTAGCCCGCGATCAAGCCAGAATCGAAGTGTCTTCTCGAAATCCTGTGCAACTTCAATATTTTCCCAATTGAGATCTGGTTGTGAAGAATCGAAAAGATGTAAGTACCACTGGCCGAGTTTCCCATCAGCTTCGATAACACGAGTCCATGCCGGGCCATTAAAAATTGATTCCCAGTTATTGGGTGGCTGGTTTCCGCCTTCACCCTTCCCATCTGCGAAATGGAATCTGGCGCGCTCTGCGGAGCCAGGTTTAGCCGCAATGGCGGCTTTGAACCATACATGCTCGCTTGAAAAATGGTTTGGTACGATATCGAAAATAACTTTGATGCCAGATTTGTGAGTTTCGTTAATAAGTTCTTCGGCATCGGCCAAAGTTCCGAATCTGGGATCAACATCGCGTGGATCAGAAACGTCGTAACCGCCATCTTTATTTGGAGATCTGTAAAATGGGCTCAGCCAAATAGCGTCGATCCCTAAAGACGCTAAATATGGAAGTTGCTCGATAACTCCGCGTAGGTCACCTTCGCCATCGCCATTACTATCCTTAAATGAGCGTGGATAAACTTGGTAGATAACTGCGTTATCCCACCAATTCTGCTTGGTTTCATCATTTTTCAACATTCTTGGAATCCTATGCGAGATAGGTTTCCTAAGAAAGCCATTGGAAGTATTATTGATAACGACTGAATAACACTTTATGCAAAAAACTGGAAAAGGCATTTACCTCATGGCGACAAAAAAAGTAACGACGAAAAGCGATTCTCCTTTCAATAATAAAGGAACGCGGCTTCATGACATTCCACCTTCAACTGATCACCTTACTTTTATGTCACAAGGTTGGGCGCCCTCTCCCCTTGAAGGCGTCACTGCTCACGAATCTGTACCTTTCACAAAGAAGAGACGCGCAAAACTTTCTAAGGCCTACAAGGGAGTGCGACTAGTTATTCCTGCCGGAAATTTGAAAGTTCGCTCAAACGACAGCGATTTCCAGTTCCGCGCGCATTCCGCATATTCCTGGTTGACGGGTATTGGTGCATCCGATGCAGTCCCTGATTCAGTGCTTGTGCTTGAGCCTACAAAGGGCGGGCATGAAGCACTTCTATTCATTCATCCTCGATCACCACGTGATCAAGATGAATTCTTCCGTAATGCACGCCACGGAGAATTTTGGGTTGGTCGTCGCATGACAAAAGAGGAAACTGAGAAGCGTTACGGCATAAATGTACGCCATATCGATACTTTGCCAGCTCAACTAAAAGGTAAAAAGAAAGTTCTTGTAGTTCGAGGCGAAGATTCTTCAGTTGATAAGGTTGTTAAGACTACAAAGATCCAAGATAAGGAATTTGCTACTCATCTTTCTGAAATGCGTCTTATTAAAGATCAGTATGAAATCAATGAGATGAAGAAAGCAATTGATACAACATCTCGCGGCTTCGATGACATGATTAAAGTATTTCCAGAAGCGATCAAATCACCTAAGGGCGAACGAGTCCTTGAAGGTGCTTTCTTCAGTCGCGCCCGTGTCGAGGGAAATGACATTGGATACCCGTCGATTGTTGCTTCCGGATCACACGCTTGCATTCTTCACTGGATTCGCAATGATGGTCAGGTAAAGAAAGGTGATTTGATTCTGATTGATGCTGGTGCTGAAACAGATGCTTTCTACACCGCTGACATCACTCGCACACTTCCAATCAATGGAAAATTTTCAAAAGAACAACTCCACATATACAACATAGTTCTCGAAGCATCTAACGCGGGAATTGCTGCTGTTAAACCCGGAGCGAGCTTTGGAGATTTTCATAAAGCAGCAATGAAGGTTGTTGCTCATCGAATGTCTGAATTAGGCGTACTTCCAGTTTCTCCAGAAGAATCGTTAAAGCCAGAAAGCGGATTGCATCGTCGTTGGATGCCACATAGCACCGGGCACATGCTCGGAATTGATGTTCATGATTGTGCTCAGGCGCGCCGCGAGAATTACACACTTGCAAAGCTTGAGGTTGGAATGCTTCTCACTGTTGAGCCAGGGATTTATATTCATCCAGGCGATGAGTTTG
>CAIKYX010000099.1 GCA_903831745.1 Oligoflexia bacterium
CCCAAGTCGATCAGATGACCGAGCACCTTTAAGATTCTCGAGCGACTCATTTTGGTTCTCGATTCAATTTCATCTAAACTCGCGCCGCGTTCTTGGCTTCCCAGCGCTGAATAGACGTAGTCCCAGCCTTGGACTGCCGGCAAATTCGAAGAATACAATTTGCTGGGTTGTTCGCGGATCTTCTTTCGAATCACGTCGATGGAAGACGCTTCATTATTCCTGGCGCGCTCACAAAGGGCCTGAAACAACTTTCGATACGGACTTTTGATCTTCAGGCCCTGACAGAGAAGTTGGTAACTCGAATGGCTGATCTTTCGGCGCCCCGAAACCAAGTCATGAAAGTAGCCTTTCGATGAAAGTTTGCACTGACGGGCGAGGCGCTCGTAGCTCGCATCTTCAAAATGAATCGCGACCCATGCTTTTAGAAATTCTGCCGAAGTTTCGGTGGCCAGTAAGGTTTCCAATTACTTGTACCCGCGATGCCCTACGTCCGTTCCTGGTGCGCACGGGTAGTCGCAGAACACACCATAAACGAATGATTTCTGGCTGATATCATTGAGCGTGATCATGAGTGCCTCATACTGGGTTGCATTCGCCCGTTTCGTGTAAGCAAGCCGAGTTCTCACCGCTTTTGGATACGCGTAATTTTCTTCCGACACCCTGGTCAAATCGAACCCGCCTGTGTACGAGCTCATTTTTTCGAGCAGGTCGATGACGTAGGCTGCATTTACATTTTTTGCACTCTCTTCGAGCACGATGATCAATTGCGGTCTCTTTCCCTGATCCATGTCCTTCAGGCATTGAAGTGTCTTGTCGTAGTCAAAACCACTGGCGTGGGCTGGGTTACTTAATCCAGAGACTGTGAGAATTGCAAATAAAACAGCTAAAACATTAAACTTGATATTTTTCATATGGTTTCCTTTTCTGAAAAGGATCATAGCAAAATGACGCAAAATCACAATGAATTACTACATATTCACAGTGTATTTCGTTCGCATTTGCGAACGCTTGAGCGCAGGAATACCGAGCTTTGAAATGATATTCATTGATGGGTTGAAATAGGGGGGGGATTTAAATCGAGATTGCCTGGACTAGATCAGTGATCTCAAGCCAGGCCGCTTTCTTTCCTTCAAGTCCAGTCGGTCGCATAAACCATTAAACTCTCAGAATCTAAAATTTAGGAAGACAAACAAGGCGAATCGACCAAGTCGTACTTTTGTGTACGACGCGTGGAGATGAGTCCGTAGTTTGGCGATGTAAATTTTAGATTCTGAGAGTTTAATGGTGCACCCGACTGGACTTGAACCAGCACACCTTTCGGCATACGCCCCTCAAACGTACGTGTCTACCAATTCCACCACGAGTGCATTGAACTGAATAAAGAGGGTAGGGTAGAAATTTAATCCGAACGACGCTTTCACGTCAATCCCTTTTAGGAGGAAACTATTCAATCTCTAGCCGGACACCCCAAAGCCAGTAGAGTCCTGAAAGGGTAAATGTTGCATTATCAATGGCACAGGTCCTGACCTCAGCGGTAAAATACGACCGTACGAGGCCAATGCTTTTATAGGCTTCAAACCAGGATTGGCTGTCGATAAAGGACAAATTTAGCATTAATCCACCGCTAATTCCGAAATCGTTGCCATTCACTTGGTCGTTCGTAGGCGAGGACTTGATGTGGTAATACTCCCATTCGACTGCGCCGGTCGGAACGACCAATTGCTGGGCGCTATAGCGAAACTGGTACCGAATTAGGGCCCCGGCAATGCCGTTTTCGTACTGGCGATTGGGAATTCCCGTGCCGGGGGCATATATCGGAAAACTTCCTACGTGCATCCCTATCGACCAAGAACCGAGCTTTTGCCAAGGCAGAATATATTCAGCAAAAAGCTGGTAAACACTGCCTAAAGCAGCAGTGTAGGGTACCCCATAAATGGCTGCCCGAAGACCAAAAGCCATTTTAGAGGGCAATCTGCGGTAGGATGGAAAATGAGGGTCGTAGTCCGGTTGATCAATTGCAAAATCCGAATCTTTGTTTAACTCGACGGTCCGATCGGGATTCACCTCGGGTTCGGCATAGGCAGATAAACGGAGTTCACTGCAAAATGCACAGATTGCGAAAAACGCAAACCAATAAAATAAGTTTTTCCTCACGATTTCAGTGTCGCAAGGCCCCGTCCCTCTTGTCAATTTGAACTATCAACCTATATGATATCGGGATGGAAACAGCTGAATTCAAAAATGTGGGTCGAAACGATCCTTGTCCGTGCGGGAGTGGCAAAAAGTTTAAAAAGTGCCATGGCGAGAATACCCCATGGCAAGGCAACGCCAAACCGACCGAAGTAGCAACCCAGGATGCCGCCGGAGCAGAAGCTGCGGGCGCAGAGGCCGCGGGTTTTGATCCTTCCAAGATGGATCTCAACTGGCTTGCACAATTCAGTGGAGCGATCCAGCGTCTGCCCAAGGGACAGCTCCAGCACCTTCAATCTTTGATGCAAAAAGCGATGGCCGGTAAAGATGTGGCACGCGAATTAGAAGAATTTCAAAGAAAACTTCCCCCTTCTTTTCAGGAGATGTTAAAAGCTTCACCTGAACTCGATCAACAGATGGATCAGGCCCAAAGCGCCGGCACGACCGGTGAACTCAATGACGAGCAGAAACAAAAGCTGCAGGAAATACAAAAGAATAACGAAAAAGCAGGCCTTTCTAAGCTTTGGAATCGTTTTAGGAAAAAGTAATGGTTTTTGAAAATTGGATTCAGCAACAAGAGGCCGGCATCGGCCAGCGATCAATTCAGGCAGTGCTCGAGTTGAAAGCCGAAGGTGCAACCGTACCATTCATTGCCCGCTATCGAAAAGAGCGCACCGGCAATCTCGATGAAGTTCAGATTCAACGAGTGATGGACCTGAAAGAAGAGTGGGACGAAGTCCTGAATCGCCAAGGTTATATTCTCGGCGAAATCGACAAACAAGGAAAACTCACTGACGAGCTGAAAACCAAAATCGCAACCACCTTTGACAAGAACTTACTCGAAGACCTTTATTTGCCATTCAAGCAAAAACGCAAAAGTAAAGCCACGCTGGCCAAAGAAGCCGGCCTCGAGCCCCTTTCGCAGTGGATCTGGGACGTGGGTCACGGCACTCTGGTACCGGAAGCGGGTCAAACCCTCGATCTTTGGGCCTTTACCTTTAAGAATGAAGAAAAGGGCTTTAAAGATTCAGAAAGCGCAATCGCTGGCGCCACAGATATTCTGATCGAACGGCTCAGTGAAGACCTGGCCCTTCGTCAATTCGTACGCGAAACATACAACAGCCGCGGCTTCATGCGCACTTTAAAGGCCGAAAAATCAAAGCCGAACTCAAAATATCAGAATTATTTCGAGTACGAAGAGAAGCTGACTTCACTCCTTGAGCCTAGAAGCTCGCATCGCTATTTGGCCTTGCGTAGAGGTTGGATTGAAGAAGAACTTTCAATTTCCTTCGGTGGTTCAAAAGGTGATCCCCAATTCGAAGAAGATCTTCTGACTCATTTTCAGCAAAATGCAGCAGCCACTCAAGAGACCATGGTTAAACCGGTACTCGAAAAAGCTGCTCGAGTTGCGCTGAAAGCTCACGTTAATCCGAGCATTGAAAACGAGTTCCATAAGCAACTCAAAGAAGTGGCCGATCAAATGGCCATTCAGGTTTTCTCTGAAAATGTTCGAAAAATCATGTTGGCGCCACCGTATGGTCCTAAGTCCGTTCTCGGGGTCGACCCAGGAATTAGAACCGGCTGCAAACTAGCAGTCATCGACGGCTCAGGTAAATTCCTGGCCGATTCGGTCATGCGACTTCAATCTGAAAATGAAAAAGAACAGGCCAAAGCATTTTTGACTGCGCTCGCTGAGAGCGGAAAAGTAAGTGCTATTGCCGTAGGTAATGGCACAGCGGGACGCGAGACAGAGACCTTCATTCGAAGCACGCTCAAAGAAAAAAACCTCAATCTGCCAGTCATTCTCGTCAGTGAATCGGGTGCGTCCGTGTATAGCGCGAGTGCCGTTGCACGCGAAGAGTTTCCAAGCCTCGACGTGACTGTACGTGGAGCGATCTCTATCGCTAGACGCTTTCAGGATCCATTGGCTGAATTGGTAAAAATTGATCCAAAGAGCATTGGTGTAGGCCAATATCAACACGACGTATCACAAAATGGACTCAAGCGAGCTCTCGATTATGTAGTGGATTCGTGCGTGAACGCAGTAGGTGTTAACGTCAATACAGGTTCAGTGCACCTTCTTTCACACGTTTCAGGTATCGGAGAAGGCTTAGCGAAAGCGATCGTTGAATACCGCGAACAACACGGTATTTTCAAGTCGCGCGAAGCATTGAATGAAGTTCCTCGATTCAGCAAAAAGACCTTCGAGCAAGCTGCAGGATTTTTGCGTATTCCCGAAAGCGCCAATCCACTCGATAACACCGGTGTTCACCCAGAAAAGTACGCCGACATTGAAGCGATCGCGAAATCTCAAGGCAAGACGATTCAGGATTTCATTGGCGCGGGCGCCAAGCAATTACTGAAGGTTACCGAGGCGAAAGATAAAATCGGTGAATTCACCCTTAAGGACGTGGTCAAAGAACTCGAGGCTCCTGGCCGCGACCCCCGCGATGTTTTCGTGCCAGTCATGTTTCGCGAAGACCTAACCGAACTAAAAGACGTACAAGCTGGAATGATCTGTGCCGGCGTCGTCACCAATGTCACCAATTTCGGAGCTTTCGTCGATATTGGCGTTCACCAGGACGGACTGGTTCACATTTCACAACTGACGAACAAATATGTTACTGATCCCGCCCAGGTCGTAAGCCCCGGCGACAAAGTTACCGTTAAGGTTCTCGAAGTGAATCTCGAGAAGTCTCAAATGGCTTTGACCATGAGATTCGATGAAAAGACGGCCACTCAATCGAAACCGCAGAAAAAGCACGTAGAAGCAAAAACATTGGTCGTCAGTTATTCAGGCGACCAACAACCTGCAGCTAGCCGTGCGCCGAGCGAACCCCACATGAAGCGGCCTCCGATCCAGCCACGCTCTGAAAATCAAAGCCGCCCGGTGGTCCGCACTCAAGAAAACCGCGGAGCCCAGAAGAAAAGCGCGCCCATCAAACCCGCTCAAGCGTTTAATAATCCATTCGCTGGCTTGGCTTCACTGAAAGACACACTGAAAAAGTAGTCTGCCTTATTTTTTAAAAGTGCAATGCGCGTAAATGACGTGCTTATGGCTCTCAGCATCAAACGAAAGCGATTTAACCGCTTTGTTTTGCGCATTCTCGAGACCTTCGTCATGAAACTCGAAGATTTCTCCGCAATCAATGCAGACCACATGATCGTGATGCCCATCCTCGTGCACTTCATAAAGCGTCACGCCAGTATGGTTTTGCAACGTTTCGTGCAGCAAGCCCGCGTCGCAGAGGGTTTTAACGCTTCGATAGACCGTGGCTGGGCTAATTTCGGGAAACCTTCGCTGCACTTCCTCTACTAGGGTACGAATCTCAAAATGACTAGGTTGCTGAAACGCAACTTCCGCAACCTTATCGCGCGGTCCGGTTGCCCGATGTCCTTCGGATTTCAGATACTCGCTCAATATTTTTCTCCAATTCGTTTTAGGCGAATGGGAAGGGCGTTTTCTTCCGCAGGGAAGGGTATGCATATCGCCTTATTTTCGAATGTTTGCATGCATTCGTCAACTCTTATAGACTCTCAAATTGAATGAATACGAACTGGAGAAATTTTGGGCTTAGCACTTTACTGCATGTCGCACTGATCCTAAGCCTGTTCGCTTTGCTAAAAACCGCCTCTTTTTCGCCAAATCCCGTCGATATTTCAATTTCTCCCATCGAGAAAACCGTCATCAAGCAAGAGGTAAGCGCCCCCAAGCCGGCACAATTCATTTCAAAACCTTCAGAAAACAGAACTGCCCTTACCGAGAAAACGACGAATTTTCAGGTGGAAGAGGGCCAAAATCAATATCAGGCCCTTTTGCATGACCGCATTCTTGCGAAACAGCACTACCCGGTGTTCGCAAGAAAACATCACCTCGAAGGCCTGATTCAGGTAAAGCTTAAACTCTCGAGCGATGGCATGATTCTTCAAAAAAGCGTATTTTCCGCTGGAAAATCACCAGTTTTAGAGGCGGCTGCGCTCGAGGCCGTCGAGGCCGCAAGTCCTTTTCCGCCACTTCCACGGGGGAATTCGGGTGATTTTCTAGTGCCGGTCGAATTTCATCTCGAATAATATTTTCGCTTAAATCGAAAAAAGAGTTGTAAAACGTCAGAAAGCTACTACTCTTGAGTCTTGGAGGAACTGTTCAAATGAAAAAAACAAAAAAAACAACTAAGACTACTGCTAAAACTACAACCAAGAAAACCGCTAAAAAAGGCGGAAAATTTTCGGTAATTAACGAACTTCACGATGCGATTCTTCAAATTGCAACTGCTACCAAAACTGGTGCAGTAAAAATGAAGCGTTCTGACCTGAAAAACATTATCGAAAACACTTTTATGGCTGGTGCCAAAAAAGCTGCTTCTGGTGAGCGCGTTCGCTTTCCAGTTATCGGTGTGATCGCTCGCCGCGACGTTAAAGCTCGCAAAGCAGGAAAAGGCAAAAACCCTTTCACTGGCGAAGAAATCATGGTTAAAGCTCGTCCAGAGTCTAAAAAACCACGTTGGTCTTTCCCTAAAGTTTTGAAAGAAACTTTCGCTGATAAGAAAAACTGGTAGTTGCGACAACACTTCGGTGTTGACCCAATAAAGTTTGAAGCCCCAAGCAGCAATGCTTGGGGCTTTTTTGCTTTAGTACAAGCCTGCTACAATGCAGCTTTGCTGCTTGTGGCAGCTGAAGTGAGCGGGCTGCATATCGCCATCCGGCTTTGCCTGTGCCGCTAAATGGGGCGCAGCTTGAGTTTGGAGTTTCCGTTTCAGTTTGAGTTCAGTACAGATTTACGGTTTTCAGGAGCGCGACTCAATGTGAATAGAATTGCTCCCAGTTCATCTATTTGCCGGCGAGGAAGACTCTGATCGATGGCCTCGAGCTCAAAAATAGCTTCGCACTCCCGTAGACTTCCCAGAGCAATCCCATAAAATCGACGTTGTTCCGGCGCTGTCCGCTTTCCGGATCCCTCGGCCACATTTAGGGCCACGCTTGAGCTTGCCCGCAGTAATTGATCTTGAAGATATCTTGAAACCTTCATGTTTTTACAGGAGATATGGAACTCTTTTGCTAACTGAAAGGCACGAAAATTCTTAAGCATTCACTCTTTAAAGCAAAAAAAGAGCCAATAGACCAAAATGGAACTGCCGCTGAACTCAAACTGAAACGGAAACTCCAAACTCAAACTGTTGATTTAATTATCGAGCTCAGCTAGGCCCCATTAAACGGCCCTCATTTCATTCGCATCACCATCCGTTCCAAAAAACATTCAAAGTAAATTAAATCCTCCGGCTTTCGTCCTAAAACTCCTTCAAGACAAATAACCGGAGGATTAAAATGAAATTTGAATACAAGATACTACTGGCCTTCACTGCACTCGTCGCAGGCCTGAACGGGGCTAAAGCCCACTCACAAACTGGCAACCATCACTTTCGCATTTGGAGCTCGGATTACGATCTGAGAGCTCCGGCACTTCATTCGTTCGTTTTGAATGAAACTCAATACATCAGTTCTATCAATTTCGAGGCTGTTTCACAGGTGGGCGCTACGCTCGATATCCTGGTGAACAACAAACTCAAGGGCAGCACGCCGGTGAGCAGCCTCGAGTCTCAGTACATGCTGACGATTGACGAAAGCAGCAATTCGATCGAGTTTCAGAATCGCGCAGGCAGCGACATTCGCATCAAGAATGTAGAAATTACCACAAACCGCAGCCCCGCCCAAGTAGCCACCACGAGCGAAACCACTACCGATGACGAAGAAATGGATACTGATCCAGCCAATGTGACCGTAAAGGACATCATCTGGATTCGAGATCTCTCTAAGAAATTCAATAAGGGTATGACCGGAACAGAACTAGAAAAACTCTGGACACCCGTTTGGGAAGCCGCTTCCGATGTGATTTCTGATCTAAACGGAGGATGGAACTGGGGTGGAGCACACACCCGACCTGACATTGACAAGCTGATTGCAGAGTTGAAAAAAGTAAAACCGAAGCTGAAGCATGCCCTGAACTACCAAGGCGAAATGCCAGAAACCGCGCAGAAGCTTTTGGATAAACTCGAAAACATGATGAAGAAAATTCAATAACGAAATTAACTGGAGATTATAAAATGAAAACACTATTTCAAGTATTACTACTACTGACGGTAAGCGTGGCCTCTTACGCCCAAGATCGTGATAACCATGAACGTAAAGGCGGACCCAACTGTCCTCCACCTGTGTTGATGGGCGGATCAGAACAAGTCGAGCCCGATCTTGAACTGACTCGCGGCGACTACCAAGAAGTTCAAATCGCGACTCCCAACATTAACGGTTACGTGAACAAAGTGATCATTGTGACCAAAGGAAATGCGAAAATCGAAGTCCTCGCAAACGGAAAATCAAAGGGCTTTATTGATAGCGAAGCTTGGCGCAAAACCAGCACGACCATCATCATCGATGACTATGCTTCTAGCATTGGCTTTCGTCATGCCGGCGGTCGCAAAGTGACCATTAAACGGATTGTCACGCTGCCACTTCCAACAGGGTGCTGCAGCTTTCTCTATCCTAAAGCTGATTGTGTAGGAGTTGTCACCACGATTCCTTGTACACCAGGCGAAACAGGCTATGAGCCATGCGGAGGCAACGTGCTTCGTGCTCTTCAACAAATGGAATTTCTCTATAAGGCATTCCTTCAGCACGCTACAGCTACCGATCTCGAAGCCAGTTTAGGGCCAGTCCTTAGAGAAGTAAGCGATGCACTTTCGATCGGCAGACAAGGACGCGGTCAACGCTTTCTCGATCAAGAGAAGAAAGTCATCATTGCTTATGACGCCTCTAAAGCCTGGGCACAAAACATCGGCCTGATGGGTGGCAATGCAAGACGTTTGGTTGATACCTGGATGGCCGACGCAGAAATGGTTCGACGCGATACCAATCAATGACCGTAGTTCAGAATGAGCAGGATTTCTTCGAGAATCTCGAGAAATCCTGCTCACTCGATTAAAAGTGTGTACTTAAAAATCGACCGAATGACCGACTTACAATAGACCGACATTCTCATCAATGGTAGTTTTGCAACATTCAATTTGCGCGGGAAAATGCAGTATGAAAGCTCTGAAGCGTAAGTACAAAATAAATCCGGTCGGGTTCGCGATGCTCACGATTATCGCCGGAAGTTTTCTGCTGGCACGAACGTGCCAAGCGCAGGAAACTTATGAGTCGCAAGACTCGAGACCCGAACTCAAAGAAGAAGCCGACATTCTTGATTCGATCGAGCAATACGTCAGAAAAGTAGATCTTCCACGAATCAAGAATATTGTCCGAACCGTTCAGAGTGCCCATCAAGCGATCAATCAGGACGGCATGGCCGCTTGGGACCCGATGCAAAAAGTACAACGCGTGGTGATGACCTGTCGCTATTCAAAGAGTTTTCTCGAAAGCATCAAATCCGAAATCATCTCAAAGAAAATTAATCGCCTTTTTGAAATTACCGAACTTCTGGCGGTTCGTCACAAATTTACCAAAATTCAGGGTGCGAATCTGATCGACATGATGGAAACCCAGATGGAGTGGATTCTCGAAAAACAACTCATTGTGAATGCCCCCAATGCCGCGATCAGAACCAAACTCGAAAACATCGTTTCGAATTATATGGGTGATGGTCTCTCGATCGCCCGGGCACACGGCGATCGACCCAAGGCATTTCGAGCAGCAAAAGAGCTTTATTTTGCATTTTATGCTCTCAAGAATGATTTGATCGCCGCACGGTCATCTGAAGTATTTTTTAGCGCAGTCGGCGAGTACTCCGACATGAATGAACAGCTCGCCAACTATGCCGAAGTGACCACCCAAGAAATGAAAGAACACCGGGTGCTCGAATGAAAACACTGATTTCAATCGCATGGTTTGTTGGTTTCATCTGCAGCACGTCGTTTGCACAGGAACAAATCAAAGTACTTTCTCACGAGACCAATGATGACGGCTCGATTACATTTTACCGGCCGTACATTAAAAACAGTCAAGGCGACATCTCGGGCGAAAGCCATCGCCGGGCACTGTGTCAGCGCCTGAACATGGCAGAAGAAATCGCCTGGACCCCGATCAAATCGAGACGAGGTAAGATCGAAAAGCACGACGACACCTGGATCTATGGCAGCGATGGTTCGATTCAGCCGCTTAAGCACGATTCGCCGGTCATCGAATTCTTGGTCTGTAGCCCAAGCTCTCGGTTCTTACCGCTTCAAAACAGCACTCATTATCAAGATCGCATTGAAAACGCAAAAGCACGTACTGTCAAAATCGTGCAACCCACCTTTGGCTCGTTTCATGGAAAACTCCTGCCGATCTCGTATTCGATGTCTCATTTCGACGGAGTCTGTAAATTATACGGGTTCGAGCATGCAGCCCCTAACCCGATGATCGAAAAAGACGAAGGCGCGGAGATGAGCACAATGATCTCGAGTGAAGGAAGCTTTCGTGGGTTTAGCCTGAACTCGTCAGAAACGATCAAAAGCATTGTTTGCGTTCGGCCATTGGAATACACGCTAGGTGCACTCGGAGTCGACCTCGAACAATTTCCTTATTCTTTAAATAAGATCGGAAAAGCAGTCTATCCGGTATGGGCGTCGATTCTAAAAGACAGCGCTGAATATTTGCAAAAACAGTTTCCGATCGAGCCGATCAAATACGTAGGCAACAACTTGCGCCCCGGTAACTTTACGGATGCGCACTGGGCGCGCGTTGCATCTTTCTTTTTTCTCGAAGGCTTGATGAATGCACAAGATTCAGTTTGGTTCGAACGCGAAGTGGCACCTCTCTACGCAGAGCGAAAAGAGTGGCTGAAAGCGTTTAGTGGAATTCGAAGTATGTCCGATTTACATGACCAGACCCTCAGCCAAAAAGGCTTTCTCGACGCTAATGCGGCATTTCATTTACAAGCAATTTTTATCCAAGTAGCGATGAATCAAATCGCGTCGACCGCTGCGGCGATGAAATCGAACGAGAGCGATCCAGAAAAACTGAAATGGCTTGATTCGATTTACAATGAAAGCTTGGCCTATATTTCGGCCGATCCTTCTCATCAGAAGCTCGACCAATGGATTAATGTTTGGATGAAGGGATCAGGGCATCGCGCTACTTGGGCAAGCAGCCAACGCTTAACCGAAGTCAACCAGCTCTTCCAAGATGTCGGGGTATGGATCTTACGATGCAAGTAACCGGCAAGAACCCACCCGCAAGCGAGCTCCAGTCGGTCGATCAGCTCTGGCTGTTGCGCTGGAACCAGGAGATCGAAGCCTGTCTCGACGCATTGCCGCTCTTGCAGGAAATTATAGCGAAAGATCCTAAAACACCTGCAGATCGAGTATTAAGAATCGAAGCTAAATTGCTCATCGGCTCTCTTCACCGTTCACGCGGAAAAATGGAAGAGTTCGAAAAAAATCTACTCGAGATCGAAAAGGGCGAGGAGCATTCTCTTCTGCGTTTGGCCTGCCATTATTCCTTCGAGAGAGGCATCGCCGCTTATCTGAAAGAAGACTACATCGCAGCACTCGAGCATTTTGTGATGTTTCGCATGCATAACTTACAAGACACGGACCTAACACTTTCATTGATGAATGAATTGTTTTGCCTCGAGAACCTTGGCTTTCCGTTCGATAAGACCCTCAAAAAGCTTGACGAAGTATTGGTTCGAAACGAGAAAAATTTTTGGCCCCCCTTTCCGGCGATCCGTTCGCATCGCCTTTGTTTCGAGTACCGCCAGAATTTCAAACAGGGGTCCTTCGAGTTTTGTGAACGTGATTTGAAGGCGCAAGAAACCGAAAAGAGAGGTTTTGATCAAGCCCGCTTTTTCTCGATTTGGACGAGTTTACTTCCTTTTCACGAGTACCATTCGGCCGAGTCGGTCTATCAGGTTACCCATTTGATGGCCGAGCATCCTAATCTCTTTCAAAAGGGCTTTCGGGTTCGCACTCTGATCGAGAATGCCCATCAAGTCGAACACGAGAAAGTCAGATTCACTGATCTGGCCGATCGTTTGTACCTCTGGACCTGGCTCTGGTTATCTGACCCGACTGTCGATCGCGCAACCATGCTTCTTAAAACTTTGGATCAGGTAATGAATACCTTTAAGAATGAACATGTGTCGCCCATGGACTATTTCATGACCAAGAACGCAGTTTCCTGGATCGGTTTAGTTTGCCCGGCGTTCGAAGAGCGCTTTCGGGTCTGGATTCGCGAAATCAGCGGACAGAATATTCCAGTCACTTTGCCTTTGCTCGAGTTCGAAGCGCTCATCGTTGATTATTTGAAGCAAAAGATTCGTGGCGAAGACGAGTTTTCTGGCACTTTAAAAATGATAGAAAGCCATTCAGTTTTTCAAAATCCTTCCTTGAATCTAAAAGAGCTTCTTCGTCAGGTGGACGAGCCCGGAATATTCTCTAAATGGTCAAAATCGATTTTAACCAGCATTCAATCCATTGCAGAGCAAGAAAAGACGCCGGCACATAGCTTCTGTGTGATTGACCCCGTTCGATCTTTAGTGATTTTTAAGAACGGAGAACAGGTTTTTTCTGAGTCATTAGTAAATGCTTTTAAAGCGCTCAAAACCAACCCCGTCATGGCAATTCCTGATTTCATGAAGGCCGTTTTTGGAATCCAACGGTTTGATGAATTCATTCATCAGCCGAAGCTTTTCAATCTGATTGCCCGAATGAAAGAAGCGCTCAAACGCAAAATTACGTTTAGAGTACGCGCGGGCTTCATTCATACCGAAGGCGATTGGGAAAGGGTTCATATTCGAGCAGAAAACCTGCATTCTCATAGTTTAAAAAGTTCGAGACAGTGGCAGCCGGTCGGAGAAGAAAGCTCTTTTCTTGCCAGCCAGATCGAAAAAACCCAGTCGATTCCGGGATCACGCAAGATCGAAAAGATTGCACTCTCGCAATTCGAAAAGCGATTTACCAGAAAAGAGCTCCACGAATATCTGGGTGGCTCGAAAGCGTCGATGGTGCGACGCCTGAATGAACTCATTGAGTCAGGTAGCCTGGTTCGCCAAGGTCTCGGAAAATCTACCGTTTATCTTCTCAAAAAGGATGGCAGCAAATGACCGGCTTTTATCGTATTAAAATAGTTCTGGCCTTATTCTCGATCTGTATCGGTGCCCAGGCTCGTTCGGATGAGTTTAAAGCCACATCACTGCCCGTGGTACAAATTCACTCGATGAATTGCGGCAATAAAACCGAAGAGTTTTTGGGTTCTGGCCTGCTTTTTACTTATGATGGACACTATTACGTCGTCACTTCAGAACATGTCATCATGCAGCCTTATCTCGAAGCAGGCTGCAATCGCATTCAATTCGCAAACGGAAAGTCCGTACCCGCAGAGCAACTGGTTTCTGACTGGTCAAAGGACCTTGCCATTCTATCAGTGCCAAGCTTGGGTTCACAGAAACATCCGATTGATCCGGAATTGAAGATTCCTGCATGGGACATGACCGGGGTCTCGCAAGGACTTGCGATCGGGCAAACCTTGAGGATTGCAGGATTTCCGGCATCCAGCGCGATTCCAGTTTTTACCAAAGGAACCATCGAAGCTCTCGACAGTCTCGACCATTACTTTCCGGCAATTACCTCGTTGATTCGCATTGGACATTCGGACGGCGAATACGGCATGAGCGGCTCACCTGTTTACAATGAAGAGGGAAGTGATTGGGTTGGAATTCTATCGAGCCAAGTTCACATCCTCTTACCGGGTGATCGACCTGCCACCATCGAGGTAGACGCATCTTTTAGACAGACTGAAAACATCGTTTTCGCCATTTCTAAGGAGCAGGTTAACGAGTTCATTCAGGATGTTCTGGTAAAGAAAATTCTATCGCCGAAAATGCTCCGTCTCAGCAGGTCCGGAGACGCTGAACGGGTTCAAGTCGGTGAACTCGAATTTTCGATCGAGCGCCCACTCAGTACCGGAGCAGTTCTTGATGCGCAACGGGCCCGTTCTTATACCGGCGTGAATGATCCCGTCGGACATAAGTCGATTGCAGGGGTTAACGACCCGGTCGGGCATATCTTTCAGGCCGGAGGTTCAGGCACTCGCTATACGGATGCGACTGTTACCATCAAACTTGCTGACTCAGTCAATAAGACCACTCCTTTCGTACTCACCAATAAAGAATGGTTTCAAAACCTGCCACTACAAATCGTGGCGCACGGTCCGGTGCAAGTCAGTAAAATTGCGGGTATCGACACTAAAAACCGCTTGGTTACAGAGAATGATGTCTTGATCCTCAAGCAATTCTTCTACCTGATTCGCGATGAGCAGAACATACCACTTTTTCCGCGAGGAAAAACGGTGGTGAACTCCATTCGCTTGCAAGGAGACCTGGATCGAATTCAAGGCGCGATCACCGATCTTCGTGCCCATGAAGCGTGTTCGGCGTCTGCTGATTGCATGAAGTACATCGAAGGCGCTGCCTGGTATCTCGAATTGATTCAGAAGTACGACTTTCAATTAATGACTGCTGACTTCGCTGACTATCTGGATGCGATTACCAATAAGGAAAATCCAACGCTTCAATTTCTTTACTTGAAGGCCAGAGTGGCGGCAGTAGATCTCATTCAGGGATTCTACTCTTTGCAGGAAACCCTAAGGCAGAAATAAAGGAAAACCATTGGATGAGACTCATGAATCGATTCAGAAAACAAAAAGATGTACTAGATATTCTAACGAACTCACTTATATTCCAAGGCGTAAAGACAACTTATACGAAAGGCCTACCGATGCTACTTCTGATGATGTTATTTTTCTCCGGACAAGCCCACGCTACAGAAGCGGGCGCATACGCCTCAGCCATTCAATATCGCCTCGACCGCGACGACGAAAGTACAGCAATCAAGCGGATCTACCTCGTGTGTACCGATCCTGGCCAAAAGGACGACAAGAGCCAGAATTGCGATCATTACCAGGTTAAGCTTCAAAATGGTAATATCCCTTCTTTCTTGCCTGTCAAACATCCAGAAACGTTCATGGATCAGAAGTTCGTAGTCGGTTCACTCGAAAAGGACTTCGAAGATTTTGCCAAACGATTCTATCCGAAAGACAAGCAACTCAAAAAAGTTTCGAAACAACTCTATAAACTTTTCGGAACTTCAGATGCCCCGATCGTGGTCACGGACGAGGATACGTTCAATGAGGTAGACGAGTTTTTTGAGAATCTGCCTGAATTGATTCTGAACGGAAAATCAGTCTCTTTCGCATACGCAGAGAATACCGACGACAAAAGCCGTCTTTTCTTTCGCTGCTCAAAAATCGCAGGGGTAGACCAGGAATGTCCAGCCCTAGATGTGATTCGATCAACGCCCGGTAAAGAACGAGTTACTCTTAAGACGATTTCGATGGATGAGTTTAAGACATTTGAACTCGAACCTTTGCCAACGTTACGTGCGACCAAAGCCCTCTTCAATGATGCCATTCCGGCCGTCACAAAATCGATGATTGTTCATAATTGGACCCCAAACCCACCTACTGATTCAAAGGGGGGTAACGTTTTTTTTCACGTCATCGGAAGATTGTTTGTGGGCGAAACCGAGGCCTATGCAGTCGTCGTATCCGTACTCAGTACCGTGGGTGCCTTAACCTGGGTAACCGAATCGATCACAGGTGCCGCACCTAAGGCAATCATCAATAGAAAAGTCGACAAGTCGATTCACCACCTCAAAGCAGGCGCTGTCATTTATCTGAATGACTCGAATTTTAACCGTTTGGTTGATGTATTTACCGGAACCAAAAAGGCTGAGCCGGCTGAAACAGAAGCGAAGAAGAAATGACTGGAGAAACCATGTACTCAAATAAATTCATAAAAATCATTGCCACCTGTTTGACGATCACGCTGCCGACAGTCGCTACTGCCCAAGAGGCAAATACAAAAACCGGTGCCTACAGCTCGAAGATCGAACTCAGAACCGATAAGGATGACCAGGCGACTACGATGCAAAGCCTCTATTTGGTCTGCGCTGACATTGGCAAGGACCCACAAAGCGAACTTTGCGAAACCTTTAAGCTGAAACACGAAAATGGCCGCCTGCCGTCGTTCATTCCGAATAAGGACGTGCTCATCACCAAAGAGTATTTAGTCACCCGCTTCAGACAAGATTTCGCAGATTATGCAGACAATGCATTTTCGAATGATAGCGAGTTGTCTAACATTTCGGATCAGATTTATAAGCTCTTTTATGCAGGACAAGACGCTGTTGTCACTGATAACGAAGAAAGTTTTAATCGGGTCATTCAGTTTTTCGAACACATCGTCGAACACATGGCGAACAAGAACGTCACCGTCTATTCGTATGCAGAAGATAGGCGCAATAAAAGTACCCTTTCGATCAAATGTGCCGACGAAGCCTGCACGATCCTTACCCCTGTTCTTTACGGTAAATTCGGTGAAAAAGAATTGAAACAGATTTCGATCGCGGATTTCAAAGGCTTTAGAATTCCGACTTATCCCAGATACCGTGGCGCAAAGGCGTTGTTTAAAGCTGCAAAAAGTATGTTTAAGGACACAGTGCCAGCCGTCACGCTTTCTTATTGGGGAGATGTAGGTCGTCAAAGATTGTCGTATCGAGCCTACCATCATCACCCCGACAATAACGGCTTAGGAACGGGGGCTTTAGGCGGTGATATTGCTGCCGGATTGACGTTTGGATATACCGAATCCTATGGAGTCGTCATCTTCGCCCTAGGGGTAACCGGCGGTGCATTGGGAGTCGCGGGCGCATTCACCGAAGTCGTCGAAGGCATTACCGGTACTGCAACTCGAGGAATCACCAACTCCATTCTTAAAAAGAAGAGTATCGAGCTCGAAACCCGCGGTTCGAAGATCAAGCTTTCTCATCGCAACTTTCAGCGATTGGTACGGGCTCTCGACAAATAAACGAATTTGATTGATTCGCGATAACTTTTCTTATCGCGAATGTAGTTTGGCAGTTAAAACGAGTTAAAAGAATGCTAGAACAGGGTCAAAAGTAGGCTCGTTTTTAAAAGCCCGCTTCAAAACCGTTCTGAAAATCGAGGTTAAAGCCGTGTCTCAAAAAGCTGTAAAATGCATGTTTTTAGGAAGCCTACTTTTGGCAAATTCAGCAGGGGCCACCGCCGTCGGATTCTCAGAAATGGTCAAATTGAACCGCTCGATGGCCGATTCGGCGATTACGGTTCATACTTATACTTTTGGAAAATTCGGTCTCGATCGGCCAACCACTCTCTATAATATGGCGGCCTTTCACAATCTGGTTCGTTCGTATATTCAGTATGTCGATTCACACACTCGTCTGGGCACGATTCAAAACCCTGTTACAGTCGAGAAGCATCTGCTGAATATCGTGGCCAAAGCCCAACACGAAATCGATCTTCAATTCGCCGATCTCGAAGAGCATCAAACTGCGCTCGCACTCGCTGGCGTTGATGTTAAAGAGTGGAAGCAAAAGGCGAGTGCACAACTCACTACTGTGACGTATCTGCTTTGGGGGAATTCGCCGCTCATTGAAGTACTGAGTGGTAATTTCAATCCGCGTGGCGACGCCACCGCAATTCTCGAATCAAAAAAGGTCATGGAGCTTCAGCGCCAAGCGATTAAAAAAGTTTATGACGAGCAATATGCCATCGCTTCATCCGAAAAAGCCGATTTAAGCGAAGTTCCAAGGATCTAATCTGCGTTTTTCGTTGAGTTCAATCAGTCATATTACTGAGAACTGATCAGGTTTTTATTGTGCTTCTTCAGATTTTGGTTAGAATTCTTGGATGCCTATCAAAGAACTGACCCACGAACAGCTCCATACCCTTACGCTCGAACAAAAAGACCGCTGGTGGTTAGACAATGTCTATCGCGGAAACATGCCGCAATTAAACCTGCGATCTGCACTCACGGGGATGATCCTCGGTGGAATTCTCAGTCTGACCAATCTCTATGTCGGAATCAAAACCGGTTGGACTCTTGGAGTCGGTATCTCTTCAGTGGTTCTTTCGTTTGCGGCATTTAAGTTGATATCCAGACTCAAGCTCGGCAGCGAGATGACCATTCTCGAGAACAACGCCATGCAGTCGGTTGCAACCAGCGCGGGCTACATGACTGCGCCGTTGATTTCAAGCATCCCGGCTTATATGCAAGTTACCGGCAAAGTGGTTCCAATGGGCGTCACCATGGTATGGATCATTCTGCTTTCAATTCTGGGTGTGCTTTATGCATTTCCGTTAAAGAAGCGATTCATCAATGAAGAGCAGATGCCATTTCCGGAAGGGTATGCCGCTGGGGTAGTGCTCGACAATCTTCATACCGATGCGGGCGGCAAGGATGGTGTATTCAAAGCAAAAATTCTAGGCTACGGTGCTGCCGTATCCGCTTTAATCGAAGTACTTCGCGAAGCGCCCGTAATGGAGCATCTTAAAATTGCATTCTTAAGCATTCCCGAACATTGGGACGATTTCATTTATAAATTTTTTACGCCATCGATCATGGGTACTCCGCTTAAAGATCTGACCGTTCAATGGGAATCTTCAATCGTGATGATGGGAACAGGTGGTTTGACCGGTATCCGCGTCGGAACCTCGATGTTACTGGGTGCCTGTTTGAACTATTTGATCATCGCTCCGAACCTCATTCATGCAGGCATCATTGAAGGTGCGGGGTTTCGTAAGATTACCATGTGGTCACTCTGGGGTGGTGCAGCCATGATGACGACCTCGTCGCTCTATTCTTTCTTTGCCAAACCAGAAGTATTCAAAGAAGCGTTTAATCGCATTTTCTCTAGCAATAAAGAAGCAAAAGTAAAGAAAGTCGACATCCTCAAAGACATCGAACTTCCAATGCCGGTGTTTTACATCGGAATTCCTATTGTCGGCGCGATTATGGTTATTTTGGGTAAGATCTATTTCGATATCGGATACCTCGAAAGCATCATCGCACTTCCGCTGATTTTTATCTTTACTCTGATCGCGGTTACCTCAACCGGCCTCACTTCGGTAACTCCGGGCGGGGCGCTCGCGAAATTGACCCAACTTTCTTATGCAATCATTTCTCCGGGCAACACGGCTACCAACATCAATGCTGCCGGTATTACCAGTGCAGTTTCATTGAACGCCAGCAACCTGCTGATGGATATCAAGCCAGGCTACATGCTCGGGGGCAAACCGCGCCATCAAGCAATCGGTCACATTCTCGGAATCTTCGCCGGATCATTCTTCGCAGTGCCTGTGTACTACATGATGTTTCATGGAAATATCTCGATGTTTACCAGTGACACCATGCCGATGCCTGCGGTCATGATCTGGAAGGCGGTTTCGGATGCACTTAGCAAGGGCCTTGGCTCACTTCATCCTACGGTTCAAATTGCTGTAGTCATTGGAGCCGTTCTCGGAATCGTCATTGAAATCCTGAACAAACGCATGAAAGGAAAGTTTCCACTTTCTGCCATGGGTATCGGACTTGCGTTCGTGATGCGTTTTACCGATTCACTGGCCATGGGACTAGGCGCTGTCCTTTTCTGGTACTTCTCTCAGACCATTAAAGATCCTAAGAAGACGACCTACAAGATCTTCGTAGAAAACAGCGAAACCTTGTGCGCAGGAATTATTGCCGGTGGATCGATCATCGGAATCATCCTGATCATTCTCGAGACAATGGTATTCGTTAAATAAGGATCCTTCGATACCTTTTGGATTTCATGAAGCTTAAGGGAAATTTGATGCTCTTCGTTTTGCTAAGCTTCGGCATTTGGCATCAGGCGCTTGCAGCAGAAAAAGATCCGCTGGCCTGCATACGACTTCTCGTTAAAGAAGCATCAAACTCGCTTTATGATCCTCAATATTGCCAACGCAATGTTTGGAACCTGATTCAACACATTCAAACGTACGCGCCTGCATTTGATCTGAAACAAGCGAATGTTTATTACATCACCAGACCCATTAATGACGAAGTGCCTTCGTTCGGCACCAGCATGGGGCCTACACTTTGGACTCATCACGTAATTCTCGAAGCATCTGATCAGATCATCGATCTCGATGTGCTAGGGGATACAAAAATCATGGATAAGGCGAGCTATATCAAAGCGATGTTTCTTTATCCAGATTTAGAATCCAGACGAATTTACAGCTACCTTGGAGGCATATCCGATGCACCGGATGCAATATTAAAGGATCTTCACATCACCGTTATCCCGGCAGACTATTACCTGAAGGTCTTTAGTGACAAAGGGGTGGGTAAGAGCGGGACGGCTTTTTTCACTTCTAAACCCGCACCTTACTACAAAGGCTCAATGGTGGATTACTTACAATTAAACCCGGATGCTTTGGTTGCAAGTATTCCTCATCAAATTTCAAGACAGGTGGGAGATACAATATTAAAGGCAATGGCTCCATGCACTTTTCTCAAAATCTCAGGCGAGCCGACTTACATCAAATGGACTGCGTGGAATATTGATTTTATGATCGATTACAAAAAAGGAAGAATCTCGCTCCTTAAAGATAAGAAGGAGATTCGCGATCCTGAAAAAGTCGATTACTTTCTAAGAAAAGTCTACCTCGACAGTCAAGCTGAAGGTCCGTTGAAACAGGCTGTGATTGAAGGCAAACGGCACCTGCAGTCTAAAAAGAAGAACCTGATTTTTTTTTAGTCGGCCTCAATGCCTCGGAAATGGAGGATGCATAAAATCATCCAGATGCGGGGGAGGCATGACTTCCGTCCTGATTGGCAGGACATAGCGTGCTGTTTCAGAGTGGTCTGATACCAGCATTCCACGGGCGTCATACACTTGGGTGCGCGCAAACTCGACTCCCAAATTCTGAATCGACAACTTGCCTTGCTCGGTCACTCGCAGCGAACGCCATCTCGCTTCATAATCGTGATTCGAATAATAAGTAAGAATCAGCTGACTTTTGGGATCATCCCAATTCGCAACAAATCCTTCGTGCGTCGTGGGCCTGAGTGGCCTCTTTTTAAAATCCTTAAATTCCGGATCAGTCGCAATGGCATGATCGAGCTCATCGGTAAGCGCTTTTTGCTCCTCAATTGAAGATTCAGACTCGGGATGAGTAAAAGGGGCCAAAAACGCTTCTAGCTTTTCAGCAGGGCGAACCAAGCTATCTTCTAATAAAACTCCCGCACGAGAAGCGATGATCTCGAATTTATCATCAACGCAACCTCGGCCTCCGTTGACTTCAATTTCTGCAATATGCGCAATATTTTGTAAACCCCATGAATTTTGTGTCGTGTGGTTAAATCTTGCGACATCCGCACGATAGCCAAACGAACCATCAGGCGACCATTGATTTAAAAAATCAAAACCCTGACCGGTTGACGAAAACCAGGTGATGACTGGACTTGCCGTTGCTTGCGTGAATAAATACATGTCTTTATTCTCTGCACAGCCGTCCATGTATTCTGGTAATAAACGGATACCTTTATAACTGCACTCGACCAATAAACCTCGAGCGACACCAGATAGAGCCGGCTTTAAATTCGGAATGCTGACTTTTGCCTCGAGCGCGCGCGTAGAAGGTGGCTGCGCTTGCGAAATCAGGGGTAAACAAAATAGAGAAATAGTGAGTGCGGTTAAATTTCGACAAACCTGATTCATTAGCATGTGTTCTCCGAAACAGAAAGTTTTTTTAAACTGCCTGCTATTTAGCACACGAGTATTGAATAATAAAGGACTTACTTTCTGATGATCACAGGCAGCGGGCGCTCTTTGTCGCCATAATCAATAGAATGCGCAGCCGACTTGTCGAGCGCGCTCTTTCGCTTGTCATATCGAGTAATCATCGTAGTAGTTGACCAGCCCGCGAACTCTTGGATGACCCGATCCGGAACATTATGATCGCGAGCGTTTGAGATAGCCGTCGCTCGACAAGAGTGGGGTGATACCCGATTGGTAATCCCTGCCAATTTGGCATAGCGAGTGACAATGTAAAAAATCATGGATGAGTCGATCGGCTTTTCTCGAATGCCTGTGCGATTATTTCTGATCGGCGTAAAGAGCGGCCCGTCGTTTGATTTTCCGCCCAGATCTTTATGTACCATCTTCAGGTAATACTGAATGGCCGTCCACACTGGCTCAACCAGAACAACTATTCGTTCGGCATTGCCTTTTCCTCTGAGTCTAAAAAAGTGGTGCCCGCGTTCGAAGCCCAGATTGCTCGTTCTTAACTCGCACAGTTCTGAGCGTCTAAGGCCGCAGTAAAAAAGCACCATCAAAACAGCGTAGTGAAGGGCCCCGCTTCGCGTGTAGAGATCAGGCATTTTGAGTAGCTGAGTGACTTCCGCATCCGTAAAACCGATGGTGGACGAAGTTTTCTTTGGATTCAGGAATCTGACATTTTCGGCAGGACTCTTCTGCACCAAACCGTCCTCGACGAGCCAACGGAAAAAACTTCTCAGCGTCGCCAGATGACGATCGACCGTGGTGTGTTCGAGTTTTTCTCCGAGCAAGAAATCCTTGTAACCAATGATCACCGAACGATCGAGTGCTTCTGGACCTAAACGAAACTTTCGTTCAATCAAATACTTTAGAAACCGCTTCAGGTCTTTGCCATAGGCACGCCTCGTGTGCTCCGATCTCTGATCTCGCAAAAACGCATCGATGCTTTTGCGAAGGCGATCATCCGGCTTGAGCAAATCCGAACTCATCAGGCCATGTGCTTCGGGCGCAGGAGCAACAGTCACTTGAGGCAGCGTCAGCACCCGCCTACGGGTAACAGGAGACAACTCTTGTTGGGGATTACTCTTGGCTGGGTTCTTTTTTAGGGCCTTTTTTAGGCGCTTGCGTGGAGCAGAGACCGAAGTGAAAGCTCGAACTTTCTTTCGCTTTCTTCCCAATCCCCTTAATAAAAACGCCCCCAGCTTTGCCATGTCTTATTTACGCACGTTTTTGATTTCTTTTCTTCCAGGATTTAAGCGTACGAGAGAATTTTTGAAGGCGCTTCGTGTCGAGGGGGGTTCCGGCCCTTCCGTTCTTTCTCAGAGCAGAGCCCACAATCAACCCCACCGGAAAGCGCGATAAAAACTCGAGCGACTCTTCAGTAATGCCACTTCCAATAAAAAGTGGAATCTTAAGCTTTCGCGCAGCTTCGCAAGCGTCAAGCAGATCTGCTTCTTCTGGAGCCCGCCCCGTAGTAGTTCCGGTGATAATGACGGCATCGGCTCCGCCTCGTCCGGCATTTTCCTCGATCGCGAGTTTAAGGCTGTCTGACGAAATCATTTTGGCGTGTTTGACATGAACATCGGCCAGAATCGCAATTGAATGCGCATGAATTCTTTGTCGCTCACGCATCAGCTCTGCGGCGCAACCCTCGATCATTCCCTGATCGGTAGCGGCGACTCCAGAAAGAACATTCACTCGAATAAAATCAGCCCCCGTTACCGCAGCGATGGCGAGTGCTGCTTTGGCATCATTGCGAAGCACATTGATGCCAATCGGTACTGCAACCGCTTCGCGAACCGCTGCCGAAATGACCGCCATACTCGCGATGGTTTCGGCACCAACTTGATTTTTCAAGAAAGGAACGTCTCCAAAATTTTCGATGATAATGCCGTCGAATCCTGCTTTTACGAGTGCGCGTGCTTCGAGGATCGCCCGCATTCCTGCGCGCTGTAATACATCAGCAGGGTGCGAGTGATCAGCCCCAGGCGAGCCGGGAAGGGGATCGAGATGAATGACTCCAATTGCGCGTGGAAACTTTTTCTTTAGATTTGCCATAGTTCTAAATAAAATCAAAAGAATCACCGCTTGTAAATCAAGAAACAATAAAGATTACGAAGACTTTTATATCCTCTTCTCTAAAATTCATTGCGCTCTTTTAACATCAACTCTATATATAAAAGCACATCAGGAGACCCAGCACCGATGATCATGATTGTAGATGACGATGCCGACATTCGCGAAGTTCTAGAAATGATTCTCTACAGCGAAGGCTATCCAACCTGCGCCGCTAGTAACGAAATGAACGCACTCACTCTTCTGAATCAAGCTAAAACACCGCCTTCTATGATCATTCTCGATCTTCAAATGCCAGTCATGAGCGGTGACGAGTTTTTGGTTCATCTCAGAACTCACTCGAATCCGACTCTTCGAAATATTCCAGTGATGATCATTACCGCCTCAGGAAAAGATACGACAGAACTCGGGGTAAACGAACATTTGACCAAGCCTTTTGATGCCAGACGCTTCCTTCAGTCCGTGCAAAAACACTGCACAAAACCCACAAACTCTCCAGGACTTTTCACCTCGACCCCCATGCAACCCCAGATCTCTGTGTCCGGATAGACCTGTGTCACCTCGACCTAAACTCGCGATTTATAAACCTCAAAATTACTCCCCCTCCAATTACTTGACCATAATAATCATCTATAATATCCTATCAATAGGACCGAAGACCAGTGGGTTTCGGGGAGGGTAGTTTATGCGTATTTCAAACACAAAAGGTTTTGCTGCAATGCTAATTACATTGGGCACACTCGACTCGAGCTGCTCATTTAAGATGAATGCGCTTCCATCGCTTGCTGCCGCATTGGATCCGGTAAGTGCACCAGCCGCCGCCGTAGCCACTGTGATCACGGGGCGCGCCTCTGCGGCACCCGTAAATGGCGGAACCGTAAATCTTTACGCATTGAACCCAGACGGATCTCTAGGCGTATCACTTGCGAACACCACTACTGACGCGAGCGGAAACTTTACCATTACAGCACCTGCAGGTTCGACTAACGTGCTCGTAAAAGTGACTGGCGGCGCGTACGTCGAAGAAGCATCCAAGGCCATAGTGATTGTCGGCAACATGAGCACGGCAGTTACGATTCCGCCTAGCACACCGACCATGAATGTAGCAGTTTCTCCGGTAACCCATCTGGCTGCAAACTCACTCATTGCGCAAGCAGGTTCGGTATCGATTACCGCAAATGCGCTGAACGCTAAAAATCTTGAAATTTCGCAGGCAGTGGGTGGATCAGTAGACCTGACTCACGTATTGCCAGCTGATCCATCAGTTGCATTGGCAGGGCAGGGACTCAGCGCAAACTCGGACGAAGCACAACATGCTTTGATTACGGCGGCCATCTCTCAGGTGGCGGACCGTCAGCGATCTTCGGCAACCAGTCTCGATGTCGCAGACACGATCATTCCATCCAACTATAATGACGATGGAACTTCGAAGATCGACTCTTTAAATCCAAATGCAGATCTTTCGGTTGAACTCGCTAATGCAGCGATCGAAATCGTCAATCTACAATCCGATATCGGAAGTGTTTTAAAAGACACTTCTGAAAGCACCACGCCGTCTTTTACGTTCGCTCGATCTTATGGTTCAGACTTACCTCTGAACAATACCTACGGCGTTGCGGTAGCGGCAGATGGAACGATCTATGCTGCTTATACTTTCTATAATCAATTCGTTACTATAGATCAAGACGGCAACGTTCTGAATACCTTTGGAAACGTCGCGGGCCTTCATTTTCCGATGTATACAGGAATTTACTACGTTGGTCAGCAACCTCAAATTATCGTTCAAGACGCTGCGAATGCTCGACTCGTGAGCATGAATGCCGACGGCAGTACCACGAACTGGACCATTCCGATTTCACTCGCAACTGCAGTGGGCCGTGATGGAAAAATTTATGCTGCAGATTTTAATGATAATACGATTCATGTGTATCTGACTGACGGCAC
>CAIKYX010000100.1 GCA_903831745.1 Oligoflexia bacterium
CCGCCGAACTGAAGTTCGACGGGTCTTTTTTATTCAAATATTATTTAAAAATGGTCGAGCTATCGACACAATAGACGAACCACCCTACTTCCATGATTTCATTCTCTTTTCTTCATCCACGACGCAAGGAATTATAGCAGAAGCAGCCCTACTTTATCGTTCTGGCCTCACTTTGCGCGAGACTGCGCGCGAACTCGGCGTTTCAAAAACCCTCGTCCGAAAGACACTGATTCAGCAAGGCGTGGACTTGAGACTGCCCAGCGGGCCGGATCAAAAAAAGATCCCAATGACCGAAAAACTTCATACGGGAGTCACTCCCTACGGATATGCACGACTCCAAGGGAGACTTGTCGTGGACGCCAAAGAAATCATCATTGTCCGTTTAATCTTAAAACTCCGTCAGTCGGGAAAAACCCTTTGGGACATTGCCCATCACTTAAATGGTCTGGGTTACAAAAACCGAAGCGGCACCCCGTGGGAACACTCCCTCGTCAGAAATATCATCAATCGCCACAAAGACAACCCAAGCCGGGTTGAGGAGGAAATATGTCGATCAGTTCACTCATTAAAATAGCATTGGCACTTGCAATCGCCGCTGTCAGCAGCACTGGAAATCTTCCGAAGGTTATCAATGTCGTCAGGCGGGCAGAGTTCCAGCTGATCCAAGACAGTAAGGCGTCAAAATGGCCGAAGGCCCCGATGCTCGCGCCGTTTAAGAGACCGTTTTAACTGTTATCAGATTGAATCCCTGATCCAGCCAAACGCGCCAGAGGTAAGAATCCCAACTCATTCTTTTTATCTCGGGGAATTGTCGCTCACCGTTTCACGGGGGATTTTTTTAATTCCCAGTCCATCGAAGAATGGCGTGAATATCAAGTTAGACTCATTCGTCCTTCCAAAACAGTAGGACCTTATCGTGAGCTTTACGATCCAAAGTATCACACCATGGCTCTCGGAAACGATATTACGCAATCCTGAGCTGCAAATTCCTCCACCCTGAAGCGAACTTGCAGCCACCACTAGGGTTGGCGCGACCAAAAAGACGAACTCATCTGAGCATTCTGTGGGCACATTCAGCGCGCAAATTCAGGCAACCAAAATCACGGTACTTGGCACAAAACGTGTAGTGCAAACGGGCTATGTCAGGTGCCGGAACTCAGCTCAGCTTCAAAGAATTCGAGGGAGAGTATGAATCGCGCAGAGTCGAGCAAACTGTACTCTATCAAGCAGTGGCTCAAAACTTCCGAACGTTTGAGGCCATGGCTCTGCTCGAAGGAAAAAACATTCCCAAGCACGTCACGGCAGAATTCGAAGCGTTTCTGAAATGCGGAATTCTGGCTCACGGTTTTCTACGTGTTGTGTGCACAGATTGCAAATATGAAAAGCTCGTCGCCTTCTCGTGTAAGAAGCGGGGCTTCTGCAGTTCTTGCGGCGGGAGACGCATGGCCGAATCAGCCGCGCACCTTATTGACGAGGTATTCCCCAAGGCTGGGATCAGGCAATGGGTGCTCAGTTTCCCGATGCCGGTACGGTTCATCTTGGCCAAAAACCCAAAGATTCAAGGAAAAGTCCTCACCATCGTCCACCGGGCGATCACGACGTTCATCAGAAAAAAGGCCAAGAAGAAGTGCCTTCGGGCAAAGCTTCAACCCGGAGCGGTCACCTTGATTCAGCGCTTTGGTGGGTCGTTAAACCTAAATGTGCATTACCACATGCTCTTTTTAGAAGGCGGCTTCTATGAAACCCACCAAGGACCAAGGCTGTGGTGGGTTGAAGCTCCGACTGATGCCGAAATTACTGGCATGGTCGTAACCCTTGCGACCCGTGTGATTCGGTTCCTCAAAAAGAAGGGCTACTTCCAAGATGAAGTAGATTCCGCCGTGCCTGGTGAGGAAATGGCCCAAGGAGAGTTACTCCCTGAGCTTCAGGCCGCATCAGTTCAATCTAGAATTGCAATGGGCGAGCGCAAGGGACAAAGGGTCAGAAGAATGGGGACAGCGGAGTTTACTGATTTTAAAGCCGAGTTGAAGGGGCCACTCTGCGCAGTAACGAGAGGATTCTCGCTTCATGCGGAAGTGTATTGCGCCCCCTGGAAGCGAGATAAGCTCGAAAAACTTTGCAGATACATCACAAGACCTGCTGTCTCGGAAGAGCGGCTGAGCCTACGTCCCTCGGGCGATATTGCGCTCAAACTCAAAACCCAGTATTCCGATGGCACAAGCCATCTGCTCTTCTCGGGACTGGAGTTTGTGGAAAAGCTCGCAGCCCTGGTGCCGCCACCCCGGATCCACCTTACTCGATTTTTTGGCTGTCTGGCCCCACACGCAAAGATTAGGTCGGCCATTGTGCCCAAAAAAGCGGAAGTTTCCGAACAACCAGCTACTTCGGAAACTGAGGCCGACGATCAAAAAACCCGGAAGAAAACCCGCCGCATGAGCTGGGCGGAACTTCTGGCCCGGGTGTTTGCCATCGACATGAAGCATTGTCTAAACTGCGGGAGTGAGAACTTCAAACCGATCTCAGCGATTGTGGACACTTCGGTGATCAGAAAAATTCTGACCCATCTTGGGCTTCCGGATGAACCGCCGGATATTAGGCCCGCCCGAATTCGACAAATGAGTTTTGCCTAAGAGCATCGGTGCAGTCAACGCAATCCAGGCGAAGTTCTGCCTGCCATCTCAAAAACGCGGTGCTGCAAGGTCCGGCCATCGGGATTCCAGTCCGTCAATCCGACAGTCTGGGTTTGTCTGAAATTTTGCTTTGAGCCGGAGCCACCCCAAAATCGATTACGGATCAAGTGGGAAATGTGCTTTATACTGCCTATCCGCCGTAGGTCACTTAACACTCCACTTTTGTCAAAAAATGGCTCAAAATTGCCAAATGAGTACTATTTCTAGGTTCTTTATACTGCTGTGCCTGTCCTGCTGTTTTATGATTGTTTCTGATGCCCGTTCTCATAAAAAACGAGCGTTAAAGAAGGAAACCGAGAACAATAACCCGGTTCCATTTATGCCCAATTGTGAATTACCATTCAAGGCAATAGCAAAGAAGCACCAAGTCGATAATTCCTGTGGTGTGGAAGGCATCTCGAAAAATGAGAGCAACCGACTTCAAAATTCTGCCAAGAATAATTTTTGTGCAAACAACGCCCCAATACCCATGACCATTAATGATTTTATAACTCTTCAGGAAAAGGCAGATTCAAAAGGAATTTCCCATGGGCACAATCACTTACCTAGCTCTAGGAAGGAATTAAATCAGATTATGGAACTGCACGGGAGCTTAGGAGAAACAAGCCACCTTTCGCTTCCCTACCCCTTCGAAATTCCGAAAAAAATTTGGGCCCAAGGGCCGGGATTGCTTATGATGGTTGCGGATTCGGACGGGCCGCTGAGTTGCCCAGCGTGGCCTCGGTCGCCCACAATCTCGGTGATCTCGACCGAATGTTTGATGCGTGGGAAATCGAAGATACGGATGTGCTGAAGCGCCGCGTGTATCGGTCGGGACATGAAGATGCAAAAAATCCAAGACCGGCATTCATGAAGGCAGGCGAGATCTATCAAGCGATGCTCGCAAGCGAGAATCACCGGCATTTCGCTCTGCGAGAGCCTAAGGGCTTACGAAAATCTTCAAAATTTCTTTTAAATTATGCACCGTTCTTCGATGATTGGGGAACCCTGATTGTGCAAGAAGGGGTGAATGGCGGCATCTTGTCAGAAGGCGATTTTCGGGATGTCGTCGAAGCACTGGTCGTCGGCTGGAAGAAATTAAATCCGAAATCAATTTATACTTCTCAGGGGTATGCTCGTGCGCTGAGTGGAATCATGAAGGCCTTGCCGCGAGGTCGCGAAGATCTCGAGAATCTCGTGCCGCCTGTCATTCGTAAGGAGCTTCGCGAAGGAGGGTTACGCACATTGACCGGAGTTTCGCGATCTCAGTTCGAGAATCAATGGGTAAGGAAGTTGTCGCAATTGCTGACCTGACGCTATTCGTGGGCAATGTGTAAATCCAACGAGTGAATATACCCTGTGCCCTCTTCGAGGACCTGGACAAACTGATTCATGAAGTTGTAGTCAGTGTAGGTTTCGTCTAAAGACTCGGGCACACCGTTTTTCACGTACTTTTTAACCACTTCAATGAGTTTAAGAACGTCTTCTTTTCCGAGTGTGGTCGATTTGAAGTGATAGGTGTCCATGGTTTGAACATCCTTTAAAAGCTTTGCGGCCTGTTCCTTGATCATTTCCTGCACTTCTCTAGCTTCTTCTGGACTGTATTCGGGAATGGATTCGGCGATCAGTTTGAAATTACTGATCGTTCCTCTGAAGTCGTGTCTTAAATCCTTGATGCGTTTTAATTCTGGAGCGATGTGCATTTCTTCGATCGGGGCATCTTTATCGAATTCGACCCATTTTGTTTCACTGCAAATTTGCTTCTCGAGATCTGGATGCTCTTCCATGAGTTTTTTCAAGGTACTGGTATTGGATTCTTTATGGTCGATTTGAAGTTTCTGAATGGTCACTTCGGTGTCCTTCGGATCCATCATTCCGGCGGTCGCGTTCGCTACTTTCAGTTTTCCGTCTTGTCCCTGCATTTCTCCTACCCAGAGGACTTCCTTCACTTCGCCAAAGTGAGTCTTTACATGTTTTAAAAGAGCCAGATGCGGATCAAAGATGGTGCCATGAGAAAAAACCACCCGACCGTCCGTAAGTCTCGCCACCATGCCGGTCATGTAGGAGGGGGTTGAGTTGATGAGTTTGGAAACGAAATGCGAAAAATCACAAACAGAGAATGCTTGCTGTGCAGGTAGCGCAGTCGCGACAAAGAAACTCAGCAGGCATAAATTAAGGAAGCGTTTCACAGTCATCTTCTCGGAAAAAATGCAGATTTCCTTAATATTATATTGAGTGAAGTGACGGAGGTTTGACGCCTGAGCTAAAGCTGACCGCGAATCGCAGACTCAATGTTTCTGAGGCCTTTAGAAAGCGCTTCGTCTGTTGGCCAGCCATAACCAATGCGCATAAAATGTTTTGGTTGTTCAAACCAATGTCCCGGGCCAACATGGGTGCTGTATTCGCGATTCAAGGTTTTGTAGAACTTTTCAAGATCGATATTCTTAAGCACATCGGCACGGATTCTCGGAAAAGCCACGCAACCTCCGGTGGGTTCGACCCATTCGAGAAATTCTTGCGACTCCATCCAGTCCTTCAGTGTTGCAAATCGTCTTTGCAGGTTATTAAAGATCAAAGAAATGAAATGGCCTCGCTTTCGATAAAACTGATAGGCAATTTCTTCGTCGAGGGCGGAGCCGCAGATTTGAATCTGTTCTTTCGCTGCAAAAAACTGTTCAAACAGTTGCTCATCACGCGTCATCAGCCAGCCCACTCGAATTCCAGGAAGGCCAAACGTTTTTGAAAAACTGGCTACGCTGATGACATGTGATCCGAACGTGGCCGCATAGGGAAGTGCGCCGTTAAAATTCATTTCACGGTAAGTTTCGTCAACCAATAGTCGACAACCATGCTTGGCAGTAATCTGCACTAATGCTTTTAAGTCATCCACACTCATGATCGTGCCGGTCGGATTATGAGGAACCGTGACACTGACAAATTTTGTCTTGGACGTGATTTGTTTTTCAATTTCTGCCGGATCGATTTTCCAGTTATTTTCAAATGTCAGGTCGACGATCTTCAGCTGGGCGCCGATTGCACGCGGGGTCTCGAGATTGGTGGCATAATTCGGGCGAATGACGATCATATCATCGCCGGGTTCGAGCAGGGTGGTTGAAATAATGAAGAGTGCTTGGGCGGCACCACTCGTCAGCAAAACTTGATTGGCCGAGATCGCGCCGCCGGTTTCTTGGGCCAGGAGTTGCCTGAGTTCGGGGTGCCCTCGGTGATCGATATAAGCAATTACGAGTTCATTCAGGTTCAGCTTCAGATCCTTGAATCTAAAATCAGTGTACGAGCTCTCGGTCAGATTACATTCAATAGAATCATAACCCAGCTGCTCGGGTGCTTCTATTTCGATTGGCATGCGAAGGAACTTCAACGGTCGGGCGAGCTTAGGAGAAACAAGCCACCTTTCGCTTCCCTACCCCTTCGAAATTCCGAAAAAAATTTGGGCCCAAGGGCCGGGATTGCTTATGATGGTTGCGGATTCGGACGGGCCGCTGAGTTGCCCATACTTGCATCGGCCAACGCCTGCAGAGGATTGAGATTAAACAGCAGAAGGAAAAACCCGAGACTCAAAAGCCCGGGGTTAATCGACATGCAGAAGCTCGACTTCAAAAACCAGGGTCGAGTTTGGCGGAATCACGCTTCCGACACCGGTGGGTCCATATCCCAGAGTCGACGGAATCAACAAACGGCGCTTGCCACCTGTCTTCATTCCTACGACACCTTGATCCCATCCCTTAATCACTTGTCCGGCACCCAGCTGAAAGGTGAATGGACTTCCGTGATCGAGAGATGAATCGAATTTCTTTCCGTTCGTGAGCCAACCCGTGTAATGAACGGTGACTCTTTTTCCGGTGGCGGCTTCGGGCCCCTCTCCGACTTTGATTTCTTCGATCTTCAGTTCGGCGACGTCAGGAAAACTCTTTTTCTTCATGAAAAAGTACCCGCCAATCAAGAGAGCTCCTACAAGAACTGCGATCAAAACTGTTTTTGAATTATTCATATAGAATAAATGATACTCAAATCGCGGTATTTTGCAACTAAATGGTGGATCCGGCCTTTATGGATTATTCGACGACTGAGTACAGAAGGATGTCGGTGCAGTGGTCGTATAATTGCCAGCCTGGTTCAAGCAGTTGTTATAAATGTCGGCCGATGAAAGAGCGATATCGTAGATTTGAACTGCGCCCACTCCGCCTGAGAATGGATTCGCAACTGCAGCACGATTTTGAGTGACATAAGCCCCGACCGCAAGTTGATGGGTAGTGGCTCCGATTGCGGACGAATAAGTTGCCTTATTGGTTTGAAATGCTCCATTCAGATAAAGCCTCACATAAGAACCGTCGTAAGTTCCGCAGACGTAGTACCAGGTGTCGGTACTGATGGCGCTATTCGTATTTGCCTTTTGTGCGACCCCACCGATATTGAACATCAGTTTTCCTGAGGTTGAGTCATCGTATCCCAAGAAGAATGAATTGCTGGTCGCACTTCCTTTGGCAACAATTGCGGTACTCGTGGCGTCGGTTGCACCCGAGGGTTGAACCATCCAAGTACAAGCGCTCATGGCGGTAGTTCCATCTAAAGCGGGGAAAGGTCCAACATCAACGTACATGTTGGATGCTCCGTTGAATGCCAGGTAATAAGCGTTTTGAGAATAAGCATTGAGCGAACCATAGGTCGACCACGTATAGCTTGAAGTAAAATTGACGGGGGTTCCTGAATAAACACCGGTCGACAAGTCTTTCAAAGTAGAATCGGATGCAGAAGTTCCGCGCACTTGATTCATGGCCGAATCACGCCAAACATGCGGTGTAGTCGGAGAACTAATGGTGCCCGTATCCCAGGATCTGAGTCCATCCCGCGACAAGCTCGATTCAAGATCAAGAATCAGGTACGCAGAATTGGTGGTCGAGTTCCAGGTATTTTGAAGCAGACCCAATTGCTGGGTTCTGAATTGATCGGCACTCACCTTGAAATTGTTTACTTGATCGTAGGATTTCGCCACGTGCGCACTGGCATCGGTCGAACTATATACTTGGGCAGAATAAAGGTTTCCGATAAATCCGTTCGAGCTATCGCCGATTTGAAAAGTACTGGTGTCGAGACTGGGATTGACACCGGTAGTACGCATCGCACATTCTTGTTTTCCGTTTTTCTGCAAGTAAGTCATATTGAGCGCACTATCAAAAAGCACCGAAATATTATCATAGTACGTACCTGAGGTTCCGGCACTATTCTGGGTAGTGGCATTTACGGTGCAATACCTGAAAGAGGAGTCAGTATAAACTGCTTGAATTTCCTGAGGCGAAAGTGCTTTATTAAATAGCGCAACTTCGTTGATCAAAGTTCCAACAATTGTGCCTCCCGAAGTTCCGCCGAGGCCGCCTCCAATGCGGAAGTCGGTGGTTGCGGTATAAAAGCTGGTGGGAGTCGGATTCAACGTGGTAGCAAGAGTACCGATAACACTGGTCGATGCAGGATATCCTACTCCATTAATATAAAGTTTCATTTGATCAATAGACTGCGAACCGCCCCCGTTGTAGACCAGCGCGACGTGTTGCCACCTTCCTGGCCCCGTTCCAGCACTTGGAGTCGACAAGTTAGCCACAGTTCCATAACCATAGGAAGTGCACGTAGTGGTACCGCCCGCGTTTCCGGTACACCATTTCAAATTGCTCGAGAAAGCGCACCAAGATAGGGCCCAAACTCCAGTTTGTCCCATCAGCTCATAACAAGCATTGGTACCCATGGTAGAAGCCGGAACATAGAGCCATGCCATTGCCGTCATGATAGTCGAAAATTTCAGTGAATCTGAATAGGGCACTTTTACAAAGTCCGTAGCGTCTGTATTACCGGGTCCATAGGATCCCGCGCCGGTGACATCATTTCCGGACGCAAAGCTGCCATTTCTCGATGGTAAAGTATTGGATTGCGATGAACTTGAACTATGGGTAACGGTTCCCATGTATTGACCATGATTTCCGTAACCTGAGTAATCGATTGCCGAGGTATTGGAATCATTCAGTTTCCAATAACCCACAGGACCGGATTGCATGATTGCGTTTGCCGGATAAGCCGATTGAGAATAAAGCATTCTCATTCCGGCCGCATAGTGGTTTTGTACTTGAGTTGCGGTGAGCGTGGTCGTGTAAAACGCAGCTTCATCAATTCCCATGCCTGCAATTCCGCCTGAGGCATTGAAACCCCGGGTTGACGGAGTTGCCGCATAACTTTTGTAAGTCCCTGCAGTTCCATTGGTCGTTGCGAAAAGAACTCCGTCATAGTACAAATTCTTCTGGACTTTAGTGGCTACGATATCGAAGGTAACTACGAGATGATGCCAAAAGCCATCGATCCCCACCCCTGGAGTAAAAGTAATATTTCCATCTATAGCGGTACTATCCTGGTACCAGTTCAACGTTCCCCCATTATTCTTAAATGCATACCCGTCTGTTGCAGCGGTTGTCGTATTCGTTAGAATATAAGTGTTACTCGTATTTCCGGCCGGGAGCTTGAACCAAAATTCGACCGTACCATGCGGGTTGGTGGACGACCCCATTTTAAATTTATTATCGAGTGGAATCTGAGCTGCAGTGGTTTCAGCAGCTGAAGATACAATCCCCTTATTGGTTGTCTCATGAATCAACGCGCCGGTTTGGGCGAAGTTCCAAGTGGCTGAGGAAATGGTTAAATTACAGGTGGCTCCGCCACAACTCGTGCCACCCGAACCACCGATAGAATCGACCAAGGTATTTGCTGAGGCATCATCCATACGGTAATAAGCGAAAGGACTGTCGGCAAGAATCGTTTGATAATACGAGACATCTTGAGAAAACTTATATTGCTTCAAAGTGCTTGCGCCTAGGTCGAGCGGATTCCATTGTGAGAGCGTGAAGCCGTTCCCACTACTGGCTGAGGTCGCAGTTGCCAGTGAACGGGATGCGACGACTCGACCACTCGAAAAGTTAGTATCATCACTACTGATCCAGAAATTGAGGAGATATTGGCGAATAGAGTTGCCGAGCAAGCTTGAACTGAAAGCTACTTTTCCGTCGTGAGTCGATGGAAAGTTCAGTACCTGAGGACTACTGGATGAGCCGCTCCATTTTGCAATGGTATTCGAGAGTGATCCTGCCCACGAAGTTGTGGCAGAAGGAGCTCCATCCCAGCCGTTCGTAAAGAGATCAGCCCAAGTACTTCCACTTGCCGACCCATTACCAAAGGACGCAGTCACATTTGAGAACGCAGCACGCAAGTCCATGGTGAGATTGCTTGTCGAGCCGTCCATTCCGAGAATTGGATTCACGACGTCGACATCGATGGTACGGGTTGCATTGCTGGTTCCACCATAAGTGCCGGTGATGTAGATTTCATAAGTTCCTTCTGCACCATAAGAAGGAGTCCAAGAAAAGACTCCTGTAGCGGTATTGAAAGAAAAAATTCCAAGAAAATTATTTTGAGCGCATGTTGCATAGGATCCGGAGCCGATTGCGCGTCTGACCTGACAGGTATAGGCCATGCTCGTATCATTTCCCGGAGTTCCTGCACCGATATTATTCACATCAAAAGTATGGTTCGTACCGGCGAGCCAACCTCCGGAGCCTCCATGGGTGCTTAACAGTGAATTTGAAATCACGGTGAGCGATACCGTACTTGAAGTGGTCGTGCCCGAAGCAGAAGTACCGTCACCCGCTTCGATTCCGGCAGAGTTGTAGGCATAAACCACCAATTTATAGGTCGTACTCGTAGACAAGCCTGTTACGGTCACACTATTGGTTCCGGATGCAGAATCTGCCAACCAGTGTCTGTTGTTGCTGACGTCCAAATAATAGACTGAATAATGGTCAACCGTACCGCCGGTAGCAGACGGCCAATGAGCTACGAGGCTTGAACCAGTCGCACTATCCGCACTCGAAATATGGGTGAAGGTCAACGAAGAAGGTCCCGTGCCTTCGAGAGAAATCGCAGCGATCTGCGGTGTCCCGCCGGAAGTTCCGGACCAGTTCACGTATCCGAAGCCGGTGGCATCGACAGTGCCGTTTGACGGAGTAAATCTGAATTTGAGGGTACAGGTCGAACCCGAGGTAAGCGGAGTATTATAACCTTGATAGCAATCGGTATTTCCGCCGGATGTATCCTGAATGTATTGAAATACAGAATTCGCTGTAGAAATCGAGTTGATGTAAATCGTAGAAGCAGGACTGGTAGTATTGGAAACGGTAACAATATTGTCTGCATGGTTTCCAACTTCAATATGAGACCAGGCATTCGTGTTGGTCGTAGGTGTAACCGAGGTCGGACTGAAAGTAATGGCTGGAGATGCCCCGCCGCCGCCGCCGCCGTTTCCGACATTGACAGTAAAGGACACCGATCCATATCCGGTGACTGAAGCTAGAATAGACACACTTCCGGTAGTGCTACTCGAACTAAAGGTGGTGGAGGCGTTTCCGCTCACATCAGTGGTAGTACTTGCACTGGTCAATCCGCCGGTGAGCGTTCCTCTACCTGCAACCACTGAAAACGTCACGGCAGTTCCGGCAGCAATCGGATTTCCATTTGCATCGAGTACCAAAACCTGAATCAATTGAGTGTCCGGACTGCCCCCCAGGGTTTGAATGATTGAACCATCCCCTGCGGTTTTAATAATCTGAGAACCAATACCGGACGGTCCGATCGAAATATTGAATGGAATACTTCCGGCGCTCGAAGTGGCGAGGACCGTGACGGGGCCGATGGTGGTACTCGAACTGAAGACGATGGAAGCGATTCCTGTGACATTATCCGTAGTGGCGGTCGCAGTCGCACCTCCACCCGTCACCGTTCCCATCGCAGATTGAATCACAGTGAAAGTCACCACTATTCCACCCACTGGAGTTCCGCCTGTCCCGCTGACTGCCATCACCTTGAGTGTCTTCGTACTGCTGACGGACATCGAGGTATTGTTACCTTGAATGGCAAGAAGAGTATTACTCACACCACCTACCGGGGCCTGAACGGAAATATCAAGAGTACCTGAAGTGAGAGTCGCAGGAGAAGTCGAGGCCGCAGTAAACCGCGTACTATCGGCGCCCAGGTCTTCAAAATAAAAAGTATTGCTCGAATTGTATTGAGTAATGGTCATGCTCGCACTTGCACTACTGCAAGTCGCATTTGAATAGAAAACTCCACCGCTGTTTCCGGTCAAAGTTACCGCTATATTCGCACTTGAATTACTGGTCACGTTTCCATAAGCATCAAGTACCGTAACCACATACGGATTACAGGTTGAGGTGGTCAAAGTGGCGATACCGCTGATGCTCAACGCACTCGGAGTCGAAGGAAGCACCGAATAACCATAACTTCCACCATTCAGGCCGGCAGTAGTTGCAAATAATTTTTCGGAAGTCGAAGAAACAGTCGATTTGAAAAAAACAGAAGCACTGGTTTGACTGGTACTGATCGTCGCAGTGGTTACCGCAGAGCCCGAACAGGTTGCATCAGTGCCCGCAAAGAATTGTCCCTTGCCGTTTGTAGACAGGTTGATGGTCGTAGCACCTGAGTTTGAGATCGGAAGAGGGCTACCTAACGCATTTGTCGAAGTGATGGTGATCGGTTGCGGCGAGCAAACACCGGCGGTAGTATAAGGCTGAATGCTATTGACCACGAGCTGGGTAGGAGCTCCCGATGCGCTGACGGTCACGCTTAGATTACCGGTGATTCCGCTATTGGTTGCAGAAAGATTCAACGTCTCGCCAGCAGTGTGCGGATCATTTACATAGAAAATGGCGGAGGTGGATCCCTTGAGTATGCTCACACTCGTCACCTGAGTTCCACACGCCGAATCACTATACGCATGTGCATAAGAACCCAGTCCACCCAAAGTGACCGTAGTATTTGAAGCAGCTACAATATTATTGCTGTTGGCATCCTGAAGCGAAACGCCAAACGCCGGAGAACAGGCACCTTCACTGATCGTAGTCGGCCCCGTAATTGCGACCGCATTGAATGTTCCCGGTAACACTGCAAATTCATAGCTTCCACGATTGAGTCCGCTCGCGTTTGCAGAGAGCGTGACATCTTCAACAGTGGTTGACTTGAAATAAAAGGATTTACTCGAAGTTCCGCTCGAAATCGTGATTGAAGTCACGGGTGAGCCCGCACACGTAGGATCGGCCGATCCGTAAAAAGATCCCACATTACTGACGGTGAGACTGACGGCGGTATTGGATCCCACATTCACCGGATTAAATACTGCATCAGTCGCGGTAACTGTAATCGCAGCAGAACAGGATCCCGCAACTACTGAAGAAGCTGAAGAATTGAGTACCAGACGGACTGGAGCACCCACTGCCGCAACGGTGACACCGATCGTTCCGGTGATTCCACCATTCAATCCCGAAAGCGTCAGGGATTCACCCGCACTGTACGAATCTTTGAAATAGAAGGCCACGTTCTGCTGGTTCGCAGGAATGCTTACACTTGCGACCGAGTTCGCACATCCTGGATCAGAATAGAACTGACCGCCGTTTGAACCGTTTCCGCTTAATGCAATCGCCTGAGCCGAAGTCGAGGTGAGCGTGTTGTTATAAGAATCCTGGCGTGAAACAGTAAAAGCCGAAGAACAAACTCCGTTGCCGATGATGACTTGACCATTGATGACCAAAGTTGAATAAGCCCCTGGAAGCACCGTTAAATTGAAGTTCGAGGCATTGAGTCCGCTTGCAGCTGCTGTCAATACCTGCGCTCCGGCGACGGAACTCTTGAATGAAATGGTGGCGGAACTATTACCTGCAGTAATCGTTGCAGCAGTTACCACTCCACCCGCACAAGTTCCTCCGAGATAGAAACTTCCTACTCCGCTTGAACCGAGATTTACCGTGGTATCTGAACCCACTGCCCGAGGATTTCCAGATCCATCCACTGAAGAAACCGTCATCGCGGCAGAACATGAACCTGCATTTTCGGTAGAGCTCGCCGAATTCAGCAGTAGCTTGTTCGGTGAACTAGCACCTGCAACGGTCACCGGATAGGTTCCGGTAATTCCGCCCGTAGTACCGCTTACGGTCAATGTTTCCGCATAAGAATCTTTGATATAGAACGCTTCAAGTGATTGTCCGTTTCCAGGGACAACGACAGAAGTTACTGCATTCAAGCACTGTGAATCCGAGTAAGCTAAAGCTCCATGTGTTCCGAGTCCGCCCAAAGTAACGGTAGTTCCGGAACCACTTACATTATTTCCATAATTATCCTGAAGCGCAATTCCGAATGCGGGCGAGCAAACTCCATAGCCGATCGTCGTCGAAGTCGGACTTGATGCAGGAGTTCTTCCGCCCGTGAAAATGGAAAGTGTCGCAAACGATCCCGCCTGAACGGTCATCGTAAAGGTGGCACTGTTCATTCCGGTCGCGTTGGCATAAAAAGTCTGGGTCTCAGCAACATTCGATTTGAAATAGAATGTCGTACTCGAGGTACCTGAAGAAATGGTTGCGGTGGTGACCGCACTTCCAGCGCAGGTATTGTCTGTTCCAGCAAAAAATAATCCCGAGCCACTATTCGTAAGATTTACGGTGATGTCACTTCCGGCATTGATCGGATTTCCGCTGTGATCGGCCGAAGTGATCGTGACAGCGGATGAACAAGCAGCCGCCCCAGTGTAAGCCGCAACCGAAGTCATCTCCAGATTGCTAGGGGCAGAGGCCGCTTCAACAGTGACACCGAGGTTTCCGGTGATCCCACCGTTGGTGGCTGCAAAAGTAAGGCTTTCACCTGCCGCATAGGTATCTTCAAAGTAAAGCACTGCACTCGAAGCAAGTGCAGGCACTGTTACTGAATTGATGATGCTTTGGCATTGAGAATCGGAATAAAAATGTCCGTGCCCTTTACCACCCAAAGTCACAGCAGTACTGGTACCCGGTCGGACTGCATTTCCATGGGCATCAATCAGAGTCACACTGTAAGCAGGAGAACAAACTCCGTTTTGAAGTGCGCCCGATCCCGCAAACGTAATTGCACTCAGGTTTCCGGCCTGAATATTGAAATTGAAAGTTGCACCCATCAGTCCGGTAGCACTCGCGAAGAACTGCTCGGTCTCGGCAACATCTGATTTGAAATAGACGCTCGTACTTGAAGCACCTGAAGAAATCGTAGCAGTTGTCACCGGACTCGACGCACAAGTTGAGTCGGTCGAGGCATAGAAAGCGCCTTGATCACTCAGGGACAACGTCACCGTGGTATTGGAACCCACACTGGTTGGATTTCCGAGATTATCCACGGAAGTAATTTGAAGTGGAACCGAAGTACAGGTTCCTGCAGCCACATAAGGAATCACCGACTGCATTACCAATTGAGTCGGCGAACCGGAAGGAGATACGGTTACCGTAAAGTTTCCATTCAATCCACCACTTGTGCTTGTCAGACTGAGGGTTTCGCCGGCAATGCTTGAATCTTTCAAATAGAAGACTTGCGACGAGGTATTTGCATAAATCGTGACACTCGGAACTTGAGCGCTACATCCGGAATCAGAATAAAAATGAGAGGTTGCTCCGGCACCACCGAGAGTCACCACGGTATCCGTACTCGCATTTGCCTTATTGTTGTAGGTGTCGGTCAACGAAACCGTGAATGCGGGTGAACAGACGCTGTTTCCGCTGATTACCGAAGAACCGCTCATGGTCAATCCGGAAGGTGCGCCCGCAAGTACACTAAAATTATAACTCGCACCATTCAGACTGCCGGTCGTGGCAAATAACTGCTCGGTCTGTGCGACGGTTGCCTTGAAAGAAACAATAACGTTCGTTGTGTTTGCAGCGATGCTGGCGGTTGTAATCGGGCTTCCACCGCAAACTCCACCGGCATAAAATGATCCGCTTCCACTCTGAGCTAAAGTCACAGTGGTCAGCGAGCCCACCGGCAACGGATTTCCTGAAAGATCGCTAGATTCGATCGTAATGGGAGTAGAGCAAGCTCCCGCCGTCTCGTAGGGACGGTTCATCAAAATCGTAAGTTGCGTAGGAGAACCCACCGCTGCAACCGTGATCCCAATACTGCTGGTGATGGCTCCGGCGTTCGCAGAAGAAGCCAAGGTCAAAGATTCTCCCGCTCCACCAATGGAATCTTTGAAATAAAATTGTCCACCCGATGTATTTGCAGGAATCGACAAACTAGTGACTTGAGATTGACATTGAGAATCCGAATAGAAATGACCGCTACCTGCCCCACTCAAACTAATAGTGGTGGAGGTGCCGGAAGTTGCATTATTGCCAAAAGAATCTTGCATCGAAAGATTATAAACCGGTGAGCATGCGCCATTACCTACGACAGCGG
>CAIKYX010000101.1 GCA_903831745.1 Oligoflexia bacterium
ACCCAAACTCATGCATGGATTGATACAGATCGTTCTGCCAGAGGATCGTCTCGTCGTTTCGGATCTTGCGTTCGTATTTGAATGCAAAAATTTCTTTGAGTTGTTGAGGATTCGGAGCGGATTGGTAGAGTGATTCAAGTCTCAGTGGTTTCACCGTGAAGTGCTCTCGCCAGTACGGGAGAAAAACTTCATTCAGATATCGGGTTGCATCTTGCATCGTTTTAATTCCATGAAGCCCCATCTCTGCAATTAATCGATCTTGAAATGTTCCCCACAGTCTTTCGATGCGGCCTTTGGCTTGGGCCGACTCCGCGTAGATCGGATGAATGTCGAGTTCACGACACATTCTTTTGAATTGTCCTGACTCTTCACACTTGGTCGTGCCCGATAACCAAGAAGCGCAATCAACGTAAACAGCCCTAGGAATTCCGCTAATTTCGAATGTTTTTGAAAGAACCTGGGTATAGCCCTCTAAAGATTCAGTTAAAAAAAATTCGCCGTAGGGAACCTCGCTTGTCGCATCGTCGATTCCCGCAATCAAACACCATTGCCCGGCTCCTCGAACCCACTCGTGCACTGATCCATCCATCTGAAGCAAAAGCCCTTGGCATTCCTTTCTAGCTCGGTAGCGTCTAACCTTCCGCCCCTTCCTCGGGCGCTTCGTCATCTTCAGTGGCGCTAAAAAACGCTTCACTGAAGAGTAGCTCACTTCAATTCCTTCAAACTGTTTTAACTTCTCGTTGAAGTGTTGGTAATTGAAGTTCAGATACTTCTCTGTAAAAAGTTTCTGGATCGTCTCCACTTGTTTTTTATCAATCGCGTGATTCGATGCTCGCCCCGAACCTTTGTGTTGAATCTCAAGCAACCCGCCCTTAGCCATCCGTTTAGCCAGTCTGGTTACCTGTCTCTCACTCATATTGAGTAACTCTGCTGCAGTTCTTCTTGTGATCTTGTTCTCTAAGAAATCCGTAAGGATCTTAGATTGATAAACACTTTTCTTGGACACGGTAATGCTCTCTCTTCTAGATTCCCCCATCCTGACCTCCTCTGTCAGGATTAGAGTACCTTGTTTAAAAAAGAGACATTTCTATTGAGCCAAAACCCGGGACATTTCTACTGAGCGCGGACATTCAACCGATCCATCTGAAACTTACTTTGATCAATGAATTTAATTTAAATCCAGATGATTAAAATCCGAGTTCGGTCAGCAGCTGTTCCAGGGTTTTAGGCTTGATCAAATGTACGGCATGCACGCCCGTGGTGGCCGCACCTTGAACATGGTGTTTTGAATCATCAATGAACAAGGTGCGCTCGGCGACCAGCTGCTTTTCCTTTAGAATATGCGCAAAAGTGTTCGGATGAGGCTTACGCATTCCCGTTTGATGCGAATAATAAACCTTTTCGAAAATCGAATGAAAGCTTTCAGCTCCGACGTCAGCCTTGGCAAACGCTTCTAAAGCACAATCAGCATGAAGAGCGTTGATATTGGATAGCAAAAAAACTCGCTTCTGTTTGGCCAGTTTTTTGACCCGGGCGATCCGTGAAGCAGGAAAATCAAGAACCATTGCGTTCCACGCCTTTTTGAACTCGTCCAAATGAAGCTGTGTCTGATAATGACGATTAAAATGAGCCAATAATTGGTCAGTAGAAATTCGTCCCAACTCGTAATCCGTAAAAAAATCGAGTTGCGCTTCTTTACCATAAAAGGTGGCGGTATCTAGTCCAGGAACGCGTTTCTTTAGCTCGATCACGGTCAATTCGTAGTCGAGATTGACCACGACTCCCCCCAGGTCGAGGATGACGGCATCAATCATTTTAGGCTCGAATGGATTCAACATTTCACGTCATCATCACACAAACACCCCGGTCTTGACAAACGATGCAGTCCTTCTTACATTTAACCAAACAGTTAATTAACTAACAGGTAACCTATGCAAGATTCCTTGAGTCAAACTTTTTCAGCCCTCGCCGATCCTACCAGACGGGCACTGCTTGCGCGCTTGTCGAGAGGCGATGCTAATGTTTCTGATCTCGCAAAACCATTCATGAAAGACATGAGCCTGCCAGCCATCACCAAACATTTAAAGGTGCTAGAAAAGGCGGGGTTGGTAACGAAGTCGAAGGATGCGCAATGGCGCCCCTGCAAACTAAATGGTGCCCCTCTGAAAGACGCCGTAAACTGGATGGAACACTACCGCGTGTTCTGGGAAGAGAGTTTTGATCGCCTCGAAATCTACCTGAAAGGAAAGAAACGATGAGTACCCAAACCCAAAAGAACGAGATTAGAATTACCCGAATATACGATGCCCCAGTCAAAGCAGTTTGGGACGCCTGGGCCGACCCCAAGCAAGCAGCACAATGGTGGGGGCCGCGCGGCTTTACGATTACTACCCATAGCAAAGATTTAAGAGCAGGGGGTTCATGGGTCTACACGATGCACGGACCAGACGGAACAGATTATCCGAATCATACGAAATATTACGAAGTCGAAAAACACTCGCGCCTCGTTTATGATCACGGCGGAAACGAAAATCAGCCGCCGATGTTTAGAGTTACCGTTGAGTTCAAAGAAGTAAAAGGCAAAACCGAGATGATGATGGTCATGTCCTTGCCGACGCCTGAAGCCTTGGTTCAAACCAAAAAGATCATTAAGAGTGCAAATGGCAATTCGACCTGGGATCGACTCTCGGAATTCCTCACTAAAGAATCCAGCCAACACGAAGTGTTTGTGATCAACAGAACTTTTGATGCGCCCATCGAAACTATTTTTGAAATGTGGACCAACCCAGCTCACCTTTCAAAATGGCTTGCCCCGGGCGGCGGAGAAATGAAATTCTTACGCTCCGAGATTCAACCCGGAAAAAGCTCATTTTATGTGATGGGCGTAGGCAACACAAAAATGTACGGCCGCGCAGAATACCTTGAAATTTTAAAACCCCACCGGTTGGTTTACACCCAACAGTTCTGCGACGAAAACGAAAAGGTTACGCGCCACCCGATGGCTCCAACTTGGCCAGAAACCATGCTCACCCAAGTTACCTTCGCAAGCGAAGGGCCGGAATTGACTCGCGTCACTGTCCAATGGCAGCCTCACGGAAAAGTGACTCTCGAAGAACTTGCAACTTTTGTGAATGCAAAAGGCGGCATGACCCAGGGCTGGACCGGATCTTTCGATCAGCTCGAAGCCTATTTGGCGCAAGCAAAATAACCCTTTCTATGCTAGAATCAGCCTAATCATGAAGAAATTTTTAGCAATTTATTTAGGTTCAGAAAATAGTCCAAACGCAGCCAAGTTGGAGGCATTGGACGAGCAAGCCCGTTCAAAACTCGAACAAGCCGGAATGACTGGCTGGATGAATTGGGTTCAGACCCACGAAAAGCAATTAGTCGACATGGGAAGCCCGGTCGGAAAAACCCTTCGTGTCAATTCGGACGGCACTACCAGTACGGTTAACGCCATTACTGCGTATACGATTGTTCAAGCCTAATCTCACGAAGCGGCAGCCAAACTATTCATCAATCATCCGCACTTCACTATTTTTCCGGGCGACTCAGTCGAGATCATGGAGTGCTTGCCTATTCCAGGAATGTAATACCATGACTCATCCTATCCTGATTGAACTTCCAACCCCGATTTTGACGCCTCGATTGATCCTGCGTCCACCCATGGCAGGCGACGGAAAAGCTGTACACGAGGCCACCGTCGAAAGCATGACTGAGCTCAAGCTCTGGATGCGCTTTGCCCGTGAAGAGAGTTCTGTCGAGAAAGCCGAAGTGAACGCGCGAATCGCACTATCTAAATTCATTCTGCGCGAAGACCTTCGTATGCTCTTTTTCGACCGTAATACCGGTAGCTTGATCGGCAGTACGGGACTACACCATTGCAATTGGGACTACCGAACTTTCATGATTGGTTATTGGGTTCGCACGTCTTGCGCCGGAAAAGGTTATGTGACCGAAGCAGCGCACGCACTGACTCGTTATGCATTCGATGAACTAAAAGCCACACGCGTTGAGATCAGATGCAATGCTTCGAACCTAAAAAGCCGAGGAATACCAGAGCGCCTGGGTTTTGAACTCGAAGCTATTCTCAAAAACGAAGACACACTGGCCCATCCTGAAATTACCTGCCGTGATCACGCCTATTACGCTCGCACAAGCATTGAAGGCCTGCCTGCACTCGACGTTTCGTGGCCGAGCGTTATGGTCTGATTTGATTATCAGTTTGCTAATTACACATCACTGATTTAATCTGCCGGCCAGCAACCCAAGGAGCATCAAATGATTCGATCCTTCGCTTTCGCCCTCATTCTGACCTTCTCGAGCGCACCTGTTTTTGCAAGCGGATTTCTGCATTGCTCGACCGCTGACGGCAATATCAAATTTATTCAGACGTACTACGCTCCGGTAGGCCATGGAACCCGCCCTCCACCCCACGACGAGCTTCACCCTAGCAGGCATCCTCGCCCGCCCCATGAAAACAACGAAGAAAATAATACGGATGGCTGGTGGGTAGACGGCAAACAAGTTGCCAATGAATCTTTCGAATGGGTTGCCACTTCGGACATCAAACTCAGTGAAGTGAGGGGCCTGGGCGCCTATGGCACGACGATTACCCAGTATGTTTCGCATGCGATTCAATGCAGTAAAGAAGAATTTTTGACTTTGATCTGTGAAAAACATTTCAAAATGGACCCAATGCCCGGCGAAACCGGAGAAGAATAGAGATGAATCCTGTCGGCACTTATCAACTCGAAAGTTTCGTCATTGAACAAGCCGACGGAACTCGAGCCGATTGGGGCCGGAACATGCGCGGGCTTCTGATTTATACTTCAAGCGGCCACGTCAGCGTGTCGATCAATCGCGATATTGAAATCCTCGAAAGCGGTGATCCACAGGATGTCTTGGATTCGATGCTTTTTTACGCAGGTACTTATCAAATCCACGGAAATGAAATTCATCATCACGTGACCATCGCATCCAATCCTGATCGGATCGGAAAGACCCTGACTCGAAGTTTGAGTTTTGACAGCCAACTCCTTACTCTGACTTCACCGTTTGAAAGTTTCGGAAGAGCAATCGTTCAATGGAGAAAATATGAACTCGTCTAAAAAAATCGCAGTCGTCACGGGGGCCAATCGAGGAATTGGTTTCGAGCTCTGCCGACAACTCGCCAAAAAAAGCTTTAAAGTAATTCTGACGGCGCGCGATCCTGCCAAAGGAGAAGTCGCGGCTAAAAAACTCTCAGCCGAAGGTCTTGATGTGGGTTTTCAATGCCTCGACGTGACTTCGGAAGAAAGCATTCAAAGGTTTGTATCCGGCATGAATCAAATGGGGCGCCTTGATGTGCTCATCAATAATGCAGGCGCACTACTCGATCCCCCCAGGCATCCACCCGATACGGCAGGCGCTTCGATCATGAATGCAAAGCTAGATTTAATCAGGCAATCGCTCGAAACCAATACCCTGGGAGTTTTGCGCCTGACCCAACTTCTCGTGCCTTTGATGCTTAAAAACAAATACGGACGTATTGTGAATATCTCAAGCGGCATGGGACAACTCTCGGATATGGAAGGCGGCTGGCCCGGATACCGAATTTCGAAAACAGCATTGAACGCAGTTACCAAAATATTCGCCGAAGAACTTCGAGGAACCAATATCCTCGTCAATTCTGTATGCCCAGGCTGGGTAAAAACCGATATGGGCGGCTCGAATGCGGAGCGAACGCCTGAAGTCGCTGCTGGCCCCATCCTATTCCTTGCGATGCTGCCAGACGCTGGGCCCACGGGCGGATTCTTTCGAGACCGTGAGCCGATCGCCTGGTAATCGATTAAACCTTAGTACTTAACCACAGGCTTAAAACCACCCCAGAACATGCGCATTCCATCGAATGGCATCTGCTGTGTGGTCATGAACTTTTCTAAGCGTGGATCGGTCATGACCTTCTTCATCACTTTGTCGCGATCGCCTTTTGACTTATAGGTTACCCAAGAGAAGAAAACCACTTCGCCTTTTTTAAGTTTTACACTTTGCGGAAATGAAGTCACTTTGCCGGCCTCGACATCGTCACCCATGCATTCAACGTAATCGATCGCACCATGTTCGATCCAGATTTTGCCCATGATTTTGGCCATTTTTTTATAAGCAGCCAGGTTTTTTTTAGGTACTGGCACGATGATTCCGTCGACGTAGTTATAATTCTTTTTCATATTTACTTCCTTTAGATGTTGATTTCATCCAGCTTGCTCTAATTCGGGCCGAGTGCCAAGTCTAATTGGGTTTGATCGTAGGAAGGAGCGCACGCAGACGCGGTTCACGAAGAAAAATTCCGCCCCAGATCAAAATACCCAGAATGAGATGAAGAAACACCGGCTCACCCAATCTCATGTGAGTGGCCATGGCCCCACCCAAATATCCTGTCAGCACAATAGCTCCAAGCACAGACAGTTGTGGGATCAGATAGAGAATCACTGAAGAAATTTCAATCACCGCCAGAGGGCGCACCATCGACGCTAACCAACCAAAGTGAAGCATTCCCTGAACGACTTGCGGAGAACCCGTGAATTTCATCAGTGCGCTGGGCACAAACGGCAAAATCCCAAAAATACTCATTCCCCAGCTTAACCAAAATATTTTTTTGTTCATATTCTACCCATATCGCCCCACTCGAGGTTCGTCAAATCACGTAACGTTGACTCCAGCTGGCATCTCGATTGCACTCTATCAGTTTAGCTCGATAGCTGGAAAGGCGGGTAAATGAAGTGAGCCAGTCTCATGAATATTACGAAGTCTTAATCACCAGCCAGGGTGTGCCAAGCGCTCACCCCAGTCTCATTGCTCTCGTGCAATGACGGATGACCTTCCAGTTGGAGGACATCTTTTTGCCCGGCAATCACAGTATTGCCGGGCATGTTTTTTCAGAAAACGCGGTAAACTATGTGTTTTTCAGCAACTGCAAGCTTTGTCTCGAGCGGTGTTCTCTGTTCTGCCGGGGCATTGACCTTGCGTAAAACAAAGCTACCTCGTGAGCTTCCGATCATGGCGATTCCTTTGGTCTTTGGAATTCAGCAGCTCTTAGAGGGATTCATCTGGATCAAACCGTCGCCCCCTCACGTTACTGAGTTCCTTACTTATTGCTACCTGACTCTTGCGTACCTCATTTGGCCACTGTTTCTACCTTTTGCGGTCGGACTCATCGAATCCAACTCAGCCCGACGGAAGAGCATCCAGTTTTTACTGTTCCCTTCAGGAATCTCAGCAATATTTTTTGCCATCCAACTCATGAGTCATCCCATCAGTCACAGAGTCACCCATGAACATATCGAATACATTTTCGAATCAGCGCACTCAGACTTAATCCAATTGTTTTATTGCGCAGGCACCCTACTTCCGTGCCTGATATCAAGCAATCGATGGCTTCAGGTCATCGGCATTGCGATCCTTGGATCTTTTATCGTCTCGCAAATTCTTTTTCAGGACGTTTTCGCCTCGGTGTGGTGCTTTTTTGCAGCCATCATCAGCGGGCTCTTGTGCTTTCGGGCCAATGAGCCTTTCGATCATAAAATGCCCAGCGGCAATTAACCGCTGGGTTTGTGTGGTTACGGTCGGAATCAATGAAACCTGGTTTTTAAAATGCATTACTTATGCCGTATGAAGAAAAGAATGTTTGCCCCATTACGACCACCAGAGACTAATGCAATGGCTCCAAAGCGGAACAGTAATCAGCGACAAAGGAATTCCCACGCCAATCATCAAACTGGCAAGTTCGGCATCCAGCCCGTATTCGGTCGCGATGATTCCAGCAGTAATCATCGGGGCCATTGCCGATTCAACGAGCACAATTTCCGCTTCTCGCGAATGCGATTTCAGACACACGATCGCCAAGAAGCTAAACAGCAAAGGCGCAAGTATCATTTTGAATCCTAATCCATAGACCAACAGTCGCCAATCGCGTCGAATATGTTCACGGTCAAATTTTAGTTGAAACCCTACTGATACCAACGACAAAGGAATCAAGGTAGCAGCAAGCTTTTCGAGAATGTTTTCAAAATCGGGCGAGAAATGGATCGGTCGAAGGAACACACTCAGCAAAACAGCTTGAAACGGTGGAAATAGAAAAACTTTCTGAACGATGATTTTGAGACTCGGCGTCTGCGACGAAAAAATACTGGCAGTGAGAATTCCCAAGGTACCTGCCACCAGGAATGTTCCGGGTTGATCGACCAGAATTCCGGTCGAGATCGCACTGGTGCCATAGAGCGCTTCGAGAAGCGGAAAACCGACAAACGAAGTGTTGCCCAATGAGCCGGTTAGAATCAGTGCGCCCAGGGACTTCTTTGAAACCGGTCGAAACCGCTGAACCCACAGAAAGAAAACGACACCAAACAGGTACAAAAACCAAGGCATCAGGATTGCAGGTAACTGAGCTACCCCGATCGACACCTGATGAAGCAAACGAATCGTCAAGGCCGGTAATGCAATGTAAATTACAAAGCGATTCAACACCTGCGCCGTGCCCTCCGGCAGAATCTTTCGGATGCGAAAGAACATCCCGAGCAGCAGACAGAGGAAAATGAAAATAAAATTACTCATGGTCCCCCTCAAATCGATACACTGATCTACTTAGCTCTTTTTAAGAAATTCGGTTCTCAGAACCAACGTGCTGCCATCCACACGGCATTCGACCAGATCAGGATCAGAAGTCAGGTGAATCTTTTTAACCAGAGTGCCGCGTTTTAAATCACTCGACCCCCCTTTTACTTTCAGATCTTTGATTACAGTCACCGCGTCACCCTCGAGTAACTGGGTTCCATTCGAATCCTTGACGATCAACTCAGCCTCGCCGGACGACCCCTGTGAACCTACGCCCTTGAGAAGAACTTGCAACCAGGCCTGGGCCTCATCATTACTACCAAACCAACGATTGGCTTCTGCCCCAATTTCGTCGAGCGTGATTTGGTCACTCTGTGAGAGAGCTGAAAGTTGAGTATGCAAGCGTTCACGGACATCTGCCGAAACCTTGGCCGCATATTGCTGCGTGGTCGCTTCGTCTTGATCTGCGTCAGAATCAATTAAAGCAGTGTTCATCATTTTTAAGAGGTCCGGGTATTTAGAAAGTGACATGGAGCCATTGTAATCAACCGAGACTCAAAAAGAAATACTATTTAACCGGAACATCGATCAAAGCAAAAGGATCTCCGGCAATGCGGATTTTTACGTGCTCAGGAAGCTCGGCCGTCCGCAAATTCACCAATTTCAGTGTAGCGCCTTGAGCATCACACTCGCCGATTTGAGCTCCCAGGTAGAATTGAAATAAAAACGACCCCCGCCAAGGATTGAGCTCCGTACAATTGGCAATCACTTTACCTTGCCAGGTGGTTTTGTACTCTTTGGATGCCTTGGCCAACAGGTGCTCGAGCGGACGAGGATAATCAAACAACGACGGAAAGGTGGCTGAAAAAAACAAAACTCCGACCGCAATCACCCCACAAACGATTGTAAATATCTTTTGAAATTGCACTTTCGAAAGAAGAAGCCAAAGTGGAATCGCCGCAATCAGACTTGACCCGACATAATGAATATTCGTGTACCAAAACCCTTTGTGCTTGATGACAGTAAAACCCAGAAAAACCCCAAGCGTCACCAACCACCCGAAAATAAACGCCGGCACCAACACCGTCTTCTTTTTGAACCATTGCCAGACCATCAGTGGCACGCTGAGGTACATCAAAAAAATCCAGGGATAGTACTCGAAAAAATTCGGAAAATAGAACTTCCAGACGTTCTCGGTGACTCCCCTGCTGTTCACCAGGGTGTATTGCAATTGGCTGGCCATGTACTGCGAAAAAAATGAACTTCCGGTACGGGCAAGGCTCCAAAGATCAACCAAGGCGATCAGACCAAGTCCGACCCCAAGAACACTGAACACATGGGCGAGGAAACTTCGAACGGAAACCTGAAACTCCTTAAATGCTTCTGAAAAAAACAGAGTGGCCAAATAAAAGGCAACTAGCACTAAAGGAGCAAGGATCGCAGGAGGTCCTTTCGACAGGATGGCAAAACCAAAGGCCAGCCCGGCCCACACTCCGTTTAAACCCGAGTCCTTTTTGAAAAAGCGCAAATTAAAATAAAGCGAAAGCATGATGAAGAACATCAAGGCAGGCTCGAGCATCGGATTTCTTCCATCCTTAATAAAGGAAGGTGTGAACAAAAGTACAAACCCTGCCAACAATCCGAATGAATGATCCAGAAGTTTGCGGCCAATCGCATATGCAAGCCATAAAGTCAGAGTCGACAGAATGACAATCGGAACCAAGGCAGAAGTGGTACTTACTCCGAATAACTTCATCCAAAGCGCAAGCAACCAGGGCGTAAAATGAGGATGTTCAAAAAATAATTTTCCGTTAGCCGACATGCTTACCCAATCCCACGGAGATTTGGCGGAGAGCTCTTTGGCAATTACCGCATAACAAGGAGAATCAACGGCACGAAGAACATCGTTTTCGATTTGCCCCCAAAGCGTGACGATTCCTAGAAAAAACATCGCAGCGAAGGACCGCCGCTCATCTGAACGTGACATCATTCAGATATTCTATACTCAATGCCTTACATTAGAAAAGCCGGAGTTGAAGTCTTCAGTAAGATAGCTATCCACCTTTTCAAGGAATTCTGCGATGTCCATGGGCTTACGAATGAAGCCTTTTACCTTGAACTCGCCTTCTGGGACCCCGTCTAAAGCTGTCAGAAAAACTACTGGCACATTTTGAAAGGTCTTGGGCATCTGGATTTCGAATTCATTCAAAAACTCGGGTCCAGACATTCCTTCCATTCGATAATCGAGGAGAATCAAATCCGGTTCTTTGATTTCTGAAAGGAGACTGAGCGCCGAGCGTCCACTGCTTGCAACAAATACATGATATCCCTCCATACCTAGTATGGTTTTATAGAGTTCAAGCAGCTCGACATTATCATCAATGACGAGAATGGATTTCGGAGTCGTGTGAACATTTCTTTTGATTTGTGGCGCAATATCCAGCGAATTTTCACTCTTCATAATGCCAAGACTCTAGCAGTTGAAAATAATATTTGATACCTGATTATTATTTAAAATAACTTAACTAAAAAAGTTAATTCACTGTAAATCAGGCTATTTTGTGCTCAAAATAGGTTTTTTCCTTGTCGTCGAAAACAATTTCAAAAGACTTGGGCTCTTTGTTGCGAATCTCTAACCAATCCTCAACATGCGACTCCTTGATCATGATCGGTGTACGATCATGACCGGCAGCACGAACTTCGGGATTAGGCTCATCGGTGATCAGCGCAAAAGAGTCCAGAACGAATTTTTCTTCCTCGTTATGATCAAAAATACAAGGCACCAGCAATTCACTCTTAGCTTTAGGAAAGAATTCGATGACCTGATTCTTCGAATCCTTTTGCACGTTTTCAAAAAAACGAGTCATCACCAAAAGGCCATGATTCTTTCCGAATATCTTCTGCCACCAAAACACACGTCCTAAACTGTCGCGCCTTGCATTGTAAGTACCATCAAACTTGCGATCAAATTCAACGCCTTCACCTGCAGGTCTGAGATGATAACGAAATGGCCTGATCCACTTTACGGCATTTTCCATGACGACCAAAGGAGCATAAGAATCCGGAAAGATCCTCTCCTCGGCACGAGGCTTGTCCTCCAAAAGTATTTTCAGACGCTGGTTCAATTTCTGAATCTTATCTGTCGAAATTCGCTGTTCGTTCAATGCTGTTTTGGTTTCTTTCTCGAGAAGCTTTTTTTCTGCCGCTCTGAGACGGCTTTCTTGAGCGATCAGATCCTGCTTCAAGGTATCGATTTCGCGACTTCTCCATTTGAGAATAGCTTCAGCAATTCTCTTTTCCTGACCTGAATGAGGTTCCTTAAGAAATGAATCTTCGAGGCCCTTAGAAAGTCTTGCACCACTTCCGGCCAGACGATCTTTAAAAAGCATTTCGAAGGCGTCGAGGTCGACTCTCGCCCCGAATTTGATTCCAAGGTATTTTACATCCTGCTGGACCATGGCCGAATAACACATCACCGAATCTCCTTCATAAGAAGAATAATGCCAAGAGCCCCGCGCCTGAGTAAAGCAAAAGAAAGAGGGCCGCCTGCCTTTTGACTTTTCCGTCACTTAAGAAATACGAATAGAGCCCTTTCAGCAAATGATTGCTCGAGGTGGCGACGATGACCGCGCCTGCCGCTAACTTTACCGCAGTGCTTTGACCGGCCGATTGCGACATACTCATGACAAATGGATCGACATCCGTAAACCCACTGATCGCGGATAACAGATAAATTCCAGAAGCACCTGCCCACTTCGATACCCATCCTGAGACCACCATTACGGTGACATAAAGAACCATGAATAAAAGTGCAAACCGAAGTTCGAGTGGATTCTTACTCTCGAGGTTTGAATCCTGAACTACACCGCGCGTACCATTCGACCACCACCAACCGACGAGACACCCTAAACTTCCCAGAAGTAAAAATGGCAAGCCTACTGTCTGTGCCAGGGGCATATTAAATATTGCGATCAACGAGAGCACCCTGAAGTACATGATCCCTGAAGCGAGAAGAATGGCACCCGAATACATGCGAGGCTGAAGACTCCCTCGCGCTTGCTTGGCCAGCATCACCGTCGTCAGAGTCGACGAATAGAGCCCTCCCAAGAGTCCGGAGAGAAGAATGCTCTTTCGGTTTCCAGAAAAGATATTGATCAGGTACGACAAATAGGACATCGAGCTGATCACCACAACCATCAACCACATCTGATGTGGGTTTAGGTGAAACGGACTGAAGTCCTGATCCGGCACCACCGGAAGAATCACTGCGGTGAGGAGCAAAAAACGTGTGAAAGTGAAAATCTCTTCAGGCGGGATCTTGTGGGCCATCCGCTCGAGCCCTTCTTTTAATTCAAGAAGAAGCAAAAGCACGACAGTCGTGGTGACGGCAGCCCAAAAATCCTGTCTATAAACCAACACACCGATCAAATACGTAATGAGCCCAGAAACTTCGGTGGTCATTCCGGCTGCTGAACTCATTTCAAGTTTTTTTCGATAGGATAACCAAAGAAAAGATCCTAACGTTGCCAATCCTAGTCCAAGTGCAGCGGGATTCGCTTCAGAAAGCTTGGCCAACCAAAACCCAAAGAGCCCGATCATCGGAAACGTACGTACTCCCCCAAAAGAGTAAAAATCGCGATCCTTACCATGCTTGACTTCTTCTCGTTGCAAGCCAATCAAGAATGATAACGCCAGAGCCAGCAGAAACTGTAGCAATTCCGAAGGAATTAACTGAGCCCAGTTCATCAACCGCCACTTTCTAGCGAGACTTGGTCGGACATCACCGCAACCAACACAGGCCAACCCAAAGAATCCTTGATACGCACCCTGAGGGCATCGGCCGAATGAGGCTCACCGTGAACGATGAATGCCTTCTTGGGTGGCTTGGTAAATCCTTTGAGCCAATCGATGATCTCGCTCTGGTCGGCATGGGCCGATAGTGAACTAATCTCCTCGATTCTCGCGTTTACCGGCACATATTTGCCGAACATTTTTACTTCATCCGATCCGTCACGGAGAAAACGCCCGAGCGTTCCCGCGGCCTGAAAGCCCACCAAAATAAAAGTATTCTTTGGCTCTTGTAATTTCGTAAACGCATGCGAAAGAATGCGCCCTCCCGCCATCATCCCGCTTCCTGCAATCACGATCGCGGGACGATCATCCTTCTGAAGTTGTTTTGATGCCTCTGAATCAGAAACCATAGTCACGCCGCGCTCGAGATTTTCGAGATCTTCAGGTCCGAGCTTATGCCAAGTCGGAAAGCGATCAAACACCCGGGTGGTTCGGATCGCCATCGGACTATCCAAATAAATCGGCAAATCAGGAATTGAACCTGCGCTCTTCAGCCTGGCCAGGATATGCAAAATATCCTGGGTTCGACCTACAGCAAAGCACGGTATCAATACTTGCCCGCCTTTCTTTACCGTTTCTGAAATGATTTTTGCGAAGCGATCAAACAGATCTTCGCGCGGATGCTTGCGGTCACCGTAAGTCGATTCAATCACCACATAATCGGCATTTTCTATTTGGGCTGGCGGATTCAGGGTCAAGGGATGCTTGCGTCCCAGATCGCCCGAAAATACAATGCGTTCGTCGCCACAATCGAGCTCGATGAATACCGATCCGAGAATATGGCCACTGAGCTGAAATCTAAATTTTATTCGAGGAGCAATTTGAATCCATTGGTGAGGCGGCTTGACCTCAAAATGTGGAAGGATTTTCTCGACATCCCGGGTGCCATAGAGCGGCAATGCCGGATTGTGTTTCGAATAACCTCCTTGATTTGCATGAAGTGCATCTTCTTCCTGAATTTTTGCAGTATCCCTCAAGATGATCTCGGACAATTCGAAAGTGGGCTCACTGCAATAGATTTTGCCTTTAAATCCAGCACCCGCCAAAAGAGGCAAATGCCCGGTGTGGTCGAGGTGCGCATGAGTGAGAATGACAGAATCTAATTCTCGGACATCAATGGGAAGCGGAGCTCTATTCAGCTCTCTTAGATTCTTGAGCCCTTGAAACATACCACAATCGACCATGACGTTGTGTCCGTCGAATCGTACCAGGAATTTTGAACCCGTGACAGTACCTGCTCCGCCCAGGAATTGAATGCTGAATTTGGATGCCATATACCCTTACCTTCTAAATCAGTTTACTGATGGGCAGCACTACTTTGAACGTAGTGCCTACTCCTTCTTCACTTTCGACCTGAATCGATCCACCCCAGGATTCTACAATGCGGTAACTCGTGGCAAGCCCCAAACCGGTTCCGGAACCAATATCTTTAGTCGTGAAGAAAGGCTTGAAAAGATTTCTTAAATTTTTCTTTGAAATGCCGCACCCCGAGTCCTCTACACAGAATCCCAATGTATTCTCATCTTTCTCAAGGAAGAACCGAATATAATGACCGCCGCGTTTGCCCTGTTTTACCGTGCTTTGAATGGCGTGAAGCGAATTAACCACGAGATTTAGAAGTACTTGATGCAATGATTCAGCACCCCCAGTAGTTTTTAGCGAGATTGCCTGAGTCACTTCGTTTCGAATCTCGATTTCGTTTCGTTTGAACTCGTACCCCATGAGATCCATGACGTCCGAGATCACGCGATCCAACTGAACTTCTCCGACACTTTTAACCTGATCTCCGCGCGCCAGATTCAATAACGAGTGGATGAGTTTCGAGATCCGATCAATCTGGGCTGTGATGACGTCCATGCTCTTTACCAC
>CAIKYX010000102.1 GCA_903831745.1 Oligoflexia bacterium
TAAATTAAGAATTGACATTTTTTCCCCTTATGCCACAGAATCCGTTGAAACAAGCGTTACGTAATCTAAGTCTGATGAGAGAGTATTCGGGAAAGTAATCGTGTCTGTATAAAGTTGTGAGGTCGCCGCTGGAATACTGAGATAAAGCGCAGAGTCTTTACATGAATACGTTGAATTCGATGAAGAGCTCGATTTCAGATCAGAGCCAAGCTCAGAACAACTTCTTGCAGTTTCTGTTTTTGCTCCACCAAGCTCAACAGTGTAAAAGAGTTGTACTTTCAAAAATTTACCGCCACAACCAACTCCAGTTGTTGGATCAGTTCGGGTTGAATCAATATCACTGAGAGTTAAAGTTTTCAGGAAAAAAGTTGGGGCCGGTGCTGATGGTGTGCTTGCTGTTGCTGTGAGCAATCCTGCCGCTGTTGCAACAGTAATCGAAGAATCGCAACCCGTTACTTGAGATACACCTTGACCAAGAGTCACGCCATTGCCAGAGTTGATTGCAATTGTGCTCGACGCAAATGCGGTTCCCACTCCAAGAAGAATTCCGATTGCCGCGATTACATAAAGTCCCTTAGAAAATCCTGTGCGTTTGCGCGCAGGAACTACTTCATCGTCAAAACGCAAAATTTGCATCGACGTTCCTTTCCCGTGCGCATAGCGGTATCAATTACCGAACCGAAGTCAAACACTCATAACCCTATTAAGTCACCCTGGCATCCATCGAAATTGCTCAAAAATGGGTGTAACCCGTACCCCATCTTTTAAATGCTTTTAGAGGTCACCGCTCTGAATATTCAGACGCCCGACATCATTTGCCAGAATTGAGGGTTGGGAAAATTCAACGCTGTACGTGGCATTTACTTCATCATGAGAAAGTGAGTGAAATTCATCTTTCTTAATAAGTGAGACAACTCCGGTGGCATCGATTTTTAGTCCAATTACCTTTTGCGCAGCGCCCTCTTGATCGCACGCTTGAGCTGCACAGAGCACTGCAATCCCATCTGTGCGAAATGCCGGTAGCTCTTGACCGGAAGAATCGAAAATATCGATGTTGAACTGGGTATTGGCGCACGCTTTCGTATCCAAACGCGAAATCGTAATTCCTGAAAGAGCTGATAAGCCCGAGGGGGCACCGAACGCTCCTGTGCTTGTTGAAATCAGGTCCATCGAAATCCAACTGTCACAAGCCTTTATTTGGTAACTGCCTTGGCTAAATTCTTTTGATGGCGTGTTTGTATCGAGGGAAAGGTTGGCGGCATAGACGGCGCCTAGGCCAGTAAGGGCCAATATAAGCACGCCAAAATTCAATCGGGCCGCAGAAGACTTATTCAATTGCTTAGTCGTCATCTGATGTGAATTCTAGGAATTACGCAGATGGATTGTGAACGGTTTCAACGGTAGCGCGCCGTACTTGCTGTCCATCGATATTGACACTTGTAGATGTCGGATCAAGATAGAAGGTGACGTCGGCAGATGTTGTGCTCAAAGCACTTCCGTCATAAATCGATGTACCTGAAACATTGAGGTTAACGCTTGCGGCGAGAGCGCCAGAAAGCGGCACGCCTTGCCCGTCGAGATAGGTCAACCCCAGCGAGGTAGGGTCACTGATGTTGGAGGTCGGAAAGACCTTTGGAATAGCTACTTGGAGCACCGTTGCCGTTGGGATATTTCCTAAAAGAATCTCTTGTCCGGTGCCATCAACCAATCGCAATCGTAGTTTGATCCCAGCGCAAGACTCTAAATTAAGATTGGAAACCGTCGCTGTCCGTACCCTGAAAAATCCTGCTGAAGAATCTTGCGGCGTCGGACTTGCATGCCACTCTTCTCCCAGCGCTATGAAAACGTTGCTATCGCAAGCAATTGCTTGCTGCGAGCCTTGTCCAAATTCAAGGGATCCGCTTCCGACGGTGACACTTGCTGCAAAAGTAGACAGCATGAAAGGCACAACGGCAATCACGGCAATACCGAGAAATAATTTTGATCGGAATTTTCCCACGCCACCGAATTTGGATGTGACTTTGCCACTCAGTGGCGAATCCAAACGACTAGGCACGGATGTTCCTTAATCTTTAAATACTTATTTAGCGCTCTATAAAAAGATTCGGGATGAATCTCTAACGCTTGAGCGTAACATTTCCATTCTTCATGTCGAGAGTCACACCTAGAGGTTGAAAGAAAACAGTTCGGGAATTACTCATGGAGCCATCAGCACACAAAGCAGGATTAAGGGATGGTTCGGAAATCGCGATGAACTTAAATATTGCAACTTGATTTGCAAGTCCACCAGAGAGCGAGCGCACGCGTAAGCCTGTCGA
>CAIKYX010000103.1 GCA_903831745.1 Oligoflexia bacterium
TGGCCCCGAATCCATTAGAGGTCGGCAGATACAACATCATTCCACCAGCAAAGGATAATATGGATCTCGAGTTTATTCCCTACTCTTCTGCCCACGATAGCCTAATCTATCGTTTTTATGCGCCGGTTGCATTAGGAAGTGAATCAAGCGTAAAAAAAGCAGTAAATGATCAGCTCGACAAAGTATTTCCGACTGTGGGCGTTGGGCCAGACCCTCAGACGGGTATGAGCCTAATGGATATTGGTAATAAAATACGAACCTCTCTCGATACCTATGTGGTCAGCAAACTGCAAGGCGACAACAACAAAACTGACTTCGGAGAAAGCTGGACTTTCGCCGCGATCGAACTTCCGATGATGATGGAAACCACTCCTGGAGCATTAAAGGGGGCCCCCCTACTTAAACCTCAGGCTAAACCCTTTTGGTTAACCCAGGAAAAAGAGGTCTTGTCGTCCTGGGGTCCGAAATACGGCAAAGTCGTGGATGGCCAATCGAATAGCTTTAAACCTCGGTTTAATTATTCCGTTAAGTTTGTCACACTGCAGAATCTCATCCAACAGGGCATGCCTGCGTCGGATGACGACTTAACCAAAGTCTCACACTAAGGCATTCAGCCCCCTTTGAGAATATCTTCAATATTTTTTCGCTTCGCGCTTGCCAAAATCTGATAGTTATCGCTAACTTCTTCCTACTGATCCCACCATCAAGTGCGGAAAATTTTAAGGAGAAAACACCATGGCCAAGAAGAAAGCGAAAGCAAAGAAAGCGGCTAAAAAAGCCCCTGCGAAGAAAGCAGCAAAAAAAGCAGCCCCTAAAGCAGCTGCAAAAAAGAAAGCGCCTGCTAAAAAAGCAATGGCGAAAAAGACTGCAAAAAAAGCAGTAAAGAAGACCGTCGCAAAAAAGACAGCAGTGAAAAAAGCAGCCCCTAAAAAGGCAGCTGCAAAAAAGACGGCGCCTAAAAAAGCGACCAAGATTGCAACTCCGAAGAAAACCACTCCAGTTGCCAAAAAAGAAACCAACACCACCGCGATGATCGCGGGTGCAGCAGGAGTTGCCATGGGCGCGACTGCCGCCATCGCCACTTCACACTTCGGCGAAGACGAAGACCTCGGCATGGAAGAGACATTCATCGATGACGAAGAGTCTCTGAAAGACGAAGTCGAAGAAGAGGAAGAAGACGACTACTTTACCCGTAACTTCGAAGATGAAGACGAAGAAGAAGAAGACGAAGTCGTTGATGAAGATGCAGACGAAATTGCAGACCTCGACGAAGAAGAAGAAGATCTCGATGAAGAAGAAATCGAAGAAGACGACCTTGATCTCGACGAAGAAGAAGACGAAGATTTTTCTGACGAAGAGGAAGACTAAGAATATTCAGGTCTGGCTCTAGCCTTGGCCTCAATCTCACGAAGCTCGTGGTTTAAATTATGGATATCAGAGACGTAGTTCATGGTGTTATCCAGATTGAAAATCACGAGCTTCCTATTTTGGACTCTCATTTTTTTCAACGCCTCCGCCAAATCAGGCAAACCGGCTTCGCCGAAAACTCCTACCCTGGCTCTACTCACAATCGCTATATTCATAGCTTAGGCGCCCTTCAAACCATCACCCAGACGTTCGAATCGATCTTCGCTCAACTCAAAAACCGGTCTCCCCAAGCATGGATGCGTTTTCGCGCCCTTTCGCGCTTTGCAGCCATGCTGCACGATATCGGCCATGGCCCCCTCTCGCACACCACCGAATTCGCCATGCCCCAAGTCGGGCAACTCAAGGTTCCTGGCCAGAAAAAGAATTCAAATCGCAAAGCTACTCATGAAGACTATACCGTTAAGATTTTGCTCGATTCGGAACTGACTCCGATTCTGACCAAAGCCACGGCACCTTTCGGTTTTACTCCGCTTCATATTGCCTCGGTCATCGAGCCGCACCTAGATCCGCAAGACAACTTTTTTACCGAAACAATCGATGGCGAAACCATCGATTTTCGTCCGATCCTGCATCAACTGATTTCGAGCGAACTGGATGCCGATCGCATGGACTACCTCCGTCGCGATAGCTTTTATGCGGGCGTCACCTACGGAGATTTTGATTTTCGCTGGGTGGTTTCTAACCTCTGCGCGCATGTTAAAGAAGGTCGCTGTTACCTGGCGCTTAAGCACCGCGCCCTTTATGCTTTCGAAGACTTTCTGCTTTCGCGCTTTAACATGTTTTTGATGGTGTATTTGCATCACAAGACCGTGGTGTATGACGAGATGTTGGCTCGGTACCTAAATGATCCGTCTTGCGATTATCAATTGCCGTCGAATATCGAGCAGTACCTCGAATTTACAGATGCACATCTGTACGCCCATTTGGCAAAATCATCAAACCCTTGGGCAAAACGCATTATTGATAAAACCCCGTATCGCATGCTGCTTGAAACTCACAGCGGAATTCCATCGAGCGAAGCCGCGCAAGTACAACAGGATCGTTTGTACAAAAAAGTGATCGAGAATCTAAAGAGTAAAAAACTCGATTACATTGCAACTACATCTACCGGCGAGCTTTCAAAATATTTTGGCAAACCCGAACATCCCATTTTTGTTCGCTACGACAACCTTTATTCGGCGCCGAGCTATATCCCGATTCAAAAGTGCACCGCTCTGTTTACGCAATATCCGAATCACCGATCGATCTCTCGAATTTTCGTCAGCCCCGAAGATTACTCGAAAGTCGCAAACGATGGTCGCACCGAAACCATCTTGTTCGAATAGTTGTGATTTTACCCAATTATAACAAACAGCTACAAGCGCACGCCCACAGATATTTTCGTTGAGGCAGCCCAGACCGCATGATACATGCAGGCCATGAAAAACTTAGGTTTCTGGGCTCCTCTGGGGCTTCTCTTTTTTGCGTTGATCATTCAACCGACTGCCTACGCCCAACCCCAAACCACGGACGACGAAATCGCAGCCATCATTGCATCCGAAGAAGGCACGAGCGATCTGAATGAGCGCCTCGACATCGCTACCCGCTCGTTTTTGGGTAGGCCCTATATGGTAAACGGCCCGCTTGGCGAAGGCCCAACCGGAAAATACGATCAAGGCCCGCTTTACCGCACCGACGGATTCGACTGCACGACCTTTGTCGAAACGACGCTAGCGATGGCACGCTCACACACCCTCGACGAGTTTAAAAACGAACTCATTCACATCCGATACCGCGATGGAAACATCGACTACACCACCCGCAATCATTTCGTCGAAATCGATTGGAACCCGAATAATATCCAGACCGGGCAATTTGAAGATGCCACTGCTTCACTCGTTTCATCAGACGACTTAATGGTCTCGACTACCACCATCAGCAAACGCGGCTGGTATCAGGCAAAAACACTTTCGAACCTAAAAGTACCTAGTGCATCTTCCGATTTACTTCAAACCCTGCTGACCCAACTTCAAGCAGAAGGCATGGCGTTTTCGGATGTGTTGTCGAAGCTTCCGTACATTAGGAACGGCAGTGCGCTTTCGATTGCGGATCAACTTCCTGTTCCGGCGGTTTTAAATGTCGTTCGAAATTTCGCAAGCCCGGCTATTTCGGGCAAAGCGCCCATGGTTGCGCATCAGGTTCTACTCATCTCTAAAGACGGAGAGCTAAGAGTCAGACAAGCTACCTCGAGAAGCGCACTGATGAAAGTAACCGATATGTCTTACGAAGACTTCGTGCAGTCGCTTTCTGACATTTCGGCGAATCGAGGAGTGAACGTACTTAAGATTTTGCCTCGTTAAGCTTTAGCTGCGTCTTTCAGAGCTGCATAATGAAGCCCTTGCGCATTGACCTCAAGATCGACCCTAAGAATTCGAAAGTCATTTTCTGTCAGACTGATTCCTTGGTTTTGATAATAGCGTGCAAGCTCTACTCTGAGGAGTTCCGTGATCTGTACTTGCGCTAGGTTCTCGCTTCGAATTCGAGGAAGTAGATCGTTCGAGAACCGAAGAATCTCAATCAGTGCCGCAGCTGCCGCGGGGATCTGATTTTTTTCAAGAAAATCATAATGGGTTAACGCCACTCGATTTACACCCGAATCTCGAATCCACTCGACCGTTTCGACCGCCGCAGGACCATCAAAATCAGTCGGACTGGTCGACGGAAGGATGACCGGCATTTTACCTGCAAATTGATGATTGATCAGCGGATAGGATACGCCGAATGAGTCTCCCGAGAACAAGGTCTGGGTAGTCGGCTCGATCACGCACAAGTGGTGATTGGCATGTCCACGCGTGTGCTTGGTCTTGATCATCACCCCTTCGAATGGAAGCATGTCGCCGTCGTTTAACACCACCACCCGAGAAGCATCGCAAGGCAGGATCGTTCCGTACATTTGCTTCATGAATGCTTCGCCATAAACTTGGGTCGCACTTGCGACGAGCTTGGCAGGGTCTATGGCATGGCGTGCAGCCCGAGGATGAGCATAAAGCTTGGCATTCGGAAATTGCCTCAGAAACTCGCCAGCACCTCCCGCATGATCGAGATGAACATGGGTAATGATCAAGCCGAGCACATCTTCCGGCATTAGCCCGGCCGCGAGCACTGCTGCCTTCAGATACGGAATGGCGTAATTCGTATTGCACTCGACGAACATCGCCTTGCCTTGATGATGAAGCAGATAACTTGCCGCAAATTCGTGGGCGACATAATTGCAATCTACTGTAACTATCTTCATAATGGTGTTTATAGCATGAAAATGAAGATTCTGACTTGGAATATCAGTTACGCCTACGGCTTGGGTTCAGAGGGTATCGGCTATCATCAGCAGGATTTAGCCCACTTTGAAGACTCGCTCAACTCGATGAGTGAACTCATCCGAAGCCAGAATTGCGATGTAGTCCTGCTTCAAGAAGTCGATTTCGATTCGAAGCGCTCGCACCATCAGAACCAACTCGATTTTCTGGCGCGAAAAACCGGCCTGAGTTATCGAAATGAAGTCATTTCATGGAACCGCCCCTATGTACCCTACCCCGGACTGAATCCGGCAAACCATTTTGGCAAAGTCGTTTCGGGCGGAGGCATACTTTCGCGTTTTCCGATCACACCGGTGATGCAAGACTTACTACCCAAGCCCAAAGAGAATCTCGCGCTTTATAATTATTTCTATCTGAATCGTTATCTTCAAATGGCCGCCATTCAATGGGATGAAAACAACCCCGAGAACAAACTCACCGTGATGAACCTGCACCTCGAAGCCTTCTCGAAAGAAAACCGCGAGCTTCATTTGGTGAAGATGCAGGATCGCTTAAAGGATTATCAGATTGATCTCGCAGGCGGTGATTTTAACGGCGATGTTCAACTTTCGAACGAAATTGCCTCGAGTTTTTTGGCAGTGCCCGGTGCGGGCCCCACTTTTCCGTGCGACGGCCCGAAAGATGTTCTCGATCATTTCGTCGTCAATCGAAGTCGAATTCAAGACGCGAAAGTAACAACGCTGAACACCGGATCAGTATCAGATCATTTTCCGGTGCTTTTGGAATTTTCGCTTAAGCCATGAGCGCGGTCGATCTCGCCTAGGGTATAACTCGATACGCTCTTCATTTGTGCGCAAGTCAGTTCTTTTAGCACTTTCAGAGATGCGACTTCGATTTCTGGAATTTCATCGAGGTTCGCATGTGCAAAGGAGTAATAATCGATCGACCCCTTGTCGTTCGGAAGATCCATCTCCGGATCCTTCATTTCGTTTCCGAAGAGGGCATACAGGGTTTTACCCACTCCAGGCGCGACCTTTCGAGTCTCATGCACCAGATCGAGCACCTTTACGATCGTACGAGGCTCGTTAACAGCAAAGCATTGCCCGAAATCATCCTGTGCCGCCGTCTTCACAAACTCGAGTGCCAGCCCCTCGAATGCGTAATGGTAATTCGAAATAATTTGGGTGGTTCTCGCTACAAAATGAGAAAAGAGCTCTTTGAAGGGTAGCATTCGGCGCTCGGGCACCTGAGTGACATGAAAAGGCTGATGCAGATCCTGCACATAATGAAGCATCCAGAAAAGGGTTCGGTATCCCCAGAACAAGTTTCCTTCGGAAAAAAATCGATCCGAACGCGCTCGTAGACTTAAGATACGCTCTTCGGCCTGACCAATCGAGTGAAGCGGCAATTGAAAAGTTTGAATCGGAGACCACCACTCGATTCCCGGAAACAGCATATGCCTAAAACCCTGAGAAGTAGGTCCGGTCGCTCCGCCCATCCACTTGCGCTCATCGCTCGCATCATATTCTGAAGGCAAATCCTGATCCATGCCGAAATCAGGCTCGTCGATCATGGCGCTCGTCAAAAGTGCTTCGACCGTAACGGTTTCGCTATTCTCTAAAAATACCGGCACCTTTGCGCCATTGATTTTTAGCTCGCGTGAAAGTAGCTCGAGCGTTTCGCGCTCGGACTTACCGCCAGGAGTTTTGATTTTTTGATGAAGATACGGGCGCGAATCCGTGTTGCTTGCGCTATCCATGATCGCCTCGTTGATGAACTGGTGTTGATCCCAAGCCTGGGCATGGGTTGCGATCAGCAAGGCAAGGGTCGGGACTACCTTTGGCAATCCCGACCATTGAATCATGGAAACAGTCCGCGGAGGAGCATCGCTTGGCTGAGACGCTCGACTGAAGTAATCAGAGCAGCCGTTTTCATTCCGCATTTGAATTTATCGGAGTTGCCCGCAACGCGATTGAACGCCTTAAGCATCACTTCTGCGAGTTTTTCATTCACTTCTTTTTCGCTCCAGAAAAAGTTCTGAAGACCTTGAACCCACTCGAAATAAGAAACGATCACGCCGCCCGCATTCGCGAGAATGTCAGGAATAATGAACACGCCCTGAGACTCGAGGTACTGCTGGGCTTCTGAGGTCATTGGTCCGTTGGCGCCTTCAGAAATAATCTTGGCTTTGATCGACTTCATGTTCTTGTTGGTGATTACGCCGTCGATGGCAGCTGGAACCAGAATGTCGACCGGAAGCGCGAACAATTGCTCATTCGAAATACGATCGGCTTTCGGGTACTTCTCGAGGGATCCGAATTTTTGCATGTGATCCATGACATCCGGAATATCGAGACCGTCTTTATTGTAAATTCCGCCGTAGAAGTCACTGACTGCGAGAACCTTGCAACCACGGAGATGAAGCTCGTTTGCAGCCACATTACCCACTTTACCGAAACCGTGAACGGCAGCAGTGCATTTATTCAAAGCAAGTTTGCCTGGGCCTTTTTTATTTAGCATTTCGATCGCGTGTTCGATCACGTAAACCACACCACGGCCGGTAGACTCGGGACGACCCAAGCTTCCGCCAATATCCATTGGCTTACCAGTAACCACACCTGGAACCGCATGGCCGACTGAAGTCGAATACGTATCCATCATCCACGCCATGTGTTGACTGTCAGTTCCGACGTCTGGTGCAGGAATATCTTTATCCGGACCGATCATGCCGATGATTTCCATCGTGTAACGACGAATCAATGCTTGATGCTCGGGACGAGAAAGCTGGGATGGATCGACGCGAATTCCACCTTTGGCTCCGCCGAGTGGCAGACCCACGAGTGAACACTTCATCGTCATCAGCATCGCGAGTGCTGATACTTCAGAAAGGGTAACTTCAGGATGGAAACGAATTCCGCCTTTACCGGGCCCGAGGGTAATGCTGTGATGAACGCGATAACCTTCGAAAACTTTTACCGATCCGTCGTCCATTCGCACTGGAATACTGCAACAAAACGCGCGCTTTGGTGATTTCAAGCGCTCGAGCACGTTGTGATCAAGACCCATGGTTTTTGCTGCCATCTCGAGATCCATTACTGCGTTTTGAAAAAGTGGACTTGTATCCCAAAGTCCTGAATTTAAGCTGAGACTCATCGCTGTATCTCCTGTTTTAGTTTACTTTTGCGCGACCCATTAGATTTTATTTTCAGTCAGCGTACCAGAAGTGCTACGATTTTTCTAATGGTGAATCAAAGACTCAGAGTGGGCATCATCTATGGGGGCCAAAGTAGCGAGCATGAAGTGTCCCTTCGCTCGGCCGCCAGCGTTTTTAAGCGACTTGACCGCACTAAATTCGAGCCTAAGACCATATATATAGACAAAACCGGAAAATGGCATTGGGCCGACACCCCTGAAAGTTTTACACAGAACTCGGCAGAATCACTTCCGATCGCCACGAATAGTCCCGAAGTCGTTCTTTTGCCCTGCCCGAACCAAAGTTCGGACGGCCGCCCGACAGCCAAGTTCGTTTATCAGAATGCCGAGAATTTCGGAAAGCAAGAGTTGGTGGACGTCATTATCCCTATGGTTCACGGAACCAACTGTGAAGATGGAACGTTGCAAGGATTACTCGAAAGCACTCGCGTTCCATATACCGGCAGTGGAGTGCTTGGTTCGGCCATTGGCATGGACAAGGAAGTGGCCAAGCGACTGGCAGAACACGCAAAACTTCCGGTAGTTCCGTATCGGGTCGCTCGAAGCTGGATGACCGATGAACAATTGAATGCCCTGATGCAAGATGCCGAGCGCACGTTTGGTTTTCCGATGTTTGTTAAAGCCGCGCGAGAAGGCTCATCGGTTGGAGTTTACAAAGTCAAAACCCGCGAAGCATTTTTACCTGCCATCCATCAGGCCTTTACTTATGACAACAAGGTTCTGATCGAGAAAGCCATCTCTGCGCGCGAGATCGAATTCTCGGTTTTACAAAACTCCGATCACTCAAAAAGACCACTCGTCAGCAAGCCCGCCGAAATCATTCCGACAGGCGAGTTCTACACTTACGATGCCAAGTACAATGACGAGAACGGAGCCATCTTTAAAATTCCTGCAGAAATTAGCCCCGAACTGACTGCAAAGATGACGCAACTCGCGCAAGAAATTTTTATCGTGCTCGAAATTGAAGGTTATGCCCGTGTCGATTTATTCCTGGATTCGAATTCGGATCCTAAAAATCCTGCATTTTACCTAAATGAAGTAAATACGCTTCCGGGATTTACCAGTATCAGTATGTTTCCTAAACTCTGGGAAGTCAGTGGTATCCCCTACACCGACCTCTTGACGAATTTAATCTCACTTGCCATAGGCAATAAGTCCGACCCAAAGTCGACAACTAAAGGATAAAAAGAACCGTGGCTAAAGAAATTAACGCACTCGTAATTGTGGAGTCTCCGACCAAGGCAAAGACCATTCGAAAGTTTTTGCCAAAAGGATATGTCGTTGAAGCCAGCATGGGCCATATTCGTGACCTTCCGCAGTCTGCAACCGATATTCCTGAAAAGCTGAAAAAGGAAGAATGGACCAAAATCGGAGTCAACGTCGACCAGAATTTTGAACCCCTCTACGTCGTGCCCAAAGGAAAATTCAAGGTCATCCAGGACCTGAAGAAAAAACTAGCCAATGCCGACGTACTCTATCTCGCAACCGATGAAGACCGCGAAGGAGAAAGTATTTCGTGGCATTTGCTTGAGGTCTTAAAACCAAAAGTACCGGTTCATCGCATGGTGTTTCATGAAATTACCAAAAGTGCGATCAACAAGGCGTTGACCGACACCCGTGATGTCGACATGCGATTGGTTCGCGCGCAAGAAACCCGCAGAATTCTCGATCGACTCGTGGGCTACACCGTTTCTCCGTTAATTTGGAAGAAAATCGCGTACGGCTTGTCGGCCGGACGAGTCCAATCCGCAGGCCTTCGCCTGATCGTCAATCGCGAGCGCGAGCGAATCAAATTTAAAAGTGCCACCTATTGGGATCTCGAAGCAGAGTTGAATAAGGGTGGCTCGGGCGGAAACTTTAACGCGAAATCACTTTCCTGGAATGGCAAACGCATCGCCACCACCAAGGACTTCGATGAGTCGACCGGAAAACTTCTGACCGCAAAAGAAGGCGAAATCCTGCTTCTCGACGAAGCGAATGCCAATAATTTGCTCAAGACCCTGAAGACCGGAAAATACACGGTTCAATCGGTAGAAGAAAAGCAAACGACCCAACGCCCGTCGATTCCGTTCATTACATCGACGATCCAACAGGAATCGAATCGAAAGCTCGGAATGTCGGCCCGCGATACCATGCGAACCGCACAAAGCTTGTACGAGCAAGGGTTCATTACCTACATGCGTACGGATTCACCGAATCTTTCGCAGGAAGCAATCGCCGGCGCGCGAAATGCAGTCGAAGGCCTTTTCGGAAAAGAATACCTTTCGCCAGAGCCCCGCCAATTTACTTCAAAAAACAAAGGCGCCCAGGAAGCCCACGAAGCGATTCGTCCGGCGGGTGCCGAGTTTCAACATCCAAAACAAACCGGGCTTACGGGTCGCGAACTTTCGCTTTATGAATTGATCTGGATGCGCACGGTTGCCTGTCAGATGGCCGACGCCCAGAAACTTTCGGTGAGCGTTCGAATCGAAGCCGTGAATGGCGGCGACTCGCTCGTTTTCGGCGCCAATGGCTCGCGTATTTTATTTCCGGGATTTCTACGTGCGTATGTCGAAGGAAGTGACGATCCGGAAGCGGCGCTCGAGGACCGGGAAGTGCTTTTGCCCGAGTTAAAAAAGGGCGATTCGGTTTCATTGGTTTCAATGAACGCACTCACTCACACCACTAAGCCACCAGCGCGCTTTACAGAAGCCTCGATCGTTCAGCAACTCGAGAAAGAAGGCATCGGCCGACCATCGACTTATGCGTCGATCATCGATACGATTCAGGACCGCGGCTATGTTCGCAAACTCGGAAACGCCCTGGTTCCTACCTTTACCGGTATTGCGGTCATTCAATTACTCGAACGTAATTTCGAGAACCTGGTCGATTATAAATTTACCTCGGCCATGGAAAGTTCACTCGATGACATTGCCGAAGGAAAAACTGAATATTTGCCTTATTTAAAGCAATTTTATTCAGGTAAGACCGGACTGGCCGAGCAAGTAAAGAACCAAGAAAAGAAGATTGATCCGACTGAATCGAGAACCGTGCACTTAGAGCACATCAATACCGTCGATGTGAAGATCGGACGTTATGGCGCTTATGTCGTCAAAGCAGGCGCCAAGGACAAAGAAGAAATTCATGCGACCATTCCTGACGATATCGCGCCAGGCGACCTGACCCTACAACAAGTCGAAGATCTATTGATTGCCTCCGAGCGCGGACCACAAAGCTTAGGAAAACATCCGGACACCGGTGAAGACGTGTTTTGCCTTTCGGGTCGTTTCGGACCTTACGTACAGCAGGGTCTCGCGAGCGACGAACGTCCGAAGCCTCGTCGTGCGTCGCTCTTAAAAGGAATGGACCCAAAGACCATTACGTTTGAAGAAGCGCTTAAACTCTTGAGCCTGCCTCGCGAGCTTGGAATTCATCCCGAAAAACAGAAACCAGTGGTCACCAACATGGGCCGCTTCGGACCTTACGTGATGTGCGATGGCGATTTTCGTTCGCTGAAAAAAGACGACAATGTGTTTACCGTTACTTTTGATCGCGCGATGGAATTACTTCGCGAAGAAAAACGCAGTCGCCGGGGAGCACAAGCGCTTCGCGATCTGGGTAAGCTCGACGAGCAAGCGATCGAACTGATGGACGGAAAATACGGCATGTACCTGAAGTGGGGCAAAGTAAACGCCACCCTGCCCAAGGAAGTCGATCACGAGAAACTGACCCTAGAGCAAGCAATCGAAATCGTTAAGGCCCGGGCTGAACAAGTGGGTGAAACCGGCGGAAAAGCTGCAAAACCAGCTAAGAAAGCCTCGAAAAAAGCAAAGCCAAAAGACGTGACTGATGATAATACTACCGGTGCTGAACCGGCGGCTCCAAAAAAGAAAAAAGCTGCCAAGAAAAAGACCGAAGAATAGACATCATCCTGAACTGAAGGAGTAATGAACTTCATGAAACGACACTGGCTCATCACTGCATTCGCTCCTTTTTTGGGACGTGCCGAAAACAATTCGGGTCTCGTTTTAAATGAGATCAAAACTTTGGTTGCCGAACTCTCTGGGCCTGAGTGGCCGTTTGAAATCCATTTTTTTACCCTGCCCGTTGAGTACGATCGCTGCTTTACCCTGCTTCAGGATGAACTGGCCCGTTTGCAAAAGAACGGTATCAAAATCGAAGGCATTCTTTCGATTGGCGAAGGACAAGAAGACTTTAAGATCGAAACCCAAGCGCACAATCTCGATGATGTTCCGAGCTATCCAGACAATGCAGGCGTTGTCAGAGTCGAAAAAAGAATCATTACCACCAAAGGCGCCCCCGATATTTTCAAGCTGAGATTTCCGTTCGAAGCATTCGCAAGAATTCGATCTTCGGTGAACGCCGGTTTCTTTGTGTGCAATCATCTGTGCGCCAGAGCAGCGAACGAGTTTGCGAGCGATCCGAAGAAACCTTACTTTGGCTTTATTCATGTTCCTAAAAGCGGCGAAGGCGGCATCTTTACGTACGATGTGTGTGCTGCCATGATCGTAAACAGTTTCAAGAAAATAAAATAGACGCTACAGCACTGCGCAGGAGATTACTTCAACACCCATCATGTGGCAAAGGGCAGGTTCCATCGGAACCCACCCTTTCACCCCTGCGACAACACACCATGGATCTGATTAACTTGGGGGAATCAGATTACTTAGCGCTCGCCAACTCTTCGTCAATCACCTCCGAGAATGCTTCTGCGGGCTGCGCGCCACTCAGGAGTTGTCCGTTGATAAAAAAGGTAGGGGTAGACCGAACCCCTATTTTTTCGCCGTATTTTTCCTCATTTCTTACTAATTCAGCGAATTTGTGTGACTCGAAACACTCTTTGAATTTCTTTTCATCAGCACCCGACGCCACCGCGTGTTTGACCAGATTCTCGGAATCAAGCTTGCTTTGATTTGCAAACGCGAGGTCATGGAACTTCCAAAACTTGTCCTTGCCTTGCTCGTTCACGCAAAGAGATGCTTCGGCGGCTGGCATGGCATCCTTATGCATTTCTTTGGGCAAAGGAAACTGTTTGAAGACCACTTTGATTTTGTTTCCATACTTTTTCTTGATCTCATTGACCGTCGTGGCGGCTCTTCCACAGAACGGGCATTGAAAATCAGAAAATTCGGTGACCGTTACGGCAGCATGATCACCCCCCGACGTCGGAGAATTGCCCACTTCGATTTGTAGATTCGACTTTGGCTTTTTAAAATAGACTTCGACTGGCTTATTTTTCGTGATTTTGGCGATGGCAGCGGTAATTTGATCTTCATGCTTTTGTTCCTTCATATAAGCGTAGATGCGCTCTTTTACTTGATCGTTGATATTGCTTTCGGGTATGTTCTTTTCTTTTATGAATTTCTTGAATTCTGCGTCCGTTATCTTGATTTCACTTTTAAGTATCCTTTCTCTGGCTTCATCACCCAGGAGCCGCTTGGTAATCAGTTTATTCAATTGGCCCATTTTCAGATCGTACTCTTGCTTTTTGATCTGCAAGAGTTCAAGCTGGGCATCGCCGATCAACTGGTCCTCAGTAATCTCGTCATCGTTGATCTTTGCGACGACTACGGATTTTCCGCCTAATTGCGGAAAATCCTTGAACACCAGGTTTACCTTTGCCCGGGCATCTTCGGTGCACGCCATTGCCAAGAGAGAGACGGCAACACATGCACCGAAAATGAGTGGCTTGCGGTGGAGAGGGAATTTTTTGTTTTTAGTTTCGTTCTTCATGTACCCAGACTAGGACAACAGCCTAAGAATGGGATGAAGATGAGATTAGAATTTTCTTAACTCGACACGGACCGTAGTTCCTTTGCCCAAATCACTGGTCAAAGAAATGACTCCTCGATGAAGCTCGGCAATTCTTTTTACAATGACCAGACCCAAGCCTGCACCTTCGGCCTTGAGTGATTTTTTAGGGTCTCGCTGAAAACGCTGAAAGAGATTTTGGATTTCTTGTTCGGATATTCCAAGCCCATGATCCTGAATTTCCAACAGAAAGCGATCTTGCGCTTCAGTCAGACGAACCAGCACTCCTTGAGAGGCGCCCTTTGAATACTTGATTGCATTATCTATAAGATTTTCGACCAAACAGCGAAGGAGATGCGTATCACCCTGAAATTCGAAATCGATTTGCGTATCCGAATTTCCTGAAAAAGGATTCAGTTCGAGAGAAATTCGCTTTCCGGTTCGCTGTTCGATGCGATCAAAACGATTCACCGTTTCGGTGACAATTTCATCCAGCCTGACTGTCTCAAAAGGAATGGCGCCGTAGCCCGCATCCATCTTTGCCAAGAGCAGAAGATTCTCCACCAGTCGAATCAACTGACTTACTTCTTGGCGTACACTTTCGAGTTCGCCCCCGAACTTAGGGGCCAAGAGTTCGAGTTCGCCTTGAATGATAGCGAGCGGTGTTTTGAGTTGATGAGAAGCATCCGCAACAAATCGATCTTGAGCACGGACCGAGCTTTCGACCCGGTCTAAAAGCAGATTCAAGGTACGTCCGAGCTCTCGCAGCTCTTCATCGCTTTCGATGACCTCAATTCGATCCTTCAGGTTCTTGACCTCGATTTGGGCAGTTTGTTTCGTCATCAAAAGAATGGGCGAAAATGCTCTTCTCGACGCCCAAAGAGCCAGAAAAGTCGAAAGGGCGATCCCGATCGGTATGATAAAAAGGAGCAACAGCAGGAATGCTTTTTTGTTTTCCTGGATGATGGTCATCGGCACCGCAATTTGCAGAATGACGGGATAGATTCCATTCTTATTGACGAGATATGAAATCAGTCGGTAGTCGTTTCCATTATTCTCACCGAGTTCCGTATCGTGAATCGTCTGGTAATCGACTCCGCGAGTGAGAACATGATTTCGAATCTCGTCTGAAAAAGGAAGTTGGTAGCTCGGATTCAAATTGCCGGACGAAGCAAGATAGTTTCCACCGCCGTCTCTGAATTCGAGATAAGACCTTCCCAACGCAAAGGGAACGTGTTTTTCGACATCCAAATCCGAAAAGGGCCTAACCACATTTCGACCAAAATACCCGATGTCATTCGACGAGGCGACATCGAGCGCGTGGTTATACAAGGATGCGTCGAAATTCTCCTGATGCGTTTGCACAAAGATCTTAAAACAAAGCGCACTCGTTAGAACGAGCGTCGTACCAAACGTCAGAGTAAAATACAGGCCCAATCGAGAACGAATACTTTGCGGGCGAAAGAAATTAAACACCTTCATCTTCTTTCAGCATATAACCCACTCCGATGACCGTGTGAATTAGCTTATTCCCAAAGGGTGCATCGACTTTTTTACGAAGGGTATTCACGTAAACATCAACGACGTTGCTATCACTATCGTGGTGCATGTCCCACACGCTCTCTGCGATGTTCATGCGGCTTACCGGACGTCCTGCATGACGAAGCAAGTACTCAAGCAGCGAGAATTCCTTAGGTGTAAGTTGAATTTTTTTCTTCGCGCGCACGACAGAGCGAGTGACCAGATTGACTTCGAGGTCGGCCACTCGTAGCAGCATGCTATTGCCTTGCTGAGTGGAACCGGCCCGTCTTAAGAGTGCTCGAATTCGGGCGTAGAGTTCATCGAGCTCGAACGGCTTTGAAAGATAATCATCCGCACCAGCGTCCAATCCACGAATGCGATCTTTCGTGCCCGAAAGGGCCGTGAGCATCAGAATCGGAGCTTGGCATCCGTCGCGCCTCAGATGATGGGCAACATCAACTCCATTTTGATCAGGAAGCATGACATCGAGAATAATCAAATCGTACGAATGGTTTGATACCAGGCTCTCTGCGGCGCCGGCAGTTTCGGCAACGTCAACCGCATAGCCCATTTGCACCAACCCCTTTTTGATAAAGGAGGCGACTTTCTTTTGATCTTCAACCAACAACAATCTCATGGTGCCCGCCTTTCCTGGTGTCGTAACCATACATTTGAATTCATCAAAATAAAAGAGTACACAAAAAGAGTTTCATCGCTCATTTAAAAGGTTCAGTCTTTGCTTTGATTCAAACCCCCAGTACAATGAAGCATGCCCAGCACTGCTAACCTCAGCCCCACCATCCTGCACGAGTCAGATGAATTCATCATTCTGAACAAACCTGCGGGCTGGCTCAGCATCCCGGGTCGCACACCTGAGGAGCAGGTCATCACGCAATGGCTAGAAAACCACCTGAAGCAACCCGCGTGGGTGGTTCATCGCCTCGACCGCTTTACCAGCGGCATCATCCTCTTCGCTAAAACCAAAGAAGCCCACAAAAACGCGAATCATTGGTTTTTAAAACGCGAAGTAAAAAAGATTTATCATTTTTTTGCCTCTCCTCCCCCGAGTCGTCCGGCGATTCAAATAAAAACACCGATTCAGGGCAAACCCTCGCAAAGCCTTTTTGAAGTCCTCGAAAAAGGGCCTCACGCCTTTTATGGCAAAGCCACCCCATTGACCGGACGCTTTCATCAGATTCGGGAACATGCAAGTGAAGGTGGGTTTCCGCTTCTGGGCGACAAACCCTATCATGGTGCAATGACCTGGCTCATTGACGGGGTAAAAACCGAAGTTCCTAGAATTTTTCTTCATGCCGAGTCGTTAACCCTACCCTTTGGAGTTTTTCAGGCACCCCTGCCCAAAGACATGTTAAAATGGAAACAGGAAATCCTGAAATGAAGCAAATTCTCTCAAAATCCATTGCATGGCGCGAAAACTTTCAATTGAATCGCGAGACCGAAGCACTTCGAATCTTTTACGGCCCCGGCGAATCCGAGCACCCGGAACTCTCTAAGATCGCCATCGATCTTTTTGGAAATCATGCGTGGATTACCCAGTGGTCAAAAATCAAGGATTCTGCACAGGAAGAAATCAGGCAGTATTTACTGAATGAAAAAGTTTTTGGCCGACCGATTCAAAGCGCCGTTTGGATCGATCGCTCGTCCGACAAGATTGATGACGCCAAACCCTTTTTAGGCGAACCCCCGCGCGAGAAATTCGAAGTGCGCGAATTCGGAATTCCTTACCTCGTCCAAATGCTCGAGACCAAGCACCCGGGGTTATTTCTGGATCACGCCCCCCTTCGACAATGGCTACTTGCCACCCAGAACGGTAAGAACGTGCTGAATCTCTTTGCGTATACGGGCTCGCTTTCGATCGCGGCCGGCCGTGGGGGCGCGACAAATGTGGTCACTCTCGATCTTTCGAAACCGACCATTCAATGGGCCCGCGAAAGTTGGGTCAATGCCGGACTTCCAGATCAGGAACAGAATTTTATTTTCGGGGATGCACTCGAATGGCTTCCTCGTTTGGCAAAAAAGGCCACCCAAGAAAACAAACTCTTCGATACCATCCTCTGCGATCCTCCGTCCTTTTCGCGCTCAAAAACCGGAACCTTCTCGACCCAGAAAGACAGCACTCGGCTGCATCAGCTGATTTTTCCGCTCCTTAAAAAGGGGGGAATCCTCGTTACGTCGATCAATTCGGAAAACATTCTCGAGCGGGATTTCTTACGTGACATTGCCATCGCAGCAGAAAAGACTGACTCAAAGATTCGAATTCTAAAACGAATTGATTTACCCGAAACCTTTCCTACCGATACCCGGCAGTTGAGCACCCGCTACCTGAAGGGTTTTTATCTTCTGAAGGAATAGCGTTGAACCTGTACACTCGCGCCTTCAAGATCTTTACTTAATATTTTTCAAATGGTAGTCTCACTCTTCAATGCGCGTGCTGAACACCCTGATCACTTTGTTTGTGCTCGGAATAACATCCACATCCCAGGCTACGCTCCTCAAGTACCCCACTCGCTATAAGAACGGAATCGCACTCAGTTACATGACTCAGCCTGAAGGAAATTTTCTTCCGGGAATTTACCTCATCAGTCTTACTACCAAAAAACCGATCCCACTGGATGATGGCAGTCAGTCCGACCCTGGCGTAGGACACGTTTGGTTTCTCGAAACTCCGGACATCGAAAACATACGCCACACTTTGACCGAAAAAACATCAGGACGAAAAGTATACCTGTCGAGAACGCCACCTACCTCGATGGCTTTTGTCGGTATCGAGCAAAAGGCCTTGGCGATTTCGCAAGAAGGCGCCTACGTGACGATCTTCGATTTTAGTCCACTTTATCGAGAGCACCCGGATGTTCATTTCGACCTGGTGACCGCACCCGAAACCGTAAGTGTGGGCGCCGATACTTATCGCGCCATCGAATTTCGCGCGATCTTTAAAAAACCAGATGGCGGATTTCACGTAGAGATCGGACGCGGAATCATCAATCAGGATTTCGCGTTCGTGCCGCTACCGCCCCAAGAAATCGACATTCATTCGATCGATGATTTACCCAAAGAAATGACTCTCGGAAAAACCTTTGGCGAGCGCGGAAGAATCCTGACCATCGATCATGTAGGATTCGATCATGACCAGAAACCAACCTTCGTGCGCGAGCAGATTTATGCCGAAGATTTTATCAAGGGCGGAGCTTATTTTCAGAATTTTCCACTGACCCGATTTAGCAACACCCATCAACTTCCGCTGACCGAACATTTTCAACTCAGCTACGCCCACGAATCGGTAGGCGAGTTCAGAAACCGCGTCTTCGGCATGAGCCTCGACCCGAAACCGCACTATCAAACCACGATCGATGGCGTGATTAATTTTGGACTTCCGGAACCCAAAGACCCCTACCACGGCGTTAGGCTCAGCAACCATGGTCAGATGCAAACCGCAGTCTCGTTTGCGTCCTATCACCGGCAGCTTCAGCAAGATCACGACCTTTGGAAGCCCTATATTTATGACTGGCCCGTCATCGAATACAAGCCTCTGCCAGCCAATCCCACGGAAGCTCAGGTTGAACATTATTATGCCTCTATCGACGCCATGAAGGCCTATGCGGTCCGCCAAGCCTTCTATATGGTGGTTCCTGATGTGACCCAGGGTCAATTTAGGCTCCACCATATCAATGCTGATAATGCCCGCTATTTATCTCAATTCTTCGTTAGAAACTATTGCGACGAGCTGACGACCCTCGAAATCATCCGCGACCGCCAAGAAGGAAAATAGCACTGTCTAACCTCTAGACACTCTCACGCCCAAGTGAACAGGTTTTGATCACCCTCTCGCATATACGCTTGACCAGGCTGGCACAACTCTCGCTTATTACTCAGGTAGAGAGATATGAGAGCTATGAGAAATTTTAACTTTTTTAGTTTAATTGTAATTGCCGCTGCAGCCGCCTTAACCTGGAGCACGGTTTCACAAGCATCGGTTCCGGAGAAGGTGCACGTACTCGAAAACCTAAGCCCAAGCGAACTCAAAGAAGCTTACGCTTTGATTCAAGCCAAAGGTTACGTGGTTTCTAAAAAGCCACTTTTCTCTGAATCGAAAAAAGCACTCGTCATTACCAAAACTATCCGCACCGAATCGGATGAGCCATCCGTGCAAATTGAACTCATGAAAAAAGAGAATGAACACTCTTTGCCGCGTACCACTTTTAAAGTACAAGTTCCGAGCGAGCGCATTCAAGACGCACTTCAACAGTTTCCGAGTTCAGCACAGCTGATCGATACGAATGTTATGCCTGTTGCGTATCAGCAGGACTAGAGGCTGACGCCTCTACCGCAGACACGGGTGCAGATACTGGCGCTGGTACTGAAGACCCCTGAAGCGTCGTCGTCTGATCTTTCAATACCAAACGCAATTCACCCGCTCCTTTAGGCCCACGAGGCGCGCGATTCGGATCACGAGGAGGTCTCGGAGCACGGTTCGCATCTCTCGGAGGACGAGGGGTTGAAGTAGGAACTTTTGATTTTTCGCCGGTATTCTTGGCGAAAACACCTTCTGGCCTGACTACAGGTGCATCGTTACGAGGTTGGCGATCCGTCTGAGGACGATCTGAAAATGAACGCTCACCTCCGCCGTCTGGTCTACGACCACGATCACTGCGCTCGCCACCGACTGGTCCACGACCGCGATCACCACCCGGTCCGCGTCCGCCGCCTGGTCCACGACCACCACCGGCCCCACGACCACGACCGCCTCCATCACGACCAATGCTGCTAAAATAATCTTCTACGCGGTCATCTTTTTTGCCGCGGCTATCGGTCTGAGGAAAATATTCGACCAAATAAAAATGCCCTTCGCGCTCCATGAACGCCTCCGGTACTTTTTCGGTTTCGGTTGCCTTAGTCGCAACCACTACCCGCTTTACCCGGTCGAGACGTGAGCTCGTCATGTCGACGGCATTTTTATAAAATGGAGTTTTAGTTTCATCCAGCTTCAGTTGCTCATTGATAGCCGCTTGAGCTTCGTCCTCTGTTTTACCTTCAGTAATGAGGGCGGCCTTTTTGGCCATGGCTTCTTTGAGTACAAATCCGGAAAATTCAGTGATGGTCTTCATTCACTGGATTTTAGGACAAAAGAGGCTTTTTTACCAATGCTTAATGGCCTATTACGGTTCACGCTTTTCGTTGCGTCATTTTTTGGGCGCGAAGTATTATATTCTAATCGCGACGCTTTTGGGGTACCATTTAAAAATCTTATGAGCATGGTTTACTTTATTCCCTCTTCCCAGAGAAAACTCGCGCTTGCTGCTGCCCAAGCGGACGAAGAACCCGTTCTTGTCATCGGTGGTTCTGGTACCGGCAAAGGCGCGCTTGCAAAATGGATTCATCAGAACAGCCCTCGTTCGGCACAGCCGTTCGTCATCGCCACTCGCGAACGAACCCTGGCAGAACAAATCCGCGATTGTCCGGGCGGAACCCTGATGATCGACGACATTGCGAACTATCCGGTAGCAGAGCAACTCGTCGTACTTAATTTTTTAAAGACCAAGTCAGTACCTCATCCGAATCGCACTGCAGGAACCGCGCTTCCGATGATTGTTAATGTCCGCATCATTGCCACCTCGGTGCCACAGATCGATTCTCGTTCTCGTGCCGGCATGTTCAATGACGAGCTTCTGATCCGCTTAAGCAAAAACCGCATCGAAATGCCGAACCTGACCGAGCGCGAAGATGAGTTCGAAGACATTGCCATGGGCATTCTTCATGAAATCACCCGCGAATTGCATAAAGAATATGTAAAAGGGTTCTCAGAGAATGTCTGGCGCCAATTGCGTGATTACGATTGGCCGGGCAACTTGCGCGAACTTCGTAACGTCCTGCAAATGGCGGTCGTTAGCTGCGAAACCGAGCGAGTCGAATCCAAAGACTTGCCTGATTTCGGCCACGATAAGATCAATTTTCAGGCAACCCGCTCTGAATTCGAGAAGATCTATCTCAGCGAGCTACTGAAAAGCTTCAACCACGACCTCGAGAAAACCGCCCGCGCGGCACGAGTCGAGCGCATGGCACTTCTCGAGAAGCTCAAGCGCCACGGCTTGATTCATTAAAATAAGCCCTTAAATCATCACTGCAAGCAAGGCATGATTTTATCGAGCAGCGTATCTTTCATGCGCTCTTTGCCCAGGTATTCATTACAACCTGCCTGAATCGCTTCATTCTTTTCTTCGTCCGAAGGCATTTGGTTCGTCAGTCCGAGAATGAAAACACGAGGATTCGACTCGCGAATCGAGCGCGTCGCAATTGAACCATTCAGACCATTCATCTGAAGATCCATGATGACGAGGTCATAATCTGTCTGCTTACATTTGGTAACGGCATCCACACCGTCTTTTGAAAACTCGAGCTGAACCGGCATACCCTTAAAAACGCGACCAATCAACACGCGATTGATTTCGGCCTGATCGACGATGAGTACTCTTTTTCCGGATGCAATGACCGGCGATTTCGACCGAGTCGTTACTGCCCTAGGAGCTACTTCAGGCAGGTCGATGGCCACGACTTCATTGGCTTCGAGCTCTTTTAGTCCTTGATAAACGGCCTCTACAAACTGGTGGTATTCCGGTAAGGCTGCTTCGCATTTTTTGAGGAATTCCTCGATATTTGGCTCTGATTGCGACATTGCTTAAAACGTATCACGGCGGAGCACAAAGTCAAATCCTAGCCCGAGGCCTCATTCTGCTGCGGTACGGGCTCCAAATTCTCTTGTGAAAGCCTAAGCTTGAACTGGGGATGGTATTTGCCACTCGAGTGTTCGTTACAGCAGGCAGCGCAAGCCGCAGCTTTCAGGCGCTTTCTGACCCAGATTTGCTGAGTGCAATGATCACAGACATAACAATGCTTAAACGGACGATGCCTGGGCACTGGATTATAGCGACTGACTCCGAGCTCTTCCATTTTCTTATGAAAAGCTGAGTTATGGCCATAGGGTTCGCGCATCACCCACAACCAGTAGTGAATCATCTCGTGGCCCATGGTATCGCGAATCAGCAGCTCTGCATTTTCTTCTTCCTGCAGATAATCAGCGACTTCGATGATGGATTTTTTTCGAGAGGGAATGAAGCGACCGGCAGTCGTGCGAAGACGCGGGTTCCAGCGAATCTCCGGTATCGGTAATTCGCCATCGAAGGCCTTGAGGTTCCACTCCGTGAACATCCTAACCAAATCTACTCTCTTCATCCTGAGATCAGGATAAGCGGCATTTATTTATTAAACAATTATTGTTTATTTGGCGGAAAAAGAACGGTTCTTTAAACCGAGAAAAATACGCGGGTCGAGCCGGTGGTTCCGGCATCCTGAAAGCGCGCCACATAATTGGTGCCCTTGAGCGCCGTGCGGATTCCTTCTCGCAGCGCCCCTGTGCCCAAACCGTGAATAATCGTCACTTCAGCCCTCCCGGCGCGAAAAGCACGGTCAACGTAGCTTTGAACTTCATGTAAGGCTTCGTCAAGACGTTGACCCCGAACATCGATTTGCTCTGGAACATGCCCCACCGACTCGGTTTGAACCGAGATCTTACCCACGGTTTTAATTCCGACCGCTTGATTAGCGGAAGTCTTTGCCCCTTGCACCGTTCGAAGTTCACGCTCGCTTAAAAGTTCCATTTCGATGGGATAAACACTGACAATAAAGGCTTTTCCAAAACCGGTAGTCTGATTCAGCCCGAGCGCCACCTTGCCACGCTTGCCGTCCCACTCGGTGATTTGTCCGACACTTTTCCATTTCGGTACCCGAACCCAGGAACCTTTTTCGAAGGTGGGAGCCGCCTCGGCGACTTCATCCGTTTTGGCCAGAACTTCATTGAACTCGGGCGCTGCCTCAGACACCGCCGAATCAATTCGCTTCTCGCCCTGCTCGAACGAGTCATTCAATTCGCGGCGAATTTCATCAAGCCCTTTGTGACTCTTGGTCGACTGAATTTTTCTGACCGTCTCGCGAACCTCGATTTGGGCAAGTTCGAGCACGTGTTTGAGTTTCTGGCGGGCCTTCTCGATCGAATCCTGCACTGTTTTTTGAACTTTTTCTTCCCACTCGAGTTTTAACTTTTCAGCTTCTTCACGGAAGTGATTGGCTTCGGCACGGGCTTTTTCTACTGTACCCAGTTGGGATTGAAGCTGCTGAAGCACCGACTCGAACCCCTGATGTTCCTGACTGAGAAAACTTTTGGCCAAATCGAGAACGGCCTTGGGCATTCCCAACCGTTCGGCGGTTTCGAGTGCACGAGAGCGCCCCGGTGCACCAAATACCACGCGGTAAGTGGGATGCATGGTTTCTTCATCAAATAAAATACTGGCACTGAGCACCCGTTTGTTGGTCACCCCCATGGCTTTTAGCCTAGGATCATGAGTGGTGGCCACCAAAGTTGCGCCTTCGACCGCAAGTACGGTTTGTACAAATGCAAGCGCGAGCGCGGCACCTTCTTCGGGATCAGTCGCCGAGTTCATTTCATCGACGAGCACCAGACTGCGCGGCCCGATGTTTTCGAGAATGCGTTTCATCTTCGCCACATGGCCCGAGAAAGAAGAAACGTGCTGTTCGATCGATTGCGGATCACCCAAATCGACAAAGAATGAATCGAAAAACGGAACGAGCAGTTTTCCGGTACCCGGGTAAAAGAAACCGGTTCGTGCGGTCACTGCCGATAATCCCAAACTCTTCAGTAATACCGTTTTTCCGCCCGTATTCGGGCCCGATAAGAGAATCATCTGCTGGGGAGCATAGAGTTCGAGTGTATTCCGAACAATTTTCGACTCTTCGATATTCCAAAACAAAATCGGATTCACCGTATCGTGCAATACCCAATGCCGCTCGGGACTGAGCGTAATAGGTTTTCCACCGTAACGCTTGGCCAGACGGGCACGGGCTTGAACCGCGTCCCAATAAGAAACGAGTTGCACTGAAGCGGCGATTTGAGCCTGGAGTGGATGCAGCTGCTTCGAAACGCCAAGCAAGATCATAAAAATCTCTTCGGACGCTTCGGCTTCGCGACGTCTGAGCTGGGTTTGAAGCTGTTCTACTTCTTTAGGCTCGATAAAAACGGTCTGCTTGCTGACTGAAAGTTCGGCCACCCGACCTTCGACTTTGCTTTGGTCCGAAACTTTTACCGGCAACACGTAATGCCCATCACGGACATCGGAATATTTTTCCTGAAGCACTCCGCGCGATGCGTACTCGCGAGTCAGCGATTCCATACGAGAAGAAATCTCTCGTTTTAGCTCGCGTGTTTGAGTCAACAGCGTATGTAGTTTGGGAGAAGCCTTTTCAGAAATCTCGCCGGTCGGAGTCAACACGCGATCTAGAATTCGAATCCCTTCGTGTGGATCAAAAACCTGGGCCAATGCCTGCTTGAAAGTCTTGCCGGCAAGTTCTTTTGGAAAATGGTTCCAAGCATCAAAGCAATACAGCCATCCCCGAAGTCGCGCCAGTCCGGCGACATCGAGCACTCCGGCCTTTTCTAAACTCTCGAGTTCATCGTGAATTTCTTCGAGTGATCTGAGCGGACCCCACAAGGCCTCGCGATCGACAATGGTATATACTTCCTGGGTTTCGAGCTGTAGTTCTTGCGCACGCTCGGGAGTACTCGCAAAATTCTCAATTTGATTTAACTGCTGGATTTTAAGTTTGCCGTAGGGTGTACGTGCTTCTTGGGCGGCGTAAGTAAGAAACTTCGACCAATCCAGGTCATCCAATCGTGCACTGACCGTATTGTCATGAAGCGCCATGTTTTTTAAAATAACATGAAAGCAATTCGAGCGCACTTCGCTGAGGTTCAAATCCAAGAGCCTTTTTCGCTTCTTCAAACGAAACCCATTTACAATCCGTGTGTTCTTTCGGATCGAGCGTAATCTTCGGCTTGCTACCCTTCAGAATTAAACCGAATGCATGTTCCTCGGCCTTGCCCCACCGGCCTTCGAAGGAATACGAAAAATCGAGATCGACCCAGGTTCCAGCGTCTTCTGGTATTCCGGTTTCCTCGCAGGTCTCGCGTTTTGCCGCAACCAACAGCTCCTCGCCTTTTTCGACTCCACCGGTAACCGGATGCCATCCTTCGCCCCTTTTCGGAACGAGTTTGAACATCAGGTAAGACAGTTCTTCATTTTTGCTGATACAGGCGATCCAGACTTGGACTTTTTTCTTACTCATGATGCTCGAGAAATCCCAGATCGCGTCCAAAAGTCTCTTTCAGCTGAAAAGCAGAAAAAATTGCGATCAAGGAAACCACGACCCCGATCACCAGAGCCGAGGTCGAAAGTCCGAATGATCCCTTGGCCATCAAGAAAAAGAAATTCATCGGTACCAATGAAAATCGGATGAAGTTGGGCACGCTCGTCGTAACGACTCCGCGCATGTTGGTACCGAATTGTTCGGCCGCCATCGAAATAATTACCGCCCAGTATCCTGCGGTTACCCCCAAGGTAAAGCAAATGCCATAGAGATAATTTGCCGAGACCCCCTGCAACCCGAACAAGTAATAAAAGGAAGTAATGAGATTCAGGACGATGAAAATGCGAAGCACCCGATTACGACTCTTCATCAACTGAGACAGGAACCCGCTCGCGAAGTCACCAAATATAAAACCGCCATAAGCGTACATCACCGCTTTGGCCCCGGATACCGCGTCTGCAATACCGAGCGAACGCGCAAACTCAGGCGCATTAACGATCAGAATTCCAATGACATACCAGATCGGTACCCCCGCAAGAATACAATAAATAAAGCGGGTAAACCGACTCTTCGAAGTAAAAAGCTGAAGAAAGTTTCCGCGACTGACCTTCGATTGAGAAACCTGTTCGAAAATATGAGACTCCGCCACACTGATCCGAAGCAAGAGAAGCAGAAAGCCCAAAAGCCCTCCGATCTTAAATGCCAATCGCCAATCAAAGGTTTGAGCAATCCACCCTCCGAAAACGGCCCCCGAAACTCCTACAGTCGCAACCAGCATGGTTCCGTAGCCGCGAAGCCCTGCGGGCAACACTTCCGAAACCAGTGTAATGCCAGCACCGAGCTCTCCCGCAAGGCCGAGGCCCGCAAAGAATCGGCAAAATGCATATTCCGTAAAAGTTCCGGCGTAGCCGTTTAGTAAATTGGCCACCGAATAGAGAAAGATGGATCCGAAAAGAACCGAGAGGCGGCCTTTGCGGTCGGCCAGCACGCCCCAGATAATTCCCCCGATCATCAGACCGGTCATTTGGATATTGTTCAGGGTGGCGCCGAACTCGAGTTCGCGGCCCGCAAATCCGATATCCTTTAGACTTGGAATCCGAACAATACTGAACAAGAGAAGATCGTAAATATCAACAAAGTACCCGAGGGCGGCCACGATCACCGCTGCATTCAGGATGGAAATTTTTTGTGAGCGAGCTGAATTTGTCATTTGCCCAGCATCGCTCACAAAATTGAAACTGAAAAGTTACTTTTTAGGCGCTTCGGCGGCTGCCATTTTCGGAGATTTTTGCTGATACTTTTTGTGAACCAGTACAAAAATGTCATCACCGGGCTTGGTTAAATTGAAATAGTCGGCAGGATCAATTGAACTTCCGACCACGTCTCCGTTACCCGCACCACCGGCGCCATTTCCGTTGCCGTTACCATTGGCGTAACCGCTGCCATCACCGTTTCCGCTGCCGTCACCGCTGAATTTCATTTCACTGGTATCGCCCGGATTTACCGAAATATCGCCAGAAGCACCGCCACCTGGTTTATCAACATGGGTATAAACGCCTGCAGAATTTGGACCACTTGCTTCTGGATTTCCAGCGGCTTTATCGCCTGATGTGCTTCCGAGATTGCCGCCGAGATTACCTCCACCGCCACCGCCACCCCCGCCACCAAATGCGCCGCCCAGATTGCTCTTGCCGCCCGCTCCGGTTAACGGATTAAACGCTCCCGCGCCATCACCCGAGGCTCCGCCCGCGGTGTATCCCGAGGTTTGCGCGTGTGGATTATTCGGATTCACTTTCGGCGGTGTTTTCGTTCCGCCGGTACCGTTGGTATCTGATCCATCCATGTTACTGACTGCAGCCAGCACCTGATTCGCGAGATTCAAATTTCCGCCACCCCCGGTTTGGGCATCCGTCTTGGTGGTTTGCAAGCCCTTACAAATGTCGGGCGCCGGATTCGTTGCATCAAAATTCTTCGCAACACCGTTATCGCAACAAGCAGAATAAGCGGGAGTGTTTTCTGCGATCGGAACCCCATCCAACCCCAGACAGACCATACCAAACTTCGGTACGACCGGACTTTGAGTGTTTGCATAAATATCAAACGCCATCGATTTTACTGGCATTACCGCCAACAATAAAATTAGTTTTTTCATAAATAAATCCCCCCGATTCATCAATTACCCGTAGACGTGTCTGTAGCCACATAACTTGCTGTGATATTCGGAGAGCTATCTCCGTCGCTATCCTCAAGCTTGTCGCACACGTTTGCATCATTGGTACTGGTTTTCTGACGACAGATATCGACCCTGATTTTCTTTTCGATTACGCCCGCAAACCCATAGTAAGGTGAATAAACCGAACACGATTGGGTTGGCCCTGCATTGCTCGAGAAGATACAAGCAGTGGGGTTAACCGAAGGATTTGCACCTTTTGCATCACTTGCAAATTCGGCTCGGTATGCCTTATGCCCACCACCGCCATCGAGAACTTCGTTGTCACCCGATTCATCGAGTGTTCCCATCGTCTTGCCGTCGGTCATGCACGAACCGGTCACTGCAGCAGCAATACGATTTGAATACATTTTGTACATCGTATGACCGTCAGGCTCGTACCATCCCTGAAGTACGGTGATTGGGCTGAGCAACCCCACCACCGGTTCGATATGTTTGTGGTTTAAGGCAAAACCTCCGCACATTCCGCTTAACGCATTCATGTCTGTGTCGCCCGCGGAATCCGAAACAATCGGAGATACTTTCTGGTCATAAATGCTTTGCGCTTTGGTGATCACGCCCGCAACCAAAAGGTTTCCAACGGTACCGCTATTGATGAGCAATTCGGCTTGCACCAAGTTACAAAGTCTTTGCGCCGGGTCAGTCACTGCCATTCCGCCGTTCAAACACTTATTCACCACATCCGTCGCGCTCGTACAACTTGCCTGCGAAGCCGCATTCAAGCCTGCAATTGCATCCGAAAGAGTTTTAAGTGCAGTCGCAACCACAGCCGAATCCGCACTCGAAATATTGTCACCAATATTCGAAAGGTCTGGCTTGATCGCACTCACCACATCGTGAGCGGCTGCTTTAATTGCAAAGATATAAGCCGCATTCATATACGCCATCCACTGCGTACCATGCGAGTTATCGAATTTCATATCGAGGTGAACTTTCGGATCGAGATTCTCACCCCATCGGGACATTCTAAAATGCGGCTTCGTTCCGCAACTCGCTTGCGCTCCCAAAATTTGTGAAGAAATTTCAGAATCTTTCGGAGGGTTAGTCGAAGTCTGAACTTTCTGTCCGACCACACTACACACCGGTGCATTGGTCGGGCTACTTCCCATTGCGCCTTGGGTGCCCTTTACGCCAACATCTTTGGCAGACTGGCTGATATTTTGCTGCTTATAATAAGCGGTAATTTTCTGAGAGAGCTGATCAGCCAAGCCCTTCTTGATGGCATCCCGAATGACGGAGCACTTCTGAAGGATCGCCGGACAGACCGAACCGCCGCTCGCGTTTTTAACCGAGCCATCCGAGCCTAAACAAGGAATGTTGATCGTGGTACCCGCCCCGGTACTCGTGTTGGTACTCGTACTGGTTTGCGCCAAAGTTTCGACGCTCGTACATAGCAAACAGCAAAAAATGAACCCCTGGATTGCACCCCTCATAAAATCCCCCTTCTTTAAGGATAAGAGCATCTGGTATACTGGGCAATATGAAAGTGTTTTTTAAACTGTTGTTATTAATTGGCATCATTATTTCAGTTGAATCTTTAGGCGACCTTGCCCGGGCGGACGAGCCTAGCCTATTTGAGCAAATTGCACGTTCGGACGGCTCAAGATCGGCGGCAGAAATCTCACGCACCTACGTCGATCAATCCCGATTGCGAAAAGTTCAAGAGACTTCGAGGAAGCTAAAATCGGAAGCCGAGGCTCGCGAAAAAGTCACGATTCATACCCCAGAAAAAAAGAACCCGTACGCCGAATCAGATACTCCTCCGCAACGTGCCGGAAAAAGACCCGAGGGCGAGGGTGAAAGTCCTAAACGAATTTCATCGGATGACCATCCCCGTGCACCCCGCGAATCGACTTCATCGAGTTCGAAAGCTTCAGGCCCGCACTCCACCGCGGTAAACCCGGGTGAAGTGCCAGACGAAATTATTTTCTCAGGTGAATAAGCGATCTACTTCAGGGTCAGATGCTCTTTTGAATAGCTCAGCCAGTCCTGCATGATATTGATCGACTCTTGAACGAGTGGATTCTTCAACCAAAGCTCTTGGCGGCCTTTTGCCGTAGTCGCTTTTTCCTTACGATCCTTACGTTTGTCTTTTTCCTTGTTCGAGCGCTGAAGAATGTCAGCAACTTTGATCCAACCTTCGTTTTTCTTGGCCTCATCCAGATCTTTCTGAATGTCCTTAAACTCTTGATTGGCTGCTACCCGTTTTGCTGATTTTTCTTTCAGCACACCGACGACATCGGAAGAAATCGGCTTCCATATTTCGGCTGGGTTCTTCGACTGGGCAGCGTCGAGTTGAATGAAAGGCGCTGTCTTTGATGGTGGAAGCGCATAGTCCGAATACTGCTCGCCCATATCATCGGTATCGAGGAAGGTAGGCAGTGCTACGTCAGCCGATACACCGATATTCTGAGTTGAATTGCCCCCAGGAAGGAAGAACATCTGGGTAGTCAGCTTCATCGCACCTAAACCTGCAGGAAGCTGATTCAAAACCTGAACACTTCCTTTTCCGTAAGTGTGGTCACCGCCCACAATCAGTGCACGCTTATAGTCTTTCATGGCACCAGCCAGAATTTCTGAGGCAGACGCGCTTTGACGAGTGGTCATCAACATGAGAGGCCCGTTGTAAATGATCTTGGCATCTTCATCCGCGAGAATTTCGCGATTCTTCTTCTCATCCTGGGTCGCTACCACCGGACCAGTCTTGATGAACATTCCTGCGATTCGAACTGCGTCCTGCAACAATCCGCCACCGTTCGTAGTCAGATCGAGAATGATTCCATCGACTTTCTTGGCAGTCGCTTCTTCGACGAGTTTTTTCAAATCCAAATAACAATCGCGGGCGTTCTTGTCTGAACCGCCATAAAAAGAAGGCAGATCGATCAAACCGATCTTGAAGGTCTGATCGCCCACTTTACGAGTTTGATAAGAGATTTTAGCAGCCTGCTCTTTCATGTCCACCTTGTCGCGAACCAGAGTGACATTGAAAGTCTCGCTCTTCGTGCCTTTCGAACGAACCACGGCCAAGGTTACTTTCGTGCCCTTTTTTCCGCGGATCATTTTAACCACATCCGAAAGATCCATATCAATGATGTTCACGGCTTCTTTTCCGTCTTGCGCAACCGAGATGATCTTGTCTTTAGGCTCGAGCGCATGGGCGCGATCGGCACTGCCGCCAGTAATGATTTCTTGAACGGTCGTGTACCCATCATCAGAACTGAGCGACACACCGATTCCTTCAAGCGAAAGATTCATATTGATTCTGAATTCGTCCAACTGTTCGGGTGAAAAATAATCCGAATGCGGATCGAGTGCATGCGCAAACGACTCGGCAAACAGATTGATCATTTTTGATGAATCCATTTCTTTCGTGCGCTTTACCGATAAGTCATAGCGCTTGGTCAATTGCTGCTTGGCCTTATCGAGCTTTACGTCACCCGCCATGATGGTCGCGACCTGAATTTGCATGGCAGCATCCATTAGTTTTTTCTTTTGCTCGAGATCTACTGCATAATCGCGCTTTTTGGTGTCCGATTGATACTTGGTGTTATCATCGAGCTTAAAATCGCCTTTCAGGCGCTCAGCAACAATCTTTGCATTTTCTTCTGCCCGGGCAGTCAGCGTCGACGCAATTTGATTCAAAGCTGCGCAATTTCCGTTCTTCACGGTATCAAAAAGATCCATCAGCTGCTTTTTAGTCTGCTCGACGTCCTTTTTATAGAGCAACTGCTTGTTCGGATCGATAAACTTCATGAACAGCGCGATCGTATGTTCCTTTACATCCTTGTTCAGCTGATTCACTGAAAAGTGGTTGCTCAGAAACACACTCATCAGCGCTGGGACATTATCGCACTTCAGCGACTGGCCTGCAGAAGCAGAAGCCCAGGAAGAGGTGGAAAGCGGCAGAGCCGCAAGAGAGAGTATCGAGATTTTTTGAATCAGGCTTTTAACTTTTGCAGAGTGAATCATATTCAGTAATCTTTATCCTTTTTTGATCTTATCGCAAGGCTTCTGTAAGAATTCGACCTTCGGATTGAGCAGGCGGAATGACCTCAAGAATTGACGACAGCGTTGGTGCGATGTCGACAATGCGGACAATTTGACGGTAAGTTCCGGGCTTGAAAGTTTTTCCCCAAAGAATCAAAGGCACAAAACGATCGTAAGAATAATGGGTCATGTGAGTCATCGGATAGGTGTCACTATAGAAGAACGGATTCAGCACGAGCAACATGTCTCCGCTCCGCAGCGAAAGCGTCCGATCCAAGACCCGGCCATATTCGCCCGCAGGCACTTTTCTTTGAAACATAATCTCGTCGCGAGCCCAAATCTGATCAATATATTTTTCCTTGAGCATTTTTGGTCGAATGGCTGTGACGGCATCAGCCGGAGATATTTTAGCCGAAGTCATTGAGTCAGCGTTGAAGTAGACTTGGAGCTCGACAATGCTCTCGACCCATTTTCCCGAATGTGGTTTTCCGAACTTATCGGTCATTGCGCTTTCAATAGACTGGGTAATGAGCTTGAGGTCGACATTTTCGCCAGGAATTTTTTCTTTCGGAAGGTTCTTAGGACTCGGAGGAATTCCGTGATCGCCGGTCAATACGACGAACACATTTTTCATGCCGCCCGGCACTCGTTTTGCAATTTCCTGAAGAAACGCTGCAATTTTCTTATCTTCCTGCAGGGTCATTTCTTTTAAGTTTGAATCATTTGGACCAAAACGATGCCCGAGGTAGTCATGGCTCGAAAGACTCACCGCGAGCAGATCGACGTCATTTCCACGCCCTAACTTCCATCCATCCACTGCCGCAAGCGCAAGGTCGAAAGTTTTTTGAATTCCCCAAGGCGTCTGTAAAGATTCTGTAGAGCAATACTTCGCAGAATGATAGGGGCCCCAGTCCATCGTCTTATCCGAAAGCTCTTTGAGTTTCTTGTTTTCGCCTTTTACGAATTCCGGAAGTTCTTTTACGTAAAACGAGCTTGATACCCACTGGCAGGATTTATCTTCAAGCCAGACCGCAATGTCCGCACGCTTGCCGCCCAACAAAACTGCTGCGCGATCCTTGATTGCCACCGAAACCACTCGCGAAGGACGATCGACGTTCTTCAGTTCGTCTCCCAGGGTGGTTGCATTAAAATTCTTGGGAGACATTCCCATTTTATCGGCAAGCGCTCCGTCTGAACCGATCAACTTTACCGATTCGTCTTCGACACAATATTCCGGACGCCCCTTTTCGCGATTAAACCAGGCATTGATACTGATTCCATTTCGATAGGGATAAGAACCCGACAAGATTCCTGCATGGCCTGGGCCTGTCATATTCTGAAACAACTCATGATCTGCGAGTGGAAAGTAAGCGCCTTGATCCATAAGGAAACGAAAGCCCCCGGTCGCCCCACCTGCTTTGACGAACTCATCCTTGAAGCGCATCAGGTAATCGGCGCGAAACTGGTCGACCACTAGAACAATCCCCAAACGATAAGGAGTTGCAGCCTGGACGTTCGAAATAAAAAGAAGGCTCAAGAAAAGGGGTGCGAGAGTTTTCAGCATGGTCTCATTCAAATACTGATGCCTCCGGTTCGCAAGTCATTAATTGGTTATTCTTAAACATTACAACGAGTTAACGATATTGATTTATTAAATCGAAATCATTTAATTTTCTTCTTGCCTAATAAACTAAATTCGTGTAGAAACTGTCTTACACAAACCGTAGCAAAGACGGGCAAGAGAGAAATAGAGAGATGAAGGAAGCCGGGGTGACGAAAGTCGCCCCGGCCTTCTTCTTTTTTTACTGACGCTTCTCAGTCTGTTGGGTATTTCTAATATATGGAAAAAACCCGAATCATTTCGTTCTCAAATCAGTCTCCGTCTGATCTTAAGCTACTTAAGCAATTCGTTGATTTTCATTGGAGCCATTACCAAAACGATCCCCAGTACATTCCCTTGCTCGACTACGAATATCTGGGCTCTAAACTGCTGGGCATGGTGGGCTATTTCGAACCCCGTAACTTTTTCTTCGAACACGGAGAATCGCAACAGTTTCTAGCCATGCAGGGTGACCGCATCGTGGGCCGCTGCAATGCCATGATCGATAAGAATTACAACTCGCATTGGAAAGAAAAGTTGGGCTTCTTCGGAAACTTTGAATGCATTCAGGACGATTCAGTCGCGAAGGCACTGTTTGCGGCCGCCGAAGGCTGGGTTCGCTCGAAAGGAATGACCGCGATTCGCGGGCCACAGAGCTTTCCGATGAATGAGGCCACGCCAGGCTTTTTGATCGAAGGTTTTCAGTCCCGTCCGGTCATTTACTATCATTACAACAAACCTTATTACCAAGATCTTGCCAAGGCCGCAGGATACCAGGTGAAGAAAAACGTCCTTTCATGGGAAATCTCTGTTCAGCAGAATTCAATTCAGGAAAACCTCGATCGTTTGTCGAAAAAAATCATCGAGCGTTATGATGTCAAACTCGAAACTTGGGGCGAGCGCCCGCTTAAAGTCCGCAAAAAAGAAATGTTCGAGATCTACAATGACGCCTGGAATGATAATTTCGGTTTTGTTCCCTTCACAGAAAAGGAATTCAACAAGATCCTGGACGATATGCAACTGGTCATGAACAAGAAATTGTTTGTGTTCGTCTATGTTAAAGGCGAGCCCGCCGCATTCTTCGGTGGCGTTCCGAATATTTTTGAAAACATGGTTCCCAAGCCCGGATCAAAAAGGAACGAACTGATTCGAGCAGTTAAAATGATCCTGAAAAATTCGAAGATCAAAGGCTTTCGAATCGGCTACCTCGGAGTCAAAAAGAAGTTCCGCCACATGGGGCTAGATGGTGTCATGCTCTGGAAACAAAGCCAGGTTTCAAAAGCGCTGGGCTTTGAATATTCGGACATGGGTTGGGTCCTCGAAGACAATAAGCCTACCGTACGCCTCATTGAACGCTGCGGAGCGCTCCCTTCTAAGAAATACGCGATTTTTGAGAAATCCTTGATTTAATTAAATAGAAATATCATCTAGTTACATAAATATTCAGATTTGCTAACATTTTAATGACCGATTAAAATGATCAGGCATAATGGTCCTATAGGGGACCTTACTAAATGCACGCAAAGAAACCGAACCATTTTACGATCTTAAAAGCAGGCTTTCTCGTTTTCACTGTTTTTGCCATGGGCTGTTCGGCAAAAAAGGGGGGATTAGGCAACGTCACCATCGAAGTCACTACTGATTCTTCAACCCCAGCGCCCACAGCAACCCCGACCCCTACCGCCACTCCATTTTTTTCGTTCCTGAACATGCACAGTCTAATTTCGGCAGATGGAACTTATCCGGGCGGCGGACTTCTGATTTCTGGCGATGGCGCAAAACTCTACGGCATGACCTACAGTGGTGGCGCAAACGGAATGGGTACAATTTTTAGTTGCTCAACCAGTGACTGCGACGGAACCATGACCGTGCTCCATGATTTTGCAGGAGTCGATGGCGCAGCTGGCTATGGAAGCTTGATTTTTTCTCATGATGGAACTCTTTTGTACGGAATGACCCAATCGGGCGGAGTGACCGGCAACGGAAACATCTTTAGCTGCGCAGTCGACAATTGCCATGCAACGATGACCAACCTTCATAGCTTCGACGGAACGGACGGAAACCTTCCTTTCGGCGACCTCACCCTTTCTTCAGACGGAAGCACACTTTACGGAATGACCTATATGGGCGGCGACCATAGTTTCGGCAATATCTTTAAGTGTGCGGCAAACAATTGCGACTCGACTCTGGTCACCTTACATAGCTTTTCAGGCCTAGACGGTAAAATGCCTTTTGGAAACATCACGCTTTCTCAGGACGAAACCAAACTCTTCGGTTTTGCCAGCGCTGGCGGAACAGGCGGAATGGGAGTATTGTTTCAGTGTACAACCAACAACTGCGATTCGACGCTGACCACTTATGCATTCGATAACACCGTGGGCTCAACCCCTTACGGTACCCTCACGCTTTCATCCGACGGCAGCACTCTTTACGGAACTTCTTCGGCCGGCGGTGACAATAGCGAAGGATCCATTTTTAAATGTTCCAGCAGCAATTGCGTAGGCACCCTGAGCCTAGTTCACAGCTTTAATGGCGACGACGGATACAATGCCGGCGCGAACGTCGTCCTTTCTCCAGACAATCAATTCCTCTACGGAATGTCTATATCGGGCGGCACATACGGAAGCGGACAAATCTATAGTTGCTCAGTAAATGACTGCGACGCCACCCTGGCCATCCTGCACGAATTCAATGGTACCGACGGAAATTATTCCGTGCCTTATAGTAACAGCCTCGTCATTTCACCAGACGGAAGCGCACTCTTTGGCATGACCTATAACGGAGGCGTCAGCAACCTCGGTAATATTTTCGGGCAATCGACCGCACAACCGGATTTTAGAAAACTGGTTCAATTCACAGGAACGGACGGAACTAATCCCATTTATTCCAAGCTACTGATTGTAGGTCAAACCCTGTACGGCATGACGTCAGCAGGTGGCGCCAATGGCCAAGGAAACATCTTCTCTTGTGACAAAGATCATTGTCATCACACTTTAGCCACCCTTTATGACTTTACCGGTGGAAATGATGGCGGTTCACCTTACGGTGGGCTGACGTTATCTCAGGACGCAACTACACTTTACGGAACCACTGGAGCAGGTGGAGCAGGCAGCATGGGCACCCTATTCAGCTGTTTGGCTGCGAATTGCGCAGCAACCTTTAGTGTCATTCATACCTTTTCAGGTGACGATGGCGCTAACCCTTATACCACTCTCACACTTTCGAACGATGGAACCACCCTTTATGGTGTAACCGCCATGGGAGGAGGAAACGCCAATGGCGCCATCTTCTCGTGTCTCGCGGCGAATTGCGATGCAAGCTATACTTTACTTCACAGTTTTTCGGGACCGGACGGTCAAACTCCGATTGGCTCATTAGTCTTCTCTCCTGACGGTAGCACCATCTACGGAAGCACCGAGTACGGAGGAGCAAATGGAGACGGCACCGTCTACAGTTGCGCGACCAATAACTGCGATGCAACACTTGCTGTACTTCATCATTTTCATTTGACGGTCGATGGACAATATCCTCAGGGAAAACTGGCAATCTCGTCGGACGGAAGTACCTTATATGGAATCACCCAGGGCGATGGGATGACTCATAATGGCGCAATCTTCAGCATGCCGTCGGCAGGCGGAAGTTTTACCAAGCTGCATAACTTCTCTTTGGATGACGGTTCTGGTACCGATTGCTCTCTGATCTTGTCCGATGATGGCACTACATTATACGGCCAGACCATGACTGGCGGAAACGCAACCAGCAATCAAGGAAGGCTTTTCAGCATTCCGGTTACCGGAGGCAGCCCTACTGTGCTTTATAATTTCACCGGAGGAAAAGACGGGGCGTATCCTACAGGTGGTTTAAGCCTTTCAAACGGCATTCTTTACGGAGCAACGGTTTACGGCGGAGCCTCGCATGATGGCGTGATCTTCGGATTCAAACTTCCGTAAATCTAAAGCGTCAGTTCCTTGATAAAAAAGTAACCAATCGGATTCAGATAAAATCCCTTTACGCTCTTGCTGACCAGGGTTTCGTTCTCTTCGTAATAAAGCGGAACGATCGCCGCTTCTTTTAATTGCAGCACTTCCTGGGCTTCTTTATAGAGCTTGTCGCGCTTCAGAGTGTTCCAATCTTCGCGCGCCTTCTTCATGTTTTCATCGAACTTATCATTCGAGAAGTGGGTCATGTTATTACCTGTTCCGGTTTCGAAGAGCCCGAGAAACGAGTCGCCGTCCGGATAGTCGCCCGCCCAACGCATGAGCATCAGGGGATGATTGTGGGTTAATAATTCATTCCTGAAGATACGGTTCTCGACTAGCTGGATCTGAACATTCAACCCCAGATTTTTCTTCAGATCACTTTGAATATCCTGGCAAACAATTCGCGGACGATCGCTGTTTGCAGCAGCAATGACGATTTCCTGATTCGGATCAACGCCCGACTTCTTCAAATATTCTTTTGCGAGCTTTACATCAAAAGGAACACTGAGCTTTGGATCATAGCCTACCACGCGAGGAGGAATGAACGAAGTCGCCATTTTTTGCGAACCATTCAGGATACTCAAGAGATAATTACGGTCGATCGCATGAGCAATCGCCTGCCTGAAATTGACGTTTTCAGCAACCGAGCCCTTTACCCGAAACGCCAGGTAATACGTTTTCAAATACGGAAACGTCTTATACTCGGGCATCGGACGGGCCATCTTCAGATCATCGGGCGAAAAATCCTGCATCATCTGAATACCGCCAGCCTTGAACACATTCATTGCGGTCGAACTGTCTTTGATGATCTGAGCCACGGCCTCGGTTACATTTCCGATTTTCCGCCAATAAAACGGATTGGCCTTCATGACGATCTTGTTTTGCTTCTGGTAACTATCGAGATTGTACGCACCGATCGTCTGCATTTTTCCGGCGGTCGCCCATTGAGCACCAAACTTATCGATGAGATCCTTACGGACCGGAAACATTGGCCAAAAACCGACCAGGTATTGAAAGTAAGCCACTGGCTTCTTGAGGGTCACCACCAGAGTCATGTCGTTTTTTGCGGTCACACCTACCGTTGCAAAATCAGTGGTTTTCTTTTTGTTGAATTCTTCCGCACCCACCAAATCGAAGGCAAGATAAGCATACGGAGCAGCAGTGGCAGGATCGAGAAGTCGTTTCCAGCCTTCAACGAAATCCTGAGCTTTCAGCGGCACGCCATCCGACCATTTTACCCCTTTTCGAATGGTAAAGGTGTAAGTCTTCTGATCCTTGCTGATGTCGACTTTTTCTGCAGCGCAAGGAACCGGTTTTAAATTCTTATCAATTTCGGTCAACCCTTCCATAAGATTCATCATCAAGGGAGTTTCGACGGCCGTGGTTGCCTGATGCCAGTCAAACGAAGCCGGCTCGGCGAGAAGGCGAAATTTAAAAATAGAGGCCTGACTGACGACGGGTAATAAAAGCAAAAGCCCGAGAAAAAGAGACGAAATAAATGGTCTGATCATAGGCAAAATCATAACCGAATGATTTTAAAAGCGCTAGCCGGCGATTGAAATGATACAATGAATTCTATGGAATATTCGCGCCTCTTTACCCCGCTCGACCTGGGATTTACCCAACTTTCCAATCGTTTTGTCATGGGCTCGATTCATACCGGCCTCGAAGACAACCTGAAGCACATCGATCGACTGACCGAATACTTTGCCGAGCGCGCCCGCGGCGGAGTCGGACTGATCGTCACCGGCGGCTACTCACCCAATCTCCTTGGTAAACTTTCACCCTTTGGCTCTACCTTTACTTCTTTAAAAATGGTTCGCGCCCACCAAACTCTCACGAAGGCAGTTCATGCCCACGGCTCTAAAATTTGCCTGCAGCTCTTGCACGCCGGGCGCTATTCCTATCATCCGTTTTCTGTTGCCCCCTCTCGAATCAAATCTCCGATCACACCCTTTACCCCGTTTGCCATGGCTGGCTGGTACGTAAAGAAAACCATTCGGGATTTCGCGCAGGCAGCAATATATGCATCCCAGGCCGGTTACGACGGCGTCGAAATCATGGGCTCAGAAGGCTATCTCATTCACCAGTTTTTATCCGCACGAACCAATCTTCGATCAGACGAATGGGGCGGAACTTTCGAAAAGCGAAGTCGCTTTGCACTCGAAATTGTTCGCGCCGTCCGCGAAGCCCTTGGACCAAACTCGATCATCATTTTCAGACTTTCGGTTCTCGATTTGGTCGAAGGAGGTGCCACCCGAGAAGAAGTATTTTCGCTGGCACGCGAAATCGAAAAAGCAGGTGCCACCTTGTTAAACTCCGGAATCGGTTGGCACGAAGCCCGGATTCCCACCATTGCATCGATGGTGCCTCATGCGGCATTTACTTCGATCACAGCAGAACTCAGACAGCACGTAAAAATTCCGGTAGTCGCGACGAATCGAATCAATGATCCGGAAACCGCTGAAAAAATCCTGGCCGATGGTCAAGCCGATTTGATTTCAATGGCACGACCGTTTCTGGCCGACCCTCATTTTGTGAACAAGGCAAAAAACAATCAGGCAATGAGAATCAATCCATGCATTGCGTGCAATCAAGCGTGCCTGGATAATATTTTTCAAAATAAACTGGCTTCTTGCATGGTCAATCCCACTGCCTGCCTCGAAGACGAATGGAAGATTACTTTTTCTAAGCGCAGTTCGGCTCCGAAAAATATCGCCGTGGTGGGTGCAGGTCCTGCGGGCTTAAATGCGGCATTGGTTCTACTTCGCATGGGCCACGAAGTAACGGTTCACGAAAAAGCAGGCACTCTCGGCGGCCAATTCATGCTGGCCGCACTGATTCCCGGAAAAAAAGATTACGCCCGGAGTATCGAGCACTGGCATTCCGAAATCGTAAGACTTGGCGGAAAAGTCCTTCTGAATTCCGAGCTGAACCCTGATTCGGATACTGCGCGAAAATACGATCACGTGGTCGTTGCCACCGGCGTCCTTCCGCGCCAACCCAAAATTCCGGGTGATCACCTTCCTCACGTCTTCATGTACGACCGGTTTTTACGAGAAGGAATTGCGCCTGCAAATACCGTTGCCATCATCGGCGCAGGCGGAATCGGCATCGACGTCGCTACAGCCATTTATCAATTCGGTAGCGACACAGACGAAAACTCCAAGAATTTTTTCGCCCACTGGGGCATCAATCCGGCAGAAAAATCGGGCTTGATCGCAGGATTTAAGCATAAAAAATCAGGCCGTACTGTAACCTTGCTGCAACGAAAAAAGGCCCCGATGGGCAGCACACTCGGCAAAACCACGGGTTGGATTCACAGACAAGAACTGAAGCACCAAGGCGTCACTTACCTGAATGATTTAACTTATGAAGAAATCACGAGTGAGGGGGTTTGGATCAAACCCACCCAGGGTGAACGCCGGTTCATCACTGCCCAACAAGTCATCATTTGTGCAGGCCAACTCTCGGAAAATTCCCTGGTCGAAAAACTAAAAAGAGCAGGAATTCAACACTCGTTGATCGGAGGAGCCCGGCTCGCAGGCGAACTCGATGCAGTACGAGCCATTCAAGACGCTTTTGAGCTGGCGAAGTCCGAATTTTGAGCATGAATTGTGTTTAATTAAACGATTCCCCGATTGACACAGGTAGGCCCGGACGATATTAACGGCGGCGATGAAAAATTTAATTGCGTTAATGATGATGGGTGCGACTACGTTATTGTCTTCTGGATGCGGTAAAAACGAAAAGATGTCCTACGACCTGACTGAAAATGGCTGTGCCACCGGTAAGCATGAGTTCGACTCTAAAGATGCCTATTGTGCCGGACTAAAGGACGAAGCACTGAATCAAGGTTGCGCATCCGATCTTCGCCAAGCCCGCGTCACCGCAGACTGTAGCTAAAGAATAAGGCATTAAAGCTCTAAACTGAGTAAGCGCACTCTTCTGATCAAATCGCGCATTTCGGCTGCTTTTTCGAATTCGAGGTTCTTAGCCGCCTCTTTCATTTCGACTTCCATTTTCTTAAGCACCTGTGGAATTTTCTCGAGTGACACGAAGCGACTACCGAGAAGATTTTTCACTGCATCGGCCCGCGACAACTCATCGACATAATCGAGCATGACCAAATCAGGGGCCGCCCCCGGTACTGTTTTCAGTCCGGATTTTACCCCACCCTTGGCAACCGCACTTGGCCAAAGCCCTTGTCCTAAAATCTGGTCTTCGTCAGTTCGGATATTATCCCTGATTTTCTTTTGAATCGTGGTCGGTTGAATCGAATGCTCGGTATTATGAGCTTCCTGAATCGCTCGACGTCGCTTCGTCTCGGCCATAGCAATCTGCATGCTCGGTGTAACCTTATCGGCATAAAGGATCACAAAGCCGTTTGAATTTCGGGCCGCGCGACCAATAGTCTGAATCAGCGATCGCTCGGAACGCAAGAAACCTTCCTTATCCGCATCCAGAATCGCCACCATCGAAACTTCGGGCAAATCAAGACCTTCTCGCAAAAGATTGATTCCAATCAGGACATCAAAAACGCCCAGACGCAAGTCGCGCAGAATTTCGATGCGCTCGAGCGTTTCTATATCCGAGTGCAGGTACTTGACCTTGATTTTTTTCTCGGTGTAATACTTTGCCAGATCTTCAGACAAACGCTTGGTCAGTGTGGTCACCAGCACGCGCTCGTTTCGTTCGATCCGCACACGAATCTCGCTCAGCAAATCATCGATCTGATTCTGCGCTCCTCGCACTTCGACGATCGGATCGAGCAAACCGGTGGGACGAATCACTTGTTGTACGGATTTGCCTTCAGTCAGTGTCAATTCATAAGCACCGGGAGTTGCTGAAACGTAGATCGTCTGATTGAGCATCCCTTCCCACTCCGGAAAATTAAGTGGACGATTATCGAGAGCAGACGGCAAGCGGAATCCATGTTCGACCAGATTCATTTTTCGCGCACGATCGCCCCGATACATTCCACCAATCTGTGGCACACTGACGTGACTCTCATCCACAAAACAAAGCCAATCATCTGGAAAATAATCAATCAGGGTGGGCGGCGCCTCACCGGGTTTTCGACCCGTCATGTGACGCGAGTAATTTTCAATTCCCTGACAAAATCCGATCTGCTCCATCATCTCGAGATCATACTGAGTTCTCTGGGCCAGTCGCTGGGCTTCGAGCAATCGGTTTTGTGCATTCAAAACTCCGAGATGTTCACGAAGCTCTTCTCGAATCGAATCCATCGCGCGCTTGCGGTGTTCGGGAGTCGTCACATAGTGACTGGCCGGATAAAGTGTCACTCGCGGTATCCTTTCGTAGCGGGTTCCGCGTAATGGATCAAATGTCGAAATCGCCTCGAGCTCATCACCAAAGAATTCGAGCCGGACCGCCACATCTTCTTCGTACGCCGGATAAACCTCAACCACTTCACCCCGGACCCTAAAAGTTCCTCGGTGAAAATCGATGTCGTTACGTTTGTATTGAATCTCGAGAAGTTTCTTGAGCACGTTCTGACGGTTATATTCTTTGCCGACTTCTAACCACAGAATCATTCCCTCATACGCCTCGGGACTACCGAGACCATAAATACAAGAAATCGACGATACGATAATGACATCATTTCGTTCGAGCAAAGAACGCGTGGCCGAATGCCTGAGTTTGTCGATCTCTTCGTTGATTTGTGAATCTTTTTCGATATAGGTATCGGTCGTCGGAATGTAGGCTTCGGGCTGATAATAGTCGTAATAACTGACGAAGTACTCGACCGCATTGTCCGGAAAAAATTCGAGAAACTCTGAGTACGTTTGGGCCGCGAGCGTTTTGTTGTGGCAGAGAATCAGCGTCGGTCGATTGACCTGAGCAATGACATTCGCCATGGTAAATGTCTTGCCCGATCCCGTTACCCCGAGCAACACCTGCGAAGCTTTCTTTTCATTCAAGCCACGCACCAATGCTTCGATCGCCAGGGGCTGGTCTCCGGTTGGCTGAAAAGGCGTTGCGAGCTTGAATTTTTTGTCTGTAAAGACCGGCATGAGCCTATTCTACTTGAGAATCATCTGATAAGGTAGAGACATGAAAGTACTGTTGCTTGAAAATATCCATCCTTTGGCCCGCGATCTCTTTATTAAAGAAGGCTTTCAAGTCGATTCATTGAAAGGCGCCCTGACGGAAGATGAATTGATCCAAAAACTGCCGGGCTACGATGTCCTCGGAATCAGAAGCAAAACCTACCTGACAGACAAGGTTTTTGAAGCGGCAAAAAGTGTTTCGACCGTGGGCTGTTTTTGCGTCGGCACCAATCAGGTCGATCTCGCCTCCGCCCGTAATCACGGCGTGGTGGTCTTTAATGCCCCATTCAGCAACACCCGTTCAGTTGCCGAAATGGTCATCGCTGAAATCGTCATGCTTTCTCGAAAACTCGGATCACGAAATAACGAAATGCACCAAGGCATCTGGAACAAGAGCTCGAATCAGTGCTTTGAGGTTCGCGGCAAGACACTCGGAATCGTCGGTTACGGCAACATCGGTGCCCAGGTTTCGATGCTGGCCGAAGCCTTCGGCATGCGCGTTGTGTTTTACGACATCATTTCGAAACTCCCTCTCGGAAATGCCAAGCCACTTTCGACCCTCGAAGAACTGCTCAACCACGCAGACTTCGTCACCCTTCATGTTCCGGCGACCGACAACACGAACAAAATGATTGGAGAAACCGAGATCAAGCAAATGAAGCCGAATTCCTACCTCATTAATGCCTCGCGCGGTGATGTGGTCGATATTCAAGCTCTCGATGCCGCCATTCGTTCAAAACACATCGCAGGCTGCGCTCTCGACGTGTTTCCGGAAGAGCCAGAAAACAATATCAAAGACTACCCTTCTCCGATGAGAAATCTCGAAAACGTCATTCTCACTCCGCACATTGGTGGCGCAACCGAAGAAGCTCAAGTCAATATCGGCCGCGAAGTTGCATCGACCCTGATTCGCTTCATGAAAACCGGTTCAACTTTGCGCGGAGTTAACTTTCCGCAAGTCGATGTTTCACTCGAGCGCGATTGCACTCGACTCAGCAACGTGCACAAAAACGTCAAGGGTGTACTCAAAGACATCAACCGGATTTTGTCCGAATACGGCGCAAACATTCAAGGCCAAACGCTTCATACCGACCAAGAACTCGGTTATCTGATCGTCGATCTCAACCAACCGATTACCAATGAGCTGATCACTTCAATTCAAGGACTCAAAGAAAGCGTCCGAACCCGCAGAGTTCGATGACACACAGGCGAAAAAGATAATGCAAGCTTCCATCGCCACCACACAAAAGCGCTTTCAAGCCTGGCTGGTCGATCGCGTACCCGTTCGGGCCCACATGGGTTTAATGCTGTTTGCTACCGGCATTTCAGGCATGGCGATCGATGGCATCCTGAACCTCTACCAGGTCGAGTCCTTGAGCGTGCGGTATTTGTCCTCGATCAGTGGTTCGTATTTGATTTTTCTTTTTTTGGCCTGGATCTACGTACGAAGTTTTGTACGAAGAAAATCGACCGCGCGGGATGAGCACGTTCACTCCGGCAACATTTCAACTTTTAACTCTTTTGGATCCGGCAACTCGGTCAGCAGCACTTCGAGCTCCACTTTTTCGGGAGGTGGTGGCAAATCGGGTGGCGGAGGAGCCAGCGGTTTCTGGGACAGCGACAGTTCGAGCGGAAGCTCCGGTTCAAGCGGAAGCTCAGGTGGAAGCTCCAAGGGTGGCGAAGGAATCATCATTATTCTGCTCGGGGCGGTCATCATTGCAGTTATCTTTGGCTCTGCAATTTTTTTGATGGTCGAAGCTCCGAAGATCATTTCCGAGAGCGTACTTCAAATGTTGCTTGCTGCCCGACTCAAATCAAAGATGGGTCAATTCAACGAAGCCTCGTGGTTTGGAACCATTCTAAAATACACGATTCTGCCGTTCGCATTCGTGCTATCGCTGACTTACGCAGCCACCACCCTTTCGGCACGGGTTTATCCGAATGCTCATCACCTCAGCCAGGTCATTGAAGCCTACCAGCTTCAACAACAACAGCCTTCCGACCACTAACCTTATCTATTCATTCATCTTTTGTTCAAGCTCGGCCCAGCGCGAATAAAGAGTCTCAATTTCACTTTGAAGCACGCCCATTTCGCCCGTAATTTTCGTCAATTCTACCGAGTTGGTGAGAACTTCGGATTGGGTAGACCTCTGCTCGAGCACGCCGAGTTTCGCTTCTTTTTCAAAAAGCGTCGACTCCATCTTGTCGTATTCGAGTTGCTCTTTATAACTGAGCTTCTTTTTTTGCGGACGTGCCTTGCCCGTCGGGGTGTTCATCGAAGAACCACTCGACTTGTCCTTTTTCTTTAATTCTTCTTTGTACCATTTTTCCCACTGATCAATATCAGCAAACGGAATCATTTGTGGAAGGGCAAGCATTTGATTGCACACTTCTCCTAAAAACGCCCGGTCGTGGGTGACGAGAATAACGGCGCCAGGAAAGTCACAGAGACAGTCTTCGAGAATGGCGAGCGTCTGCAAATCGAGATCATTCGTCGGCTCATCGAGAATCAAAAGATTGCAAGGCCTGAGCATCATGCGTGCGAGCAACAAACGAGCTTGCTCCCCACCCGACAATTTAGAAACGGATTGGTCAATTTGTCCGCCACTGAATAAAAACCGATCCAAGTAAGAACGCACATGAATCTTACGTCCTTGAAACTCAACGGTCTCGCCGTAAGGACAAACGGTGCGCATGACCGTAAGCGTAGGATCAAGCGTTTCGCGCGATTGCTCGAAATACGAAACTTCGAGACGATCCGAACGTTCGACCTCACCCGATGACGGACTTTCTTCGCCGGTAATAATGCGAATCAGAGTCGATTTTCCAACTCCATTGGGGCCGATCAATCCGAGTCTGGTTTTAGGCGTAATCTTCAAATTGACGTTTTCAAACAATAGCTGGTCGCCATAACGCTTGCTCACCTTGTCTAAGGTGACCATTTTCTTTGGTCCTTGCTCCATGGCATCGAACTCGAGCTTTACCGACTGACGTTGGTTCTTCCAATTCAGGTCCTGAACTTCACTCTTCAAATCACCTGCACGATCAATACGTGCTTTTTGTTTGGTGGTTCGGGCTTTTGCGCCCCGAGCGAGCCACTCCATTTCACGACGAAGCACATTCGATAACGATGCTTCACGCGAAATCTGGGCCTCAATAAAATTTTCCTTCACGATCAGAAACTCATCGAATCCGCCTTCGACACTGAGAATTCCACCGGGATTCCGGCGATCGACTTCGATCGTTCGTTTCGCCGTACGCTGCAAGAACCTGCGATCATGGCTGATGATCACGATGCAAAGATTCGATTGCTGAACAAAGTTCTCGAGCCAGAAGATACTTTCGACATCGAGATGATTGGTCGGCTCATCGAGCAACAGTACGTCCGGATGTTTGGCCAATTCGTGGGCAAGTGCCACCTTCTTTTGCCAACCGCCCGACAAATCAGAAACCTTGCGATCTTCGTAAGAAATTTCTTTGTTCTTTAGGCCCAGGCGCGACATCGCTTCTTCGGCAGCTCCGGCCGTAGCCCAATCATCACTGTCTTCGATGCCGGCGTAAACGGCTTCACGAACGGTAACGTTCGGATCAAACTTTGGCGATTGATCGAGATAGCCCACGCGCAAACCGCGTCCACGAGAAACGGTTCCAGAATCGGGCTCCATTTGTCCGGCAAGAATTTTGAGTAGGGTGGATTTACCTGCACCGTTATTTCCGATCAAAGCGATTTTTTCGCCTTCATTGATGCTAAAGGTAAGGCCTTCAAATAGAACGCGGTGAGTAAAAGAATGTTTTAACTCGTGAACACTTAAGAGAACTGACATTACAAGATCTTACCATTATGCGGCACATTATTCTTGTTAATCTAGGCAGGTTAATTGACTTCATTGACGCCCTTCAATAGGTTCGGAAAAACACCGCAATTTTGCGAGAGAGGCCCACATGAAATCAGCATTTATTATTCTTCTGACAGCATTTTCTGCCAATTTTTCAGCAAGCGCATTCGCTGCACCCGCAGTAGGCGATAGTTCGACTTATAATGTCACTATCACCAAAGACGGCGTTGCTAAGAACGTCTCCGACACCCAAGAAATTACCGCGATCGATCAGGACACCGGCGTGGTTACCGAAAAACAGACACTTGCAGTTGGCCCTACTGTCATTTCGACTCAGTCCATGACCACCTCTCTCGACCAACTCAATCAATACGATATGATCGTGGATAATTGCGATGCGCTTTCGAAAGCCCCACCTGCAGGAACAACCGTTGCTTCTGAACAAATCACCGTAGCAGCAGGAACTTTCATGGCCTGTCACCTGACTACCGCTACTGAAGAAATTTATTTCGCACACGTTCCCAATGGAATTCTCAAACTCAATGGTAAAGCCGACGATGGCTCATTGATCGCGATGGAACTCGCTTCTTTCATCAAGAAGTAAGCAGCTCAAAGATTCAACTTTGATTTGCACCTTTGTAGGTCCCCCTGGTTATAGAATCAGGGGGATTTTTTTTGCTCTTTTTGCGCATCGGCAGTCACCCGTTCGTGCAAATAAAGCAAATATCCGGCAGCCTCACCCACGTGCCACGGCCAGTTTCGATGGTGATTCGCGAGCAAATTCCGCTCCCACTCGTTCGCCAGGGATTCATCTCCAGCCTGCATCGCCGTATAAGCGAGCAAACTCCATGAGAAAAAGTCGACCGAAGCGTTCTTCCAACGCCGCTCCCAAACACTCTTAAAATCAGCCCATAACTTGGCTTTCCGCATAGCCGCTTGTGGAAGCTCGAAAACGATCGGCCAGACGAGCGCCGTTCCGTCGGGGTAAAACACATTTCGATCCGGAGCTGGACTACCATCAAATGGAAGATAAACACCGAGTGATGTCGACCAGAGCCGCACTTCAATTGCTTTTTCTAAATCTTTCGCGAGATTCTCCGCTTCAAATGCTTCTTTGATCTTTCCGAGTTCCTGAAGGGTAAGCGAAATGTCCTTGAGCCCACGCCAGACTTCGACGTTGTCCATCAAGTACGCCACTCGCGAATCTGGGCGCGAAAGCGCAAGTCCATGTTCGCCGATGGTTTTTTGCATGGCCTCAAGCACCAACAAAATCGAATCGAGCCTCGAATCGAGAAACGGTCGATCATGGGTGACTGAATAATAACGCGAGACCAAACTCAGAAAAGTTCCGCCATAAGAATCAAAAGAGTCGCAGGTTCCGAGATTCATCTCGCGCCCGTCTTTGACCATAAAGTCATAGATCGATCCAGGTACTCCCGAAAAACCAGGCATATTCAAATGATTGATATACCAGTCGATCCACTTACGTGCGACGTCACTGCTCTTCGGATCGGCCTTAAGTAGCGCCCACATCGCGAGATTCGAAAAATACGGATTGATCGCCGAGCGGTCGGTCGAAAGCAAAATGGCGCCACTCGGAAGCTGAAGGCTTTTGAGCCAGCTCACCTCGTGATCGATCTTGGACTGATTGCTTAAGTTTTGCTCCGAACGAACCGAAAGCTGCGAACACGCACCAATGCCTAAGCATAGGATCGGCATCAAAACACTGAGTAGAAGTAAACGAGGCATCAGCATGCCTCTTTAGTTTACTGCGAGATTACTTTTTAGGCTTATTAACTTCGGGCTGACTGTCGCAATTTTCGTTTTGCTGGGCTTCATACGGAATACAATCCGAGAATGCCATTACTTTAGAAAAATCACCGACTGTTCTTGCAGCCTGGCAGACCACCCAAGTCTTGTAGCTTGCCAAATAGCAATCTGGGCAAGGGCTATAGTTAATATTTCCGTAAGCAGCGACCAGCTGCGCTTCAGTCGCGTGCGAAAGTTTTAGCCAATAACACGTTTTGGTAGCTCCATTGCCCGTTGGCTGAAACGATTCGACTTCGGCAATCGAATCTGCAAAAGATGCGGCAGAGAGTGAAAGAAGGCTGAATAAAACGAGGCTTAAAACTTTGAGTTTGATCATAGGGCTCCTGAATTTCGATTATCCTAACATATAAAACCAAAATAGTCAACCACTTTAACGCACTCCACTAAATCCGTTGATCAAATGTCTCATGTTTGCTATGTACTACGCATATTCGGGGATGAAGACACAGGGAGAAGGATCATGCATTTTTACGCTATTCTGGGGCTTTTTTTAATCGGCGCTCAAGCGTTTGCCATTCCGGGTAAGATTCAAAAGGGCGACCAGGTGACATTTACCATCGATACCAGGGTCGAAAGCCTAAACAACATTCTAAAAATTACTGAAATAGATCCGGTGAAGGATTCCGTTACCGGAGTTCTGTCCGAATCTTATCAAGGCATCGCTCCGGTTCCACCCTTTAAGGATGGCGAAATTCCTCAGGCCTACTCCTACGCATTTTTAACGAACATGACCCACGCAGTAGAAGACTGTGTGACCACATTGAAAGGCTCAGTCGAAACCCTCACCAATGCAGCGGGAACTTTTGCAGTTTGCCACGTCAGTAAATTCATCGCCGAGATTCAAACGCAGAAGGAATCGTACTATGCAGACGAGATTCCTTATCTTGCGATCAAAGAAATTCAGACCAAAAATGGGGATGCGACCGTGACTGAAGTTTCGAGTTTTGTGCCAGGGGCGCCTTAATAGAAAGCCCGTTTAAGTTTAGAGTTTCCGTTTCAGTATAGTTTTAGACTTCAGTGGATCAACTGTACTGAACTGAAACTTCAAACCCAAACTCCAAGCTCAAACTGGAGTTTTATAGCCTTATACAAAGGAAAAAGCTGCTGATACATAGTACCAGCAGCCCCTTTAATTTTTATAGATTCATTCCAGCTGCCTACATTGTGGCAGCCTCATCACTTTCCTAATGTTTCACAGTAGTCGAACGTTTCTCGACTTTGGCTTTTTCGAGAATCGCGACCGGGATGTCGCCTACTCCGCCCGCTTTAGCCAGAAACTCTTCTGGTTTTTCGAGACTGAGCGCGAGACGAAGAACCTGGTCGACGTGATCGACAGGAATGATTTGAATTCCTTCTTTGATCTCCATCGGAATCTTCTTCAGATCGGCGACGTTATCCTTAGGAATCAATACGGTCTTGATTCCAGCGATTTTTGCAGCCAGAAGTTTTTCCTTCAGACCACCAATCGCCAGCACTCGTCCACGAAGCGTTACTTCACCGGTCATCGCCACATCCCGCTTTACCGGAATCTTGATCAATGCACTGGTAATAGCTGTTGTCATGGTCACACCGGCAGAAGGGCCGTCCTTAGGAACCGCACCTTCTGGTACGTGCAAGTGAATGTCGATGTTCTGATAGAAATCAGGGCTTAAGCCCAGAGCTTCTGCACGAGAGCGTACATACGACATTGCTGTCGAAGCAGACTCCTGCATCACTTCTCCGAGTTTACCCGTGATCTTGATCGCACCTTTACCTGGAACGACCGATACTTCGATTTGAAGCATCTCGCCGCCCATTTCGGTGTAAGCAAGACCGTTGGTCAAGCCGACTTCGTTATTATCTTCGAGTTTATTCTGAAGGTAACGTGGAGGCCCGAGCATTTCTTCGAGATCATCCGGACGGACGCGAATCACGCCGATTTTCTCTGATTTCTTGCTCTTTGAAGTTTCCATGCGCGAGTCGACCAATTTCTTGGCAACCTTACGGCAAAGAGTGGCAATCAGGCGCTCGAGATTACGAACACCGGCTTCGCGAGTATAAAGACGGATCACTCCGCGCAAAGCCTCGTCATCTACCAGGATGTCGCCCTCTTTCAGCCCGTGCTGATCCATCTGTTTGGTCAGAAGGTATTTCTTCGCGATATTGAACTTCTCGATTTCGGTATAGCCCGAAATGGTGATCACTTCCATACGATCGAGAAGTGGACGAGGTACGCCGCTTAGCGAGTTCGCAGTCAGTACGAACATCACTTTAGAGAGGTCGTAGTCGACTTCGAGATAGTGATCGCCGAAGTTATGGTTCTGCTCAGGATCGAGAACTTCGAGCAATGCCGAAGAAGGATCGCCGCGGAAATCCATGCTCATCTTGTCGACTTCGTCGAGAAGGAACACAGGATTCGAAGAGCCTGCTTTTTTCAGCGATTGAACGATTTTACCTGGAAGCGCGCCCACATAAGTGCGGCGGTGACCACGAATCTCGGCTTCATCTCGAACTCCACCCATCGATGCACGAACAAATTTCTTGTTCAGCGCACGAGCGATCGATCGCGCCAGTGAGGTCTTACCCACACCCGGAGGCCCGAGAAAACAAATGATCTGGCCTTTTGAATTTTCGGTCAGGGTACGAACCGCAAGGTACTCGAGCAAACGCTCTTTTACGTCTTCGAGACCGTAATGATCGTCATTCAGAATATCTTCGGCCGCTTTGATATCACCACTGTCTTCGGTGTATTCACCCCAAGGAAGTGAAATCAACCAGTCGATATAGTTTCGAACGACGGTTGCCTCGGCAGACATCGGCGACATCATCTTCAGCTTCTTCAGCTCTTTGGTCGCTTTTTCTTTGGCTTCTTTGCTCATGGCTTTGGTCTTGATCTGTTTTTCGATCGCCATCAGCTCGGCTTTGAACTCGTCTTTTTCGCCGAGTTCTTTCTGAATCGCCTGCATTTGCTCGTTCAGATAGTATTCTTTTTGCGACTTCTCCATCTGCTTCTTCACGCGGGTACGAATTCTTCGCTCCACTTGAAGAATTTCGATTTCACCCTGCATGAGCTCAAGCAAACGCTCGAGGCGCTTGGTCGGATCGATGATTTCGAGCACACCCTGCTTGTCTTCGAAACGAAGATTCAGGTGAGCCACTACCACGTCGCCGAGACGAGAAGGATCTTCGATCCCGTTCACGCTCATCAGCATTTCTGGAGGAATGCGTTTGTTCAATTTTACGTAATTTTCGAAAGTAGACTTAAGAGAGCGAACCAGGGCTTCGGTCTCGACATTCTTATCGGAGCCTTCTTGAATGACTTCGACATCCGCTTCGATCATGTGCTCACCATCGGTGAACTTCAGCATCTTCGCGCGGCGCTTTCCTTCGATCAGAACCTTCACTGTATTATCAGGAAGACGCAGGATCTGAAGAATAGTTCCGAGTGTTCCGACCTGAAAGATATCCTTGTCAGTCGGGTTCACTGTTGTTGCTTGCTTCTGAGCGACGAGAAAGAGTTCTTTCTTTTTTTCGACACATTCTTCGAGCGCGTGAATTGATTTTTCACGGCCGACGAAGAGAGGTACCACCATGTGTGGAAATACGATCACTTCACGAAGGGGAAGAACCGGGACGGTTTGCTTTTCTGTTTTCGCTTTGCTCATTTCGAGTTCGATTAAGGACGGGGGTGTTTACGTGGAGAGGACCTGACTGGCAGTTCCTAAAATAGAGCCCATCCTTAAGACTCCTTCCTATTCATAGTTCACCACAAATCGGGGTCGATAGGAAAGAAGATAGAAGAGAATCTTTAATTTTTCACTGTCAGAAAACCTCCCTTTTAAACGAGAAGGCTAGAATGGCTCTGGTGACAAAATGGGTCGCCGAGCCAATCGTTTCAGGGATATCCCCTAACTTCCATATAACTAAAGTGTTTTTGTGGATCTCCTCGATGGCATAGGGGTTGCTTTAGTCCCAGTCGAGAGTTTGGCAGTGAAAAAAAGGGAGTCATTTCACCATGAATATTTGCATTTCTATAGTTGCGTTTTTAGGAGTCATTCAGGTTGCGATCGTCGGGTTTTCCGACAGCAGAAAGAGACGAGCGGGACGCGCAAATGATAATAATTAAACTTACAATAAATAATAAATAGCTCGCGCCGTGCTGAAATTCTGCTAGAGTCCGGGCCCATGAAGTACTGGATTTTGATTGGAACAATCGCAACTCTGGCCACTCCCCTTCACACCGCCTTCGCTGCTGAGGCCTGCCTGAAAAACAGAGAAGAAGCACAAAAGATCATCGAAGGCATGTCGACGATCGTGCCGCTTCCGGGCGACGACACCGACCTAAATAAAATTCCCCTGAAAAAAATTGCACAGGATGATCCGAAGGCCCGTCAACCCAAGATCACCAAAAGGCTGGCCGACGACGCAGAAAAACGAGGCTGCGAGTATTCGGATCATGGCTCTTTTCAAACTTTGGGCGAGACGCTCGATTCGATGGTGAATCATTTTTTTAAGAAGCCCGAAGAAACAGCGGAAGAGAAGAAGAACAAAGAGCTGTTCACTTCTGACTTTAAGATGGCGATCATTCCTGCCACGGGCGTGAATCTTTTTTACCTCGACATGGATGAAGACAATTACTTTGTGTTTCATGTCTGCGGCAAAGACGATAAGGACTACACCCGCTCTCGTGTCGATCTCGGAAAGAACTGCAAAACTTTATTGAACGAAGGCTTCAGCCTTCCAGTCGATCAAGTACTGGATGGAATCAGCAGCTTTAAACACATCATGAAAGTCGCCTTAAAATCGCTCGGCCAAACCACGGTTTCAGTGACGTCGACTTTAAGCCTTGGAATTCTTTCGCCAGCGGCCTCTGGAATTTCGAATTATATCGAGCAGGATTCGATGACCCGGATCAAAAATGACTTTGCCGCCTTCAACGTCATCAAGCAGGCCATCATTCTAGCCGGTACCCAAATGCAAGACCGCATCGACGAAAAGGCACGGATTGAAGCAGACCCCACCCATCAAACCGTAGCCTCTGACGATAGCGACAGCATTTTAGTCGCCCCGATCGCAAAATCTTTTGATGACTTAAATCAGGCACTGGCTGACGTACTGACTGGAATGGTAAAAATCGACCTTAATGAACACGTCAAGCGGGCCAAAAAATGCCCAGGCAATCCAAGCCATGAGAGTTTGCCAGGATTAAAGATTCGCCGAAAGGTTTACGCGTTTCATAATCAGAGTTACAAGCTCAGCCTAAAGGGTTCCACTGGCACACCTGATAAATGACAAAAACCTCGCTCAGGAGCTTCCGAAGCTAAGGATTCTTCAAGAGCGAATGAAGCGTGGCCGCGTTTCCATCGATCTGTCCCATTGGCTTAAGCTTCAGTAACTCCATTAAAAACGGATAGACATCGATATTCTTGAATGACTTGATTTTCTTCGGAAGAATATCAGGCCCTTTTGCATAAAACGTCGCATTCATCTCGGGGTAGCGCTTCGGATCGTAACCATGGGTTGCAACCGGAGGATGATAGCGCGGATCATGAATTCCAACCGAATACGGCAGGTCTGCGCTGATCAGTACATCGCCTGCACGGGGGTTTTTTGCCAAATGATATTCTGCTGGAATATCGGCACGGCGAAACACCCGATAATGCTTGGCGTGTTTCTTAAGCGCTTGGTACACCTCGTCTAACTGAGCTTTCTGTTCGGGTGAATTGCCTTTGGCGTACACCACCAACTGAGGGCCTGTATCCCCCACTAGAACATTCTTAAAAGTGACCAAATCATCCAAATAAAGAATTTTTTTCGGATCGAGTTTAGCCATTCCGTGATCAGAAACGATGACAAGATCGACAGGTAATTTTAATGCCTCGACACCCGCTTGCAGCCTGCCAATCTGAATATCAATATTCTTCACTGCTTCTTTTACTTCTTTTGAATCAGGGCCATGCTCATGCCCTGCCGAATCGACATCAGAAAAATAAAGCGTAATCAAATGAGGGCGCTTTTCTTCAGGAAGCTTCAACCAATCCAGTACCCCATCGACACGACTTTGATTCGTCACGTTCTTATCGTACGTCTTAAAATAGGCAGGTCGAACACCACCGATCTCAGCTTCGCTTCCCGGCCAAAAATAACAAGCTGTTCTCATTCCTTCTTTTTCTGCCGTCACCCAAAGCGGGTCAGCTTGATACCAGGTACCATCCTGCACTGCTTTTGGATTAGACAAAGTGTAGAGCGTTTTTTCTGCCGGACGAGAAAGGTCATAAAAATAATTCGCGACGATTCCGTGATTCTCAGCATAACGACCGGTAATGATGCTGAGGTGATTCGGAAATGTTTTTGATGGAAAAACCGGAATCATGCTTTCTGCCGAGGCTCCGATATTCTTAAAAGCAGTAAGATTTGGCGGTGAAAACTTTCGGGTATAATCCGGACGGTAACCATCGATCGAAACGAGAATGACATAAGGTTTTTTGAGCGTTTCGGCAGAGTTTGTTGAATTGACCGAAGTCGCCTGAGGCTTGAGGCTCGATGTAGAACACGCACCCAATGAAAGCAGCACTACCAACGAGAGAAAGAGGTTTTTCATAGCCCCATAGTGCGGGCGCTTGGAAATTACGTCAAGAACATGAATAAGGCTGCCACAAAGTGGCTTTGCCACTTGTAGGCAGCTGGAATAAACGAATCAGGCACAAGGGTAAGCTCATTTCAGCACAGCAGGTGGCAGAGCCACACTGCCTGTGCCTTATACTTATGCAAAAGCCCCCGAGGCATAACCTACAGGGGCTTGATCATTTAAAATTTTAATTCGAATTAGTTAGTAACGACTTTGTTCACCACTTTTGGGGTGTACATCGCATTCAGAGTTCCGATGGTCAGAACGCTCGTTCCGGTCCAAAGCTCGTTTCCTCTGTATCCTGCACTGTAGGCCGGTAAAGGATCAACCACTGTCCACGTTTTGGTGGCAATATCATAGATACCAGCACTGTTGGTCGCATCACCGAGCGCGCCCCAAACCATTACCTCATTGCCACCCTTCCATACTGCAAGAGCAGTGACGTCGAGCGCAGGAGTACCTGCAGGTCCTTTTTCGATAGCAGTCCAAGTATTCGTTTCGAGATCCAATACCGCTCCACAAGTTTTTGCGGCCGGACTAGCAGCATCATCAGAACCTTTTGGATTTCCACCTGTAGCGTCAGCAGGAGCATCGAGATTACTCAAGCCGCCCCAGAACAATACCTTATTGCCGAGTGCAGCAATAGTCATGTCAGAAGCTGCAGGAGCCTTCTCCAATGAAACAGTGGTCCAAGTAGATTTAGCATCTGCCAAATCAAGGAATGCACCGTAAGGTTTTGTGTGATCCGCTTGCGCTAATCCCCACACCAATACTTTTGATCCAACTGCAGTCACCGTGAGTGCATCCATCAAAGGAAGGCTTTTTACATTCAGTTCAGCCCAAGCACCTGTGCCATCAGCTTTCACTTCGTAAACACCGCCACTCATATTCTTAATTTTCTCATCGCTCGGCTGGCCGACGACGACTAATTTTTTTGCACCGTTAGCAGTGACCATTGCAACATCATAAATCGCTGGAACCAAAGCACCTTGCGGAGCCGGAATAGGCTTCCATGATTTTGTTTTGGTGTTATAAATTCCGCCATCCAAAAGAATGGTTGAATTCTTAACAGAATTTCCGCCATAAACCACCATTCCGATGTCCGAGCCCGCCCAGAAGGCGTAGTGCTTAGATCGTGCAGCCGGAGTCGCTCCATCCACAGCGATTGGATCAATCTTGCCAGTTTTTGGATTGTAACAAATACCAGTATTCAACTCGACGTCATTCAGAGTTCCACCCCAAATCAGGGCTACGTCGTCTTTATCGTTCCAAACTGCAGAGTTTTCACTTGCAGTGAGTTCGGTCGCTCCATTTGCGCTTGCATCAAGAGTCTTCCATCCCGAAGCAACTGGGGCTTTAACCGTAGTGGTTACCTTAATAGAGGCTTTTACCCCTTTTGAATCCGTTACCGATACTTCTTCAGTACCCGCCACAGCCGGGGCGTTATAAGTGATCGCTCGGTCCTTGATGGTAATCACGGTCTTGATCGCCGAAGCACCCAGCGTAAATGGCGCCGTGCCATTATTCACAGTCAGAGTCAGTTGTTTACCCGCTTCAACGCTTAATGAAGGTGCGCTGATGGAAAGCTTTTTATCATCCTTACCGTGAGGAGTGACATCTGCTCCAGTGCCTGTTGCAGAGTTAGTTCCGGTGCCGGCTTTAGAATCAGTTGTGGTAGAAGCACCCGTGCCAGTGCCGCTGCCCGTTCCAGTATTAGTGCCGGTATTTGATCCGGTGCTCGCACTGGTTCCGGTAGCTGTGGCGCTACTCGTATCCGCGGTCGAGGCGTTGCCGCCTCCTTTTACTTTGGGTTTAATCTGCTGACACGCAGTCAGAGACACAAAAAGAACGATCGAAAGAAGCTTGGTAAATTGAGAAATTTTCATAATCGCGGAAACTATACCATAACATTCGGGTATTGTAAATAACGATTATGTAATTATTTCAGTGAAAGTCTTTTTTTCAGTCAACTAAACCAATTGAACCCGCACACCGAGAGGGTGGAGAGGGTGGAGAGGGTGTCGGACACTTATTTAATATCTAAGTTGTCGGACACCTGTTGGCTTTAGGCCGTTTCGCGCTTTTCACCATGCACCAATAGCGGCTTTTCGCCCTTTTGGATGGTGTCTTTGGTCACGACGCACTTCTTCACCGTGCTATCGCCCGGCAAATCGTACATCACATCGAGCATCGCTTGCTCGACAATGGCACGAAGTCCTCGCGCTCCGGTATGCCGCTTGATCGCTTCTTTTGCGATTGCCTGAAGTGCATCGGGTTCGAACTCGAGAGTTACCCCGTCGAACTCGAGCAACTTCGCATACTGCTTTGTCAGCGCGTTCTTAGGTTCGGTCAAAATGTTTACCAGTGTCTCTTCATCGAGCTCGCCCAGAGTCGCAATGACCGGCACGCGTCCGATAAACTCTGGAATCATCCCGAATTTAACCAGATCTTCCGGCTCGGCTGCAGCAAACAGTTTCGAAAGAGACATGTCTTCTTTAGTCGTGATGTTCGCACTGATTCCGAGACTGCGTTTGCCGCCGCGTTGGGCAACAATCTTCTCGAGACCGACAAACGCCCCACCCACGATAAAGAGGATGTTACGGGTATCGACTTGAATGAATTCCTGCTGAGGATGCTTACGTCCGCCTTTCGGTGGAATATTCGCAACCGTTCCTTCCATCAACTTAAGAAGTGCCTGCTGAACACCTTCACCGCTCACATCGCGGGTAATCGAAGGATTCTCGCTCTTACGTGAAATCTTATCAATCTCGTCGATATAGATGATTCCGCGCTGGGCTTTCTCTACGTTGTTTTCAGCGTTCTGTAACAAATTCAAAATGATGTTCTCGACATCTTCACCGACATAACCCGCTTCGGTCAGCGTGGTCGCATCTGCGATCGCGAATGGAACATTCAGAATGCGGGCGAGCGATTCGGCAAGCAAGGTCTTGCCCGATCCGGTAGGACCAACGAGCAAAATATTACTCTTCGAAAGCTCAACCGCGGTCTTGTCGCCTTTTTTGGCAGACTGATGATTGATCCGTTTGTAATGATTATAAACTGCAACCGAAAGGATTCGCTTGGCGCGTTCCTGCCCGATCACGTATTCGTCCAAAAATGCCTTGATTTCGGCTGGTTTCGGAAGACCGCCTGAAGGGCCAGCACCTGCTGCTGCCGCACCTCCGACCGCTTTTTGCCCCTCTTCACGAATGATATCGTTACAGAGATCGATACATTCGTCGCAAATGTATACGCTTGGTCCGGCGATCAGTTTCTTCACTTCACGCTGACTTTTTCCACAGAAAGAACAAGTCAGGTTTCCAAAGCTATTTCCGTATTTTGGAGTATCCATCACTGATCAGCCTCCCCTTTTTTCTACAACTTTATCGATGAGGCCATAAGCAGCTGCATCAGCGGCAGAAAGATAATTGTCACGATCCGTATCGAGCTCGATCTGTTCGATCGGCTTTCCGGTGTGACGGGCGAGCGATTCATTCAATCTCTTTTTGAGATAGAGGATCTCGCGTGCTTGAATCTCGATATCAGAGGCTTGTCCGCGGGCGCCTCCCAAAGGTTGATGAATCATGATGCGGGCACTCGGAAGGCTGTAACGCTTTCCTTTAACGCCGGCAGAAAGCAAAAATGCTCCCATGCTGGCCGCCATGCCGATGCAATAAGTTGCAACGTCGCATTGGATGAAATTCATGATGTCGTAAATTCCGAGGCCGGCATAAACCGAACCGCCCGGAGAATTGATATAGAAATGAATGTCCTTATCCGGATCTGTCGATTCGAGAAAAAACATTTGTGCGATCAAGAGATTCGCAACCATGTCATTCACTTCCGTGCCCAGAAAAATAATACGGTCGATGAGCAATCGAGAATAAATGTCGTACTGTCGCTCGCCGCGTGCGGTTTGCTCGACTACGATCGGATTCGGTACATAGTTTTTAACATCAAAACCTACGAGATCGGGTTGGATCAAATCTGATGGAACTTTTGGACGCCCAATGTGGATAAACATGCGTTTGATTATCTCCTTAAGGTTGCTTTTAGCTTACACAGCCGCTATTTAACACACCTATCGGATAGTTTACCCTATTGTTTGAACGAAGGCTGAATAAATGTTTAAATTTAATGCTTACTTTGACCCAGCGTCATTTCTTCGTTGAGGGATTCAACGTAATTCATTAAGACTTTGCGGAGTTGGTCCAATGTCAGATTGTTGACACTGTCGCTTGAAGTCCCGAGCAGGTCACAAAGCTCGGAATCAATTACCTCTTCTGGCATACCGGTGAGCTGCACTACCTTCTGTAGCACTTCAGCACCCTCAGGGGTTCCGTCTTTTGCGCGCGAAGCGATGCCCTTCACTTTTTTCATACTTCCTCCATGATTTTTGGCGCCCGCCTATCAATGGCAGACTTTTGTCTCAGCCAGTCTCCCGTCCGAATTATGAGATTGCAACTGAAAACTTCGCTAAAATTTGGTTCAATAGAAGGATGACAGCTCCAAATAAAAGTCCAGCCGACTCGACTGTAATCATGACCGAACTGGTTTTACCCCAGCACACCAACGCCTTGGGTACCATCTTTGGGGGCGTCGTGATGTCCTGGGTCGACATCGCCGCTGCGATTGCAGCCGGCAAACATTGCCAAACTGCTACAGTTACCGCTTCGATCGATGCGCTCTCCTTTGTGGCACCGATCCGCCTAGGGCATGTGGTCGAATTAAAAGCCTGCGTGAATGCAGTAGGAAGAACTTCGATGGAAATCGGCGTACGGGTCGATTCGAGCAATCTGATTACCGGCGAGAAATTTCACAACGTCAGCGCCTACCTGACATTCGTCGCCATTGGGGTCGACGGCAAACCGCAACCGGTTCCAGGCCTGACACCCAAGACCGAGGCCGAAAAGCGGCGCAATCTGGCAGCACAGAAGAGACGACAATCCCGAATAGAATTGGCCAAGGCGATCAAAGGCGAGAGCTAAAACCATGGCATCCCAAAATCGTTATCGAATCAGCAAGGACTACAGCGAAATACTGAAGAACTTCAAGCAGGCAGAAACCCAAGCCGGCGTGTTTATCTGGTATCATCTGGGCGAAGAGCGGATGCAACAGACCGCACGAATCACCAAGGTCGATTCAATCGCTAAAAAAATCCAGCTCAAAGCGGATGGGCGAAAACCCACCTTGAAAGCCAATGAATATTGCTACATCAAACTCGCAGCTCGCGATGCAGTTTCGAAAGCGAGGGTGCTGGCCAATTCCGAGCTCGGACTCACACTCGAGTTTCCGCCCGACATGATTTTTAACGAAAATCGCTCGCAAAAAAGATATACTTTCAGACCCACAGACGAGAAGTTCGTCATTCTGCAACGGGCCCAACTGGGCTCGCAGCACACCCTCGAAAAGCCCGTACGCCTTGAAGTGATGAACATCAGCAAAACCGGCTTTGCCCTACATATAAATACAGCCGTGGGCAAACAGTTTTCATTACACGACAAACTGGTCATTTCTACCTTGAACGACCTTAAACTCACAACGCCGATCAGCGGCCGCATCATTCACTGCCAGGAACACGATCGCAAAGGAAATTTCGGCAACGAAAAAGGTCTTAAGATCGGCGTCATGCTCTTTGAACCGATACCGGATCAGATCTTCGAACAATACATCCACAACGACCGACCGATTGCGCTCGATAACGAACGATTCTTCAAGGATCGAATCTTTCGCGATTCAGTGCACCTGAACATGAGCAGCACTGCCCGCAGACTAGGCCAAAATGCCACGATCGCAAACGCATTCAAGAAACTGAGTGTTAAGCGAGACGGCAACACCTACTTAAAAAACCACATCGAACTTCTTTGCGAGGTTACCTGCGAAATCGGTCGCGCACTCGGTTGGATCACTGAACCCAATATCGAAAAACTGATTTACGTTTCTTACCTTCACGACATTCATTATTTTGATCGCCCTTACCTCGCCCGAATCAGTAGCCCGAGAGAACTCGAACTGCGTCGCTCGGAATTAACCGAAGAAGATGTAAAAATATTTTTCGAAGGGCCGGTGTATGCAGCCGAAATAGCCAAAGACGATGATCGCGCTGCTCCTGATACTCACAAGATTCTGATTCAACACCGCGAGCTTCCGGACGGCAAAGGGTTTCCGGCAGGACTAAAACCCAGCCAGATGATTCCGCTCTCGTGCCTATTTGTCATTTGCCACGAGTTCGTCGATTACGTGATCGAAACTCCGGACTGGACGTACAAAGAGTTTCTGAGAAACACCGAGAACACCTATAAAGGAATGTATTTTAAAAAGATTCTTCAGGTGTTTGAAAGACTGGCGTAACTGACCCAAGACAAATGAGCGGGCGACATCGACATGACTTCGATTGGCTTTCGTCCTTCGAGCGTTTCATTTTCTTTTGTCAGCCAGTCGTTCTGCGCCTCTTTTGCCGGAAACTTTTCATTTAACGCCTTAAAAATCGAAACCAACGGCGGAACACTCTCGAATCCGGCCGGAAGAGTGGGTAGATTTAGCGCATCTTCCCGTGAAAGGCTTAAATGTTTTTTGAGCAATTCCGGCTCAACGTGCGCAATCTTGGCCAGTTGATCGACGCTGAGCTCCCACCCCAATTGCACCTTTCGCAACCAATCAAAAATGGTTTTATCTTCTGAATGCTCGTTGTCCTGCTGAATCATGGACATTTTATACCACTCGATTGAGACGATGTAAAATTTCAATAATCACTGTCATTCATTGAATCGGAGTATCATGGCCATTACCAGGCATTCTAGCTGCCGCAAGTGGCAAAGCCACTTTGTGGCAGCCTCATAACAAGAGGAGCACTATTATGAAATCACCCACCTACGAAGTAAATAAAAACGGAGAAATTGTTTCAGAAACCCTCTCCATGACCCGAACCAAATCTGTACTTCCCAATTTGAAAGGCGAATGGGATGTCATGGATGGCGAACATCAGGTCAGCCACCACTCGAGCCTGAAACAAGCCATTTCGCATGCAACCAGCTTGGCACAACAGGATCACAGCGAACTCGTCATCTATGGCCGCGATGGAAAGCTCAAGGATCGGATCAGTTTTGGCGATATCATCGAACCCGAAGCAGGTACCGAAGCGACCGGAATTCCTTCAAACGACGAAAACGATCGCAATTCGAGCCATGAGAAAATATTCTATAAAGCAGGCCCGAATCGCCCGGTGACTGCAAATCGCCGGGATGTCATCGGTGACCACAGTTCAGGAAAAAAATCGAGTCACCAAAAATTGCATTAGCCGTGTCCGCCCATTAGAAACGGTTCATCGAGATAACTCATGTCCCGCTTCTTGATCGCTACAGAAAAAAATTCGTGGGCAGTGGCCCAAAGCTCTTCGTTCGTGGGAATGTGAAAAACCTTTCCGCGAAAGGCTCCAGCTCCAGGATAGCCGCTTGAATACCAGGCCAGAAATTTTCGAGCATGTAACAACGAACGCTCTCCGAAGGTTTCAAGTAGATAACCGCGCTGCTGCTCAAGTAGCAGCAAAAGTGCTTCAGCCGTTATGACTTTTACCGGACGGCCCGAAAGCAAATCGAGACTCTGTTCAAAAATAAAAGGATTTCGAAGCGCCCCTCGGCCAATCATGACCGCATCGACTCCATAAGTTTTATAACGAGAGACTGCTTGTTCAGCCGAAACGATATCGCCGTTACCGATAATCGGTATCGGGCTCTTTGCTTTGATCTCACCGATAAAATCCCAATCTGCTTCGCCTGAATATCCTTGAGCGCGGGTACGACCATGAATCTCCACCCAGTTTACGCCGACATCCGCGGCGACTTTGACTACTTCGTGCGCATTCTTTAGATTCGCATCCCAACCCGTACGAATCTTGATTGTGACCGGAATCTTAACCGACTTCACCATCGCATCTAAAATCACGCCCAACATTTGCGGGTTACGGCACATTGCCGATCCTGCGCCTTTTTTGACCACCTTTGGAACCGGGCAGCCTAGATTGAGATCGACAAAGTTTGCCCCAAGCTTCTCTACGACCTGACAGGCTTTCACCAAATTGGTCTGATCTTCACCAAAAATCTGAAGCCCTACCGGGCGCTCTTGCTCGACAAACTTTAAAAGCTCCATCGTCTTATCAGACGCATACTCGATACCGTTTGCCGAAACGAGCTCGCTAATGACGACCGAACTTTGGTACTGGCGCATGAGTCTGCGAAACGGAGAATTGGTAATTCCCGCCATCGGTGCCAATAAAAAAGGATGGTCGATTTCGATCGAGCCTAAGCGAAGCATGAATTCACTAGACTTTCAGGACTCCGCGCTTGATCTGATCGCGCTCGATCGCCTCAAAAAGAGCAAAGAAATTTCCTTCGCCGAAACCGTTGTTGCCTTTTCGTTGAATGAATTCTGCGAAGAAAGGCCCCACCAGCTCTTGGGTGAAGATCTGCATGAGATAACCCCCACCTTCACCGTCGAGCAAAATTCCGAGTTCTTCGAGTAATTTCAGATCTTCTGTCACACCCGGAACGCGGGTCGGAACCACTTCGTAATAAGTCGAAGGAACCGTTAAGAACTTGATTCCATTTTTGCGATAAGTGCGCAGCCCGTTTACAATATCAGTCGTCTGAAACGCAAGATGCTGAACCCCTGCACCTTTAAAGCGATTCACGAACTCTTGCACCTGACTCTCGGGCTCAGTGGCCTCATTGATCGGTACTTTAATTCGGCCACACTCAGACTGAACCACATCAGACAAAAGTCCGGTTCGTCCGGTTTTGATATTAAAACGGCGAACCGCTTTAAACTGAAACACATCTTGATAAAAACTCAGCCACGTATTGAATTGTCCCATGTCGATATTGTTCGTCAGATGATCGATCCGGTAAATTCCGGAAGGAGACGGACTTTCTAATCTGGGGATGACTACAGAATCGAGAAAAAGAGCTGGCTTTGAGGGATCATTTGCCGTCTGCTTGCGGGTTACAAAACGATAGCGAAAATCGGCTGGCGAATAAATCTCGGCGACCGTAATACGGCCTTCCGGTGATTCAAGCACCCTTGGCTCCATTGCCGGACGGGCACCGCGGGCTACGGTTTCACGAAACGCCTCAGCGGCATCTTCGACTTCCATGCCGAGCACACTGATTCCATCACCGTGTTCTTTCAAAAAAGTATAACTCGGTTGTGCATGCGCATTCGCCGAACCGTCATACTGATTGAGCACCAGGCGCGCGCGCCCCTGCGCCATGACCGTTTGCTTTACGCCTTGTGCGGGGACTTCGACTTCTACTACTTTTTCGAAGCCCATTTTCGACCACATGGCCACATGTTCGTCAGTACGGTTGACCGTAAACTCGATGTGATCAAAGCCTTCATTTAAAAACTTCATTGCAAAAACTCCGGAGGGGTTGGCACAGAGGTCTCGGCGCTATTCTGGCTGTTGACCAGGTTCGGATGAAACTTGAGATTCGGTTTCAGCGCGTCGATATAAGTATAACCCTGCAATACGTTTTCGTAAAAGTTTTGCAACTCCACACCTTCGCGAGGCTTAATGACTCCTTCACGCACCTTGCGGTCGATCAGGCCTTTTACTTCGCGCTCGATATGAGCTGGAGAATATTGAATCCACGAAAGAACGCTCGCGATATTGTTTCCGCGAATGACTTCTTCGATGTAGTAGCCACCCGGCTCGGTTTCATCGAGGAACACGTGCACTTCATTTACTTTTCCGAAAAGATTGTGAAGGTCGCCCATGATGTCCTGATAAGCACCGGTCAGAAAAAATCCTATGTAATAGGCTTCATTGTCCTTAAGAGCATGAAGCTTGATCGTATCTTTGACATCGCGAAGATCGACGAACTTACTCATCTTTCCATCTGAGTCGCAGGTAATGTCGACCAGAGTTGCGGTATTGACCGGCTCTTCGTCGAGACGATGAATCGGGGTGACCGGAAACAATTGTTGAATCGCCCAGTGATCTGGCATCGATTGAAAAATCGAGAAATTACCGAGGTATTGATCCGCCAATGCCTTCGTAATTTTTTCGACCTCTTCAGGAATGTAGCGCATGTCTGGCGCCCAATGCGCGACCTTGCGGCAAATTTGCCAGAACAAGTGCTCGATTTTAGCTCGATCCGAAAGATTCAAAAGCCCGAGCTTGAAACTGCTCAAGGCCTCTTCCTTACGTTGAATCGCTTCATTCAAACTTTCCATCATTGTCCGAAAAGTCATGTTCTGATAGGCGTAGCGCATTTCCTTGACGACGTTATGTTCGTCATCTGTTTCAGGCAGATCGAGCGGAGTCGTACCCACTTCGATCGAGCCGAAGATATTCACGATCAGAACCGAATGGTGGGCCGCAATAGCACGACCACTTTCAGAAACGATCGTTGGAACCGGCACTTCTTCGTGCGCGCAAATCTCTTGAATCGAATAAACGACGTCAGAACAATACTCTTGAAGCGAGTAATTGATCGAACTTTCGAAATCCGTGTGTGATCCGTCGTAATCGACGCCCAATCCACCGCCCACGTCGAGATACTCGAGTTTGTAGCCCATTTTATAGAGCTCTGCATAGAAACGGGTCGCTTCTTTGACCGCTTCCTTGATGGTACGAATGTTGGTTACTTGTGAACCCACGTGAAAATGCAAAAGCTTGAGGCTGTCGTGATATCCCTCTTGTGTGAGGTAATTGATGACGTACAGCAATTCAGGGGTAGTCAGACCGAATTTTGCAAGCTCACCGCCCGAAGACTCCCACTTACCGGAACCTTTTGAATTTAGCTTACAGCGAACACCCACCAGAGGAGTAACGCCCATTTCGCGGGCGATCGATACAATCTGATGAACTTCGGAAAGCTTCTCGATGACGATCAGGACTTTCTTACCCAACTTCACGCCCATCAGCGCGAGCTTGATTACTGAATAGTCCTTGTATCCGTTGACGATGACGAGGGCCTCGGGTGGAAGCTCCTGAGAAATGACCGCAGTCAATTCGGCTTTAGATCCTGCTTCGAGGCCATAAGCGTATTCGCGGCCTGCATCGACGACTTCTTCGACGACTTCGCGCATCTGATTGACCTTGATCGGATAGACCCCTTGGTATTTGCCCAAATAGCCTGCCTCGACGATGGCCTTTCTAAAGGCTTCGTTCAGCTGGATTACCCGGTGACGGATAATATCCTGGAAACGAATTAACAGAGGCATTTCGAGGCCTTGGGCGCTCGCTTCCTCGATAACCTTCATTAAATCTATACCCGGCCCCAGCCCCTGACGAGGATGGACGGTCAGATTGCCGCCTGGATTGATATTAAAGAACTGATCTCCCCAATTTTCAATGTGGTAGAGCTTTAAAGAATCGGATACACCCCATGGTTTCATAGGCTTAAGTTCATAGCACAAAATAATCAAATATTAAATATATTTGATGTAAATAATTGACTTGATTACTCAAGAATCAACTGTTAAACTATATTACGAATGAGTCAATCACTGTTCATTAACTGTAAAGAGCCCTTTGTCGCGCGAATTCGAGCAGAATCCGGTTCAGCGACCCTTCTTGCCACCTCGATGGCACAAGGTCTTCATTGGGTGACCGATCTGGATATCGCGATTTCTGGAATTTTCCTGAATCCGAATGATTTAAATTATAGTGCCCTCCGTTTTCTCGAAGTGACCGTTAAAAACCGTCCAGCCACTCCCCTCTTTCTCATCGATGACGAAAACAACATCACGGAGCTGCAAAAGAGCCAACTGAATAAGAATTTCAATATCCAAGGCGTGTTCAAAGGCAACGAAAGCTTCAATGAATTCATGGGCGGCTTGCAATATGATTCACCAGAATCGATGCGCCTCATTCAAAAGAGAATTTCAGGACAAAATCCACGAGAAGGTTATATCGAGATTCCGTTGATCGATTTCATCCACTCTAAAGAATATCCGTTTGACCTTTATATCGAAGACAAAAACCATGACCTCAGGCTTTTTGCCCTTGCCGGCAGCGAAGTCGATCCTTCCTATCTTTCGCAGCTCAATCGCGAGAAGTCCTGGTTTTACGTGCAAGAAATTGCCGTAGAACTGCTGAAGAAGTCGCTGGCCACTGCCCAGTCAGAATTTCTTACTGTCGACTATATTCCGCATTCTTGGAAGACGGCAGAATCACTTTACCGCGCTCGCCATCTGATTTCGCAATTGAAGCAAAACGAGTTAAGCGACACGTCGGTTCTTGAAACCCAGAACGTGATCGGAAACATGTTTCAACTGGTTTCTCAGATCAACAAGACTGAGCAACTCGAAAAACTATTGGCTCAGGCAAAAGACAGTGATCGCACCCTGATCTGTGCCGTCCTTTCGATCCTGATGTGTAAGATTCTCAAATTCGAAAAGAACGCCATTGTCGAAATTCTGGGTCTCGCCAGTTTTCTTCAGGACATTTCACTTTATCATTCGCCCTTCGGTGACCTTTCCGAAAGTCGAGTTTCCGAATTGACCGGCGGCGCACTGAATTACTACTTGAATCACTCGATGAGCAGCGCCGACCTCGCGGCCCGCACCACCAGCATTCCGGATGTCACCTTACAGGTGCTGCGCCAGCATCATGAACGAAAAGATCGCACCGGCTTTCCGAATCGTGTGGGAGGCATGCAGCTTCACCCCATGTCGGAAGTCCTCAGCATCATCAACGGCTATCTCGACTTTGAACCGTCAAAAAACCTTGATCGGGATCTCTACGCCCACTACTCCGAACGGGTAGTCGGAGCCTTCAAGCCACTGGTGCCATTTCTCGAGCGCCTGAAACAGCAGGCCACCGAAAATCATAAGTTAGCCGCTTAATTTCATGATATCCTGAAAAGGTCACACCAGTACTTTCGGGGGAAAAATGAACCGGCCACTCTTTATCCATTCGAATTCAAGTTTTCTCGAGCGCATACTCTCTGAATCCCAGGCACAGGCCTTGGCTACCACTTCCATGCTTCAGGCATTGCAATGGGTCTCTAATCCCGAGGTGCAGCTTTCTGCGATTTTTCTTAATCCGAGCGACATGTCTTTTTCGGCACTCCGCTTTCTCGAGCTACTGTCGAGCCAACGTCCGGCAATTCCCGTTTTCTTGATCGAAGCCTCATTGGCCTCTCAGGTCGAAAATCAAAAGAAAGTGCTTGAACTGACCCATACCCAGGGAGTGTTCAAGGGTGATGAACCATTTGCCGCACTCATGGAATCGTTAAAAACCAACATCGATTCACCCGACACGGTCCGGACCAAGATTCCAGACCACGTGCAAAAGACTGGCTATTCAGCGGTGCCGATTGGAGACTTTTTTACAGGCTCACTCTACCTCTACAATATTTTCATTCAAAACAAACAGGGCTACATGAATCTGTTCGGCCAAAACGGAAGCCCCATCGATGCCACCCTGATTGCCAAGGCCATGCAGGACCAAACCTACCTTTACATCAAGGAAGAAGAGCTTTCGTCCGTTCGTGAAGGACTTCGAAATGCACGAACCCTGATTCTAGAGAGCTCCGAATTTCCGATTTCCTGGAAAACCGCCGAGACGATGGTCAGCGCCAAGAACATCCTGAATGAAATGAAACAAGCCGGCGTGAACGATCAGATGATCGATTATGCCCAAACCATGCTCGGAGACCTGTTCAAACTCGTCTCCAAAATCGAACACGACGCGGGCTCATTGCACAAGATCATCGATCAGGCCAAACAATGCGACCGCTCGGTTTTCTGCGCGTCTTATTCGATGTTGATCTGCAAACACCTGAAGTTTGAAAAAACAGCAACACTCGAAATTCTGGGACTCGCCAGCATCCTGCAGGATATCTCGCTGTTTAAAACCCAATTCGGCGATCTGACCGGCATGCAAAGCCACCAATTAACGTCAGAGCAACTGATTCTGTACCAGCAACATCCTGCCCTCAGTGCAGACCTCATTGCTTCACACACGGATATTCCGCAGGTAACACTGCAAGTGGTTCGTCAGCACCATGAGCGAAAGGACAAAACGGGTTTTCCAAGCCGGGTGGGCGGAAATCAACTTCATCCCATGGCCGAAATCCTGAGCCTGATTAATTCGTATTACGACATCACCCTTAATTTTTCGGACGACGCAGCCATTATCCAGGAACTTCAGCGTTCGGTTTTTCCGCATTACTCGCCGGAAGTCATTGCGGCATTTAAGAGCGTGTTGGGCAATATTCTGAAGGATAAGATCCATTCTTCGAAGGTTCTTTAAAGCAGGTTCGTCACATCATTCTACGCTCTTAATTTAAAAATTATTAATTTAAACAAGTGTTTCAAATAAGGTTTGCCTAGGTGTCCGTAGCTGATTATGATCGGGCACCAATGAAGGTCGAAACCCCCTTTTATCGCAATCTCCTCGAGAAGAAATTCGCCAGCAAGGTTGCGCATAATCCCCGGTACTCACTGCGGGCCTTCGCAAAATCCCTGAATGTACAACCCGGCACCCTTTCACAAATTCTTTCCGGCAAGCGACAAGTTTCCGTAAAAATCGCACGTCGTTTTTTTACCGCGCTCTCGCTTTCACCGTCCGAACAAATGCAATTCTTGCACTCGATCGCCGAGACCAAGAAGCAATTGGGCCATGTACGCATGAATCCGGAGCTGAAAAAAATCCTGTCGAAGCCGATGCGCCCGGATCCTTTCGACGTCAAGATCGAAATGTTTTCGGTCATCTCGGAGTGGTACCACACCGCCATCACGCAGATGACCTACCTTCCTGATTTCAAGCCTGATGCAAAATGGATTGCCGAGGAACTCGAGATCACCCCCACCGAGGCACACCTTGCACTGACCCGTCTCTTGGACCTCGACATCCTCGAGGAAAAAGACGGAAAAATCGTCATGACCCATCGATGGATTGACTTGCTCGACAAGCAATCTACCTCGGCCGCCCAGAAACGACGTCAGAAACAGATCCTCGAAAAGTCTTATACCGCTCTCGAAAACATTCCGATTTCGGAACGAAACCATTCCGGAATCACCCTTCCGATCGAAATGTCGAAGATTCCTGAAGCCAAGAAGATGATCCAGGAATTCATGTGGGATCTGACCCAGTTTCTTAGTTCTGGCAAACGCGAAAGCGTCTACGAACTTACGGTCAACCTTTTTCCGCTGCAAAGGAGGAAGCCATGAAAGCGCTTCTCCGCTTGCTGCCATTGGCACTTCTTTTTTCTACCGTCGCTTTCGGCCAGGGGGCAGGCACCCACGGTGGTCACGCAAGAATTTGCTATACGTTTCCTGTATACTTTGATGGATCTCCGATCAAATTTGACGGTGAAACCGACGCAGAATTGAAAGTACGGGCACTGAATAAGAATAAAAAGCCCTACCTCGTGAGCTTTACCATGGTCGATTTTGATGAAGGTCAAAAGATCATCCACCGCAAATCTGCAAATGGCGCTTCCATCCAGGATGAAATCCACCTCCCGATTCCGGCTTCCGGCTATCGCCCGTTTGTCTGGAACCACATAGACTCATCGGGCCGAAATTTCGAATCCAAGATGAACTTTGAAAAGATCGTCTGGCAAAAAATTGATGAAATGTATCTGACTCATCCCCATACCGCTCTCGATATGACCGATCGATTCTTGCGATTCGATAGCGAAATGCAACCGCTCGACCGAAGTCGCATTCTGGGCATTGATGATGCCGATTATCCGAACTTCGACGATGAAAAATGCTATTACCCTCAATTTGCCGTGCAGCACGACCATAGCCGCTCATATGGACCACGTTATGAAATCGATGAATACCTCTGGAACCTCGCAGACGATGAAACCAAAGCAGGATTAGTACTACACGAGCTCATGCTCGGCATCATCATGGACGGTCCTAACCCGATCGAAACCACTGATCTCGTACGACCGATCAACTATGTATTTGCAGCCAATTTGCAAAAAGATCTGATGGCCATGGGGTACTTGAACGAGGACGATTTATCGCTCTTCAATAAATACTCATTCGAAGATCTCGCCTGTGCTTTCAGACTGGTGAGCGATGAGAGCACCAAAGACCTGAGAAGCCAGGAACTGAAAACCACCTATTTGAACCGATTGTGGGATGCTTTGCCACACTCGAACGCGAGTTTGCATTTGCTGGGCGGCGGCTGGTGGATTCAATCCAATAACGTTACTTTTTCTGACATGACCAACCAGCTGGTAAAATACACCGGTATCTCGGCTTACGGAAACCCTCCGCCTTCTCGAATCTTGTTCAATATCGAACAGACCGAAGGTGAAGAAATCAGCGTACCGAAAAGCGAGACCCAAAGAACCCGCCGCAGTACCGTTGCCAAACCGGACAGCCATAAGAGATCCCAAGGTTTTGCCAACGTGGTGGATGATCCTCTATCGTCAGGTGAAGCGAATATCGAGTTCACCCATTCGGGCATTCAGTTTGACACCAAGTACAACGGAAAATTCAGACACAACTGCAAGTACTTCCTGCAACTCGATGCAATGATCTGTAAGACAAAAGCCATCGGTATCGCTTCCAACACCACGGACTACCAGGTATTCACCCGCCTTCCTGCAGATGACGTCAAACTCGTTTACTCAAACGGCTTTGCACAATCGAAAGAAATCATCAAAGCGTGGATATCACTCGAAAAGCAAGATCCTCGCTCAGTGATCAAATTGAACACTGGCGCCACAAGCGGCCACTGGGAACGCCAAAGCATTACGAATTCGGTTACCGGACGGGTCGGCACCCATCCTGCCGACATCAATTCCGAGACTTACCACGGCGACTCGATCTTCATCTGGTATCAAGGAAACAAAGATAAACTTTCTAATCTTCACTTTTTCGCCAAGATGGTACTTCGCGAGGACACCAAAGAAGTAAGACGTGAGAACTCGACCCTCATTCTCGAAACTGGAGATCGTAAAACATCGGTACAGGAAATCCGTCAGTGCCGTTATTACAAGCCGCAAGACGCCATGATTTGCAAACTGATCATGAGTACCGAACGCGACGACTCTGTCGAGTTTTACGAAGTATTCCGTCGCACCAACGATTCACGCTGAGCTCGTTTCAATTAACCCGCTACTTTGCCCCCTACTTGAAACGAAACCTTTTTCACAAGGTATTTGCGTCTCGCATTATTACACAATCGCTATTAAAGTTTATTTCGTTCTATGAAAAAAACTTTTCACGAAATGATCATGAAAATGATCCAGTCCGAAGCCTGGAACAAGGAAACCGTGCTGAAGAACACGAACACGTTCGGCCGCCTTCTCGAGAAGGCCGAAAAAGCGTTAAGCACGACCCACCTCACTCTGAACCAAAAAAGAGCGAGAATCTACGCAACGATTACCCAGATGGAGTTTTACTCCAAGGATTTGCGAAAAGTGTCGAACGAAACCGCGGTCCTGTTGAACCGGGCCAAGGAATCACTCAAGGACGAAAACTTTGAAAGTTATCTCATCAGCCAAATCAAGAGCGCAAAAAGCAGCGTAAAAGAGGTACAGCTTGAAATAAAGTCTCTGGCTTAACGATGCCCCGGATGGGAGCGGCGGGAGATCCCGAATAGAACGAGCCGAAAGGCAGCAACCGAGAAGCAACATCAAATCTATTCTGGATGGTTGGCGCAGGTTTTTCACGAGCCTGCGCCAATATTTTTTGGCAGCCAATAAAGTCAATAAAACAAAACTACTCAAGAATTGTCCTTTATATGAAAATAACCTTCTGGGGATTTCATTTTTAGACTCCTCTGAATGAAACCCAAATGCAGCCTAAGGTTAATTTTGCACATGCTCCTTTCCGTGAAAAAGCCTCTTGCAAACCGAGCACACAAATTCTGCCACCTGATTGGAATGGCAAGCATGATTCTATTTTATCCAATCCCAAGTCATTCGAGCATCTGGAAAAACTGTCTGACCAAAATCCTCCCAAGCACTTTTACTGAAAAGACAGTAAATGGAGACCACCCCATCGGCGCCGCTGACTTGGCCGGAATTCCAGAAGCCCAGAGAAAAATTCTAGAAAAATCAGACCTGAACATCATCGGCACGCTTCAGCGAGGAGATGTTGAAATGACCGTTACGGAGCCCTTTGATTACGGAGAGCGAGAAGGCGCCCTCATGATCGTAAAGCAGGGAGATAAAAAAGTGGTTCGCTTCATCTACCGCTCAAACTCTTCCGGAATTTGGAGGGTCACTGACGGCGTGAAAGAGTCTTGGCTTTCTAAGGGACAGGGCGAAGACTACATGTGTATTGCACCCGAGCTGCAGTCAATTCTGGATCAAAAAATCGCAGAACTGAATAAAAAGGGCGCCAAAATGAATCGCTTCAGCGATCCCTACGGCATCCTGAACGGGCAACCTGATGGATTCGCCATTCTAAATAAGCACGTCGTTATTCAAGTTGAACCCGTGTTATCAGAGCCTAAAATAGAGCCCCTGCAATCGACGAGTCCCAGGACCGGAGATTTGCTCAAAGCCATTCAAGACCCAAAGGACATTACCATCAAAGATGAAAAGCTACGTCCAAACTTCTCCAAGGGCCCTGTAAGGGAGTATAAAACTCGCCTGGGTTTAGCTTATTGCCCTGACGAAATGGTAGCCATGGTTTATCCATCAAATGACGGATCGATCGAATATACCCTTTTTAAAGATGCTTCGAACCACGTGTATTTTAGTTCGGCTCGCCCTACCACCGCAAAATACAATAGTTTTGGGATCCCTGAAAAAGGAGTCGACTTAGGGGCGCTGAGCACCCCTCTCTGGGAATACATGCAAGAAATTCCAAATGGATATCGAACTGATTTTACTTACAGTAATCCTCTCATTTACGCAAATAATCGGGTAATGCATTACGTTGACCATACGACAGCGAAAGCCTTCGAGGATATTCCGGGCAAGGGAGATTATTGGTTCAACTGGCCTTATGTAAAAGAGATTCCCGAAGTCAAACGCTGGTACGAAGCCACTGGCACTAGAATGCCGGACAAATGATGTTATGATGGCTCAATGAAAGCCACCGCTCAATCCGTTTCTCTTCGCGACATCACAGAAAACGACTTGCCCGCACTGATGAATTATTGGTTCAGGTCACCGCCAGGCTTTATCGAGGCAATGGGCGAGGCGTACTAGCGGTACGTCGAGCCCATTTTTATTTTGTAGACATAGCAGATTCGGCCTTTTCAGCAGCCGTTAAAAAATCCCACATCAGACTGTAAGCCGGGTCCTGTCTTCGCCCATCCCGAAAGATGAACGGAGGCAATCATTCCTCTAGATGCGTAATTACTTACGTCATTCGTCAGCAACCTATACCCGAAGGTCAAACGAGCAAAGCGGCCTCGCGATCCTGCAAGCAGGATACTTCCTTCCTATTTGGTCTTGCTCCGAGTAGGGTTTTCCGTGCCATTCTTATTTCTAAGAATGCGGTGAGCTCTTACCTCGCCTTTTCACCCTTACGTGCCTCGCGCCCTTAAGGTTCGCAAAACACGCGGTATATTCTCTGTGGCACTTTCCGTAACCGATTCATTACAAATCGACTCCTGGCCGTTAGCCAGTACTCTACTTTGTGGAGCCCGGACTTTCCTCCCGTTCTTATTAAGAACCAGCGATTGCCCGTCTGATGTGGAAAACTGAGTATAACGTTCGGGAGTCTAATGAACCAGAAAATAGAGTCCAACAGCGGTAAATAGCACGGGGGCGATTTTTCTCAGTAATTTCGGGTTGATATAAGGCTTAAGTTTGCTGCCGGCGATCACCATCAGAGCGGTTGTGGTCCAAAGCGCGAGTGTGGCCGAAATTCCGATCAACCAAGGCTGTTGATGATGGGCTACCAAAGTGGCAGTTGCCAGCTGGGTGAGGTCACCCCATTCTGCAATAAAGATTACGACAAATGCAGACCACGCGGGCTTCCAGAAGTGTTTTTTATCGTGGGGAGTTGCCTTTGCTTCCGCTTCGTCATCTTCCTTCTTGATCCACATCGAAACCGCAAATGCAAAAAACATCAGTGCTGCACCGATGTGCACGTAACGTTCAGGAAGAGCCGTGAGCATGCTGCCGAAGACCACCGCGACCACACTTTGAATCAAAAAAGCAAAAGCGACCCCACAAAATACGGCAATCGGCCGCATGTGAGTCGACATGATCAAAATCGCAAGCGCGGTCTTATCGGGAATTTCTGCAAGAAAGATCAATGCAAAGGTCGATAAAAATAATTGCCAGTTCATGGAAGTGATATTACCAGTTCTTCGTTATTTTGATTTGGAAAACATTGGCAAGCGAGGCGAAAACCTTTTTGAATCTCTTCAGCAGTCAATTGATGAAGTTCAATTGCGTTCGGCGCGCTCACCTTTTTTCGGTCGGCTTCAGCTAGAATGATTTTATCCCCAGCACACTTGCCATACCCACCGCACTGACTCCCGATATCGAGCTCGATCAACTGGGAATGCGCAAGCAAGTTCAGATTCAAAAAACAATCTCCAGTATCGTGCACTCCGGTTGCCGTCTTAAATTTAACCGACATTCTAGATCCTTGGCTCGTTCTTGATGAATTTTAAAAACGCCCATAAGAAGTGGGGAATATTCGCCAATTTTTCAAACCAGCTTCCCCGATACAGTTCGATCCAGGCCCTGAAAAATGCCTTTTGATTGATGGTATACGGAAACCACCAGAATGATTTGAACGTCAGAAAACCATAACGAGGTTGATTAATGTGCTTGATGTTCACGAATTCAAAAAGTCCGAGCTCGGAGTGCTTGCGTCCAAATCCACTTTCTTTCAGTCCGCCCCAAGGGGTTTCAGGCAAGCCCGCAGAAAATGCCACTTCATTGATCATGACGCTGCCCACTTGCAACGATTTAGCCACTTCTTCGCCGAGCGCCATATTCGAAGTGATGACGCTTGCCAAAAGGCCATAGGGACTGCGATTGGCCTTCTCGATTGCCTCTTGTACCGACCGAAAGGTGGTAATGGCGATCGCCGGGCCAAACGTCTCTTCATTATAGATGCGAGTCTCTTCAATATTAGCCCCACCGACCAAGGTGGGCATCATACGAATTCGATCGTCAGAAAGGGTTCCACCTGCATAGAACTCGACGCCTTTTGCCCTGGCTTCACTGAGCTGCGCTTCATACAAAGTTTTTTGCTTTTCCATCGTGCATACACCGAGATCAGTCTCTGGCGAAAGTCGCGCGATTTTTTCTTTAAGCTTTTCGATAAACGCAGGTGCGATTGATTCATGCACAATCAGTCGCTCGGTCGATGCACAAACTTGCCCTGAATTGGTATACCCACCCCAAAGCGCTGCCGAGGCCGCATAATCGACATTGGCATCAGCCAGCACAATCATGGCATCTTTGCCACCGAGCTCGAGGGTCACCGGCGTCAGGTTTTCGGCCGCCTGTTTCATGATCGCTTTTCCGGTGTTCACACTTCCGGTAAAAAACACTTTCGCAGGCTTTTGTGCGATCACTGCGGATCCGAGATCGCCTTCTCCATAAACCGTCTGAACCAGGTCGATCGGAAAACCCGCTTCATCAAAGAGTTCCTGAATTTTTTTACCGATTCCAGCCGTGTATTCGCTCGGCTTAAAAACCACAGCGTTTCCGGTCAGAACAGCAACCACGATATCGCCGAAGGAAAGTAAGAATGGATAGTTCCAGGGCGCAATCACAGCGACTGTTCCGAGCGGCCAATACGTCAGCTTACTCTTTCGATAAATCAACAAAGGGTTTTGAAGCGTAATTTCTTTATCTTGAAGCAGCTCAGGTCCGATTTTGCAGTAAAATTTGATCAGTTCGATCGACGGCAACAACTCACACGTTAGCGATTCAAATGTAGGCTTTCCGTTTTCGAGACGAATGAGTTCTGCAACTTCATCCACTCTGCGCACGAGAACTTCTCGTAATTGCCTGAGCTTCTGCACCCGACGTTTTACACTCAAAGTCGACCAAAGCTGTTGGGCACGAGCGGCCCGCTCAAAAATCTGAGGCAAATCAGAAATGCGCGTCTTTTCAATTTCCTGAATCAAGGCCCCCGTCTTCGGATTACGGGATAGAATTTTGTCCATAAACCGAGTCTAGCCCAGCCCGGAGGGTGCGAGAAGAGGAAAACAACTGACTCAATTACTAAACCGGAACTCCCCATGATTTCAGCGTTTCCTGCTCTTCCATGCGATTCTTTACCTTTTTGAATTTGACGTTGGTCTTGCCGCGAATTTCGTCTTCACATTCAGTCCAAGTCTCATGGCGCTTCAAGACTCCTCCGATATAACTCAGATAAGAAGGCTTGAAAGCCAAACCGGTTTTAAGCGACACCGGATAGCCTGAAAGCGGCCCGATATAAAGATCGATCGGCTCTTCCCGCGAGAACTTGACCGCAATCTGATCCGCCCGTTCATTGCCGTCATTACCCGCATGACCTTTGACCAGTTCGTACTCGATGATCATCTGGTGCTTTTTGAATTCATCAAGCCCCTTGGCGATCTTCTCCCAAATATCACGATTTTTAACATCAGAACCGGAACCGGTCTTCCAATCATTCCTGCGCCAATAATCGACAAATTTTGCAGCATTTTCGAGTACGTATTTCGAATCCGAAATGACCTGAATGATCTTGCACTCCGGAAAATCCTTCATGCGTTTGTAAATTTCCTGAAGCCCCCGGTAGAATCCCATCAATTCCATCCGGTTATTGGTCGTGGCATCTTCAGCCGCGCCAAATTCAAAAACTTCATCTCCCGGGGTGATCAGAATCAATCCCCAGCCACCTGGCCCGGGATTTCTACGACATGCTCCATCCGATACAATGATAAATCGAGCCCCTTCAGATTTCATCTGCCCCCACTTTGGTCATCGGATCGTGTTCATTCAGCATTTCTCCTGACGCCACTCTTTCATAAAGTTTAAGATATTCGCGTGCCATGATCTTCTGGTCAAATTTCGAAAGCGCCCATTCTCGACACTCTTTCGCAGAAGGCAGTTTGATCTCGCCCTTCAGGGCCGCAAGCCAAGAGGATTCATTTGAGAGCAGACACTGGGGTGCGAACTCGAGAATCTCGGGCACAGAGCCGTAAGGATTCGCGAGCACCGGAGTACCACTCAGTAGCGCTTCGACCATGACGAGACCGAAGGGTTCATTCCAGAGGACCGGAAAAATCAACGCTTTTCCTTGAGTCAGGAAATGCGCTTTTTCGGCCTGGGTCACTGCCCCCACCCAACGCCAATCTTTTCCAGTGAGCTTCTGGGCAAAAAGTCGCGCGCGAAGATGAAAAGGCCTCTCACCCCCTGCTACCCACAAGTTTTGTCGAGCCTGATCGGCATAGGTCATGGCTCCGGATAGATTTTTTACCTTCCACGAAGTCTTGGATAAAAAAAGAAAACGATCAGGGCGCGGTTCGGAATTGAACTCGAGCTCGCTCGGATCGAGGCCGTTATAGACGAAGACTTTGGCACCATGTCTTTCTGCATGATTTCTGCTGATAAAAACCGTATTTTTATGAAACTTTTCGTTCTTCTGGCCATTGCCATGGATGGTTACGATCACCTTCTGACGAAAGCACTCGTACCAATCGGGCGAAAGCTTGGTAAAACTGTGAACCAGGTCGAATTCTGAGGCCCGTGCTCTTAATATTTCTGGGTCAGAAATGAGTTCAATGCCCGCGGGTAAAAGCGACCCAGCCTCGGCATGTGCTGTGATTTTGTGTCCCATGGATGCGAGAGTTCGCATCAACCAGAGTGCGACCCGCTCGGTACCCCCGTAGTGAACAGGGGGCAGTTTGACAGGGTGAAACAGTAGGATATGCATCAGCCCAATAAGGTAACACACTTTGACATTCCCGTGACAAATCATGACCTCACTTAGGTTAAATTTTTTTACATGCTGCACCTGACAGAATTATTCATCGCGGAGTACCCGGCAAATTACCCGCTGCCTGACTTGGCAACACTTTGTGAATTAAATTTATTTCAAATTAAAACCTGCCAGCGCACACTGCTGTTGGCGATCAGTCCCTTTTCAGCGCCCGATGCCCGTCGCACTTTTTCAGGTGTTGACGCCTACTTATACCTTCTTCGTTTTTCTTGTGGTCTCGAGAGCGAGATCAAGGGAGAGACCGATGTATTTGGACAAATTAAAACCGTATTCAAGGATCTTGCATTTTTTCAACCGGATCTTTCGACCAGCTTTCAGGAAATTTTTTCAAAACTTCTAGAAGACACCAAAGAAATTCGAGCCCAATACCTTCAAGGTGTCGGCGGAAACACTTATGGTACGTTGGCAAAACGCCTGCTCGCACCTGAGGCGGGTAACCATATCCTGATCGTCGGCGCCGGACAAATCGCCAAAAGCGTCGCCCCGTATTTTTCTGACTTTAACCTTACTGTCTGGAATCGCTCTCCAGAACGTTTGACCGAGCTCGATCAGTCCCTGCAAAAAAAGGGCACGGCCCCGGTCACTTTGGCGACCGGCCTTCAGAACCTGTTTGATGCATTTCAACAAGCCGACATCATCATCTTAGCCACTCCACTCTCTGAAGAATGCCGCGAAATCGAGGGCATGCTGAATGAACTCGCCATTGCGAACGGCGGCACTCAGAAAATCCTTCACTTGGGTGGTGCTGCAGAATCCATTTCAGGATTTAAGAATTATCCTCTTTTCTCGTGCCTGACCGAGCTGTTTGCCCTCGAGAAAGAACAAAGTTTATTTAGAGAAAAACAAATCAAGCAGGCCCTTAAAGCTTGTCAGAATCGCGCGCTCCTCAGAAACCTTTCGCGATCCATTTCGATTTCCCACGGCTGGGAAGACTTGGCTCTGTTTTACTAAAAAGTTATGCATACAAATGTAGTATTAAAGTTGGGGACTCGCCGTTCCTTGTTGGCCTGGACACAAAGTTCTTGGGTTGCACGCCAGCTTGAGGCCATGCACCCAGGGTTAAAAGTAGAACTGGTCGGCATGGACACTCAGGGCGATCACATCCAGGACAAGCCACTGAGCCAGATCGAGGGCAAGGAGTTTTTCACTGCAGAGCTCGATCGCGCCTTGCTCGACCAAAAAGTTCACCTCACCGTTCATTCGATGAAAGACCTGAGCCTGGATCGTCCGGCACAAATCACTCTTGCCGCCACCCCGACTCGCGAAATTCCAAATGACATCATTCTCTTTCATGAAAGCGTCATTCAACGAATTCAAGAAGGAAAACCGGTTCGCGTAGGAACCTCTTCACCGAGACGCCTGACCCTGGTACCGGATTTTCTAAAAAAAGCCCTTCCTCGTTTCTCGCCCAAAGAACCTACGATTCAGTTTGAAGAAATTCGCGGAAACGTAAACACCCGTCTTTCTCGAGTGCATGAAGCCGAAGGCACGGCACGAAAACTCGATGGTGTCGTGCTCGCATTGGCCGGCCTCGAGCGCCTGGCCCAGGACGATGTCGCATCCGCAGAATTGAATCAGCTTCTGAAGCACACACTCTTCATGGTACTCCCCCTGAACGAGTGCCCCACTGCGCCGGCACAAGGCGCGCTCGCGATCGAAGCTCGAACCGACCAACCCGAAGTCCTGAAGATCATCGCAGCTCTTCATGATCCTAAAACTCTGGATGATGTCAAAAAAGAACGCGAGATTCTTGCGCAATGGGGAGGCGGCTGCCATCAGAAACTAGGCGCCACTTACCATCGCGAACGTTTGATCATTCGCGGAAAAAAACCATCCGGTGAATGGATCGAGGAAGAAAAAATCGATCTTTCGGATTTCGAAAAGGTTACCGCTTCGGATATTTTTGATTTTACTCGGCGCGAACTCACACCGGCAGAAACCAAGCAACTTGCAGATTCTTCGCTTATTTTCGTAGCGCACTCTCGAGTGCTCGATTTTCTAAACGCGTCGACACTGGTTAAAAAACGACTCTGGGTTTCAGGCACGCGCAGTTGGTTTAAAATGGCACAAGCCGGCCTTTGGGTCGAAGGCTGCCTCGAGGGCCAAGGCTTTGAGTCGATGAAAGAAATGACCACTCGAAAGCTTCTCAGACTTTCCGAACCCTTTCTTTTTTTGACCCACCTTGAGAGCGCGGCGCACCTGAAGAGTGAAGCCGTCAAGAGCGTTCCCATTGGGGTTTACGAACACGTTTTTCGTGAAATTCCCGCAAAAATAATGAATTCCCAGCGCATATTCTGGGCTTCCAGCTTAACGTTTGAAGCAATCTGGAGTAAAATGAATGCACTCGGTAAACAAGAAGAGTTTAAGAACAAAACGCACGCGTGTGGTCCGGGCCGCACTGCAGATGCACTTCGTAAGAAGGCAATCGATCCTCGGATCATTGTCGCGCAGGAATAGGAGTTTTTTTTCATGAAACATTCACTGTCTGAACGCAGGCTTCGTTCGAATCCCATCCTTCAAAAGCTCACTCGAGAAGTACGCTTTTCTGTAGACCAGCTCATTCAACCGCTGTTTGCAGTCGAAGGCATCAAAGAACGCGAAATCATTCCCGGACTCACTGGAGTTTTTCGTGATACCCCTACCACCTTACTCAAGCAGGTCGAAAGCGATCTCGAAAAAGGTGTAAATAGCTTTCTGGTTTTTGGAGTTCCTGCGGGCAAAGCCGATCAGCACTTCAATTATGATTTTACGGCAAGCCAATTGCACGCGCTTAAGAAACGTTTTGGAAAAGACATCTTTCTTTCAGTCGACGTCTGTCTTTGCTCTTACACTTCGCACGGGCACTGCGGAATCCTGAACGATGCCATGGACCACGTCATGAACCACGAAAGCGTCGAGGCCCTGGCCAAGGCCGCATTGGCTTATGCACAAGCGGGTGCCGATTGCGTTGCCCCCAGCGACATGATGGATCATCGCATTCGCGCCATTCGAAACATCTTGGACGAGAATCATCTAGATCAAACATTGATCATGAGTTACTCGGCGAAATTTCATTCTGGTTTTTACGGTCCTTTCCGCGTGGCTGCCGATTCTGCTCCCAAGGGCGATGTTAAACTAAAGAACCGAGCCACGTATCAGATTGATCCAGCAAATCCTTCTGATGCCTATCGTTGTAGCGTCCGCGATGCCGAAGAAGGCGCCGACATCCTGATGGTAAAGCCCGGAATGCCTTACCTCGATGTACTTCAAGACCTGTCTTCGCGTATTCCATTGCCTTGGGCAGTCTACGAAGTCAGCGGCGAGTTTGCAGCAATCGAACTCATGGCTGAGAAAAATTTGATTTCAAGAGAACGCGCTCACCTCGAAGCTTGGACAGCATTCTTTCGGGCCGGCGCCAATATGGTCATCACTTACGGAGCTCGATCAGCCCGGGAATGGATAAACGCATGAATACGAAAAACTCAGAAGCATTGTTTGAACGCGCAAAAAAAGTAGCTCCGGGTGGAGTACACTCTCCGGTCCGCGGGTTTCGCGGAGTCGGCGGAACACCGGTTTTTATCGATTCTGCGAAGGGCTCTCGCCTTAAAGATGTCGACGGCAATGAGTACATTGATTTTTGCATGTCCTGGGGCCCCCTGCTCTTTGGGCATCAGGATCCTGAAATCGGTGAAGCGGTTAAAACCGCGCTTACCCGAGGTTGGTCTTACGGCGCAGCCGAACGATACTCTCTCGAATTTGCAGAAGACCTTATTCAGGCAGTTCCATCACTCGAACAGATACGATTTGTGAACTCAGGAACCGAAGCCGTCATGTCGGCACTTCGCGTTGCCCGCGGATTTACCCGTCGGGATATGGTTCTAAAATTCGACGGCTGTTATCACGGACATGTCGATTCACTCTTGGTTCGTGCCGGATCAGGCCTGGCAGAAATGGCCTCACCCGACAGTGCAGGAGTTTCTGCAAAAACTGCCTCCGAAACCCTCGTTTGCCCGCTCGATGACGAAGCCGCACTCGAAGCCATGTTTACGGCCCACGGAAAAGACATTGCGTGCGCGATTATCGAACCGCTGCCCGCAAATAACGGCCTACTCCTTCAACGTGATGCATTTCTTCAAAAACTCGCAGCCCTTTGCAAACAGCATGGCGCACTCTTGATTTTCGATGAAGTCATTTCAGGATTCCGGGTAGCTCTCGGTGGCATGGCCGAAATCACAAAAATCAAACCAGATCTGGTCACTTATGGAAAAATCATCGGTGGCGGATTTCCGGTCGGCGCTTACGGCGGCAGAAAAGAACTGATGAGCCAAGTCGCACCCGCAGGCCCGGTCTATCAAGCAGGCACCTTGAGCGCAAATCCGGTAGCCATGAGCGCCGGACATGCAATGCTGAAAAAAATCATTCGCGAGAATCCATACGCTGCGCTCGAGAAAACCAATCAATGGTTTGGTGGCGAAATGGCAAAACTTGCGGAAGCGCTTCCTTTCAAGAGCCATATCCAGAGCTTTGGCTCGATTTTCTGGATGGTATGCAACACCCAGGAAACCATTCGTCGAATCGAACAGATTCCCGCCGCACAAAAGCCGCTTTACGCTAAAATGTTTCATGGCTTTCTCGATCAGGGCGTTTATTTTGCTCCGAGTGGCTACGAAGTGGGATTCCTTTCTACCGCTCATACCCGTAATGACCTCGAGCGCGTTTTAGAAGCGGCGAAGAAAGTATTTCAGGAGATGGGTAAGCACTGATGTCGAAAGGCGCTTTCATCCGCAATCCTGATCGACGGGTTCGATTGTTGGTTACCATCCAGTTGCTCTGGGTTGCAACCCTGATCGTGCTTGCACTGTGGTGGGGGACCCTTCTTCACCAACAAAGCGATGAAATTGCCAGTCTTCAATCTTCGATGGGAGTACCCGAATCACAAGTCCATGGAAGATTAGAACGCACCACGCGAATGATCACCGGAGAATCCGGAACCTTCGTGGTGCTGATCCTGATCACCAACAGTATTTTGCTGTTTTTTTTCATGCGCGATTCGAGGCGTTCAAAAAGTCTGGAGGCATTTTTTGCTTCGGTGACCCATGAACTGAGAACACCCTTAACCAGTATCAAACTTCAAGCAGAAGCGTTGAGAGATATCGGAGCTCAGGCTGAAATGAATCCGTTCATCAATCGCCTTCTCGAAGATTCGGCCCGACTCGAGGGTCAGGTCGAGAAAACTCTCGAGCTTGCCCGAATCGAATCTGGCGGCTCACTCCATCAGGAATCGATTGCCATACGCCAATTCATCCAAAATAAGATACTGCCTTCGTATTCACTGACGGAACGCAGGGTTAAGTTCGACCTCGATCTCGAAGCGACTCACATTCTGGCAGATCTGACTGCACTGGGAATCATCTTCCGAAACATCATTGATAATGCGCTCAAATACTCGGTTTCCGCGCCGACTGAAATTCGCCTGCAAGGCAAAAAAAATCAATCCCGCTATGTGCTGAGAATCACCCATCAGAATTCAAGATTCGACGGAACCGAAAAAGAACTCGGAAAACTCTTTTATCGCGGCAAGAATTCGCAGGGTGCCGGAGTCGGACTCTATCTGATTCAAACCCTCATGAAAAAAATGGGGGGACACGCCAAGTTTGCCGCCCGAGACCAGACTTTTACCACCTCACTCGAGTTTCAGGAGGATCCACATGGCGCTTAACCTTCTCCTCCTCGAAGACGAAGCCAATGTCGGAAGTACACTGAAAGATCGCCTCGATCTTGAAGGTTATTCGGTTACCTGGGTTCATACCTTAGCCGAGGCCAAAAGAGTATTGCGCGAGGATAGTTTTCAACTAGCACTTCTCGATGTCAATGTACCGGATGGAAGCGGCTTCGATCTGGGCAAGCTGATTCGCCAGGACTTTCCTTCGACTGCCATGATTTTTCTGACTGCTGCCGGCTCGACCGAAGATCGGGTGCACGGACTCGAACTCGGAGCCGAAGATTACGTAGTGAAACCGTTCAACTACAAGGAATTGCTCCTCAGAATTCAAAATGTCATCAAACGCATTCATTTCGTCAAAGACACCGGAGAATCCGAAACCGAAGTTCAGATCGGTCGCGCGCGGGTTCGCTTCAAGCATTACGAAATTCTGGTGGATGACACCAAGCACCCCCTTTCGCACAAGGAATGTGCGTTATTAAAATTGCTTTATGAAAAAAGGGGACAAGTCGTCAGTCGCGACGACATCCTCAATCTGATTTGGAGCGAGGACGAATACCCTACTCCCCGAACCATTGATAATTTTGTACTTCGTTTAAGAAAACTGATCGAGCCTGATTCCAACGCACCTTCTATCATTAGAAGCATCCGTGGAGTCGGTTATTTAATGGAAAGATAAGCAGCATGCAAGAAACCAAAACCCATCAACTTCTCACTCAAGCCATTCTCAGAAAAAACACAGGACGCCCTCCTGTTTGGTTCATGAGACAAGCGGGCCGCTATCACAGTCACTACCAGAACCTGAAGCGCACGCACACCTTCATGGATCTCTGTAAGAACCCGGATCTGGCGACCGAAGTCACCTTCGGACCGATCGATGATTTTAATTTCGATGCGGCTATTCTCTTTTCTGATCTTTTGTTTCCACTAGAAGTACTGGGAATGGGACTCAAATATGTTCCCGGCCCGAAACTCGACTGGCACCTCACTGACAAATCGATGCTCAGCAAACTGAACCCTCAGAAGAAGTCCGCCACCGAGTTGGTCGCTGAAATCGGTTATCAAGGAACAGCACTTTCTCAAATTCGTAAAAAGCTTGCTCGAGAAAAGGCGCTCTTAGGGTTTGTGGGCGGCCCCCTGACCCTGTTTTACTACGCAGTTGCGGGCTCTCACCACGGCGAACTTCAGGATCCAAAGAACGGACTCAAAGACGGCCGATATGAAGGATTTTTCGAGATCCTTGCCCCTCTTCTCATCGAAAACATGTGCCTGCAGGCCCGCTCGGGTGCCGATACGATTGCAGTTATGGATACCTGTGCTGGAGAAGTCGAACCTGCGCTTTACCGCGAGGTGGTCGTTCCTACCCTTCGCGAAGTGATGATTCAGTTCCGAAGACGGCATCCTGAAACTCCGGTCCTTTACTATTCGAAGGGCACCGGACCATGGCACTGGCAACACTTGCACTCCGTTCCGTTCGAAGGATTGGGAATTGACTGGAATCACTCGATCTCTGAAGTATTGAACACCTGGGGTTCCACCTGGGCGATTCAGGGAAATTTCGATCCCAACCTGATGCTCCTCAATGAAGAAGCCTGTCGACGTGAAATCGAAAAGTTTTTCGAGCCCGTATTAAAACTTCCGAGAAACAAACTGAATGGCTGGATTTGCGGCCTCGGACACGGCGTCCTGCAATGGACTCCCGAGGCCAATGTCAGAAACTTTCTCAGCTATCAGAAAGAGATTTTTTCATGAACCCGACTCTCATTAAGAAATACAATGTGCCTGGCCCAAGATACACCAGCTACCCGACCGTACCTTATTGGGATCATTCGCCCACCGCAGAGGAATGGATCGGCGAGCTCAAAGGTGCAATCGAAAAAGCCCACCAAGATAAAACCGGTGGCGCCATGTATGTCCACATTCCTTTTTGCGAATCGCTTTGCACCTATTGCGGCTGCAATACTCGTATTTCGCGAAGCCACGCAGTTTCTCATCCGTACATCGAAACCGTCCTGAAGGAGTTGGCGCTTTACCGCGAGAAACTTGGCATTGATCGTTTTCATTTAAGCGAGCTTCATCTGGGCGGTGGAACTCCGACTTTTCTTTCACCCACCGAACTCGATTTGCTCCTTTCGAAGCTTCTTTCAAAATGTGAAATCGCCGGTGAACATGAATTCTCGATCGAAGTCGACCCTCGCGTCACCAATCGCGCCCACCTCGAAGTGCTTCGTGAGTTTGATTTCAGACGGATCAGTCTGGGGATTCAGGATTTTGATCCCAAGGTTCAGGACATTGTTCACCGCATCCAATCCTTCGATCAAGTCCAAACCATCACTAGCCAAGCACGAACCCTGGGTTTTACCAGCGTCAACTACGACTTGATTTATGGATTACCGCTTCAGACCCTTCAAAGCGTCGAAGGCACAATTCAAAAAGTTGCAGAACTGAAGCCAGACCGCATTGCATTTTATGCTTACGCCCATGTGCCTTGGATCAAACCCGGACAGCGCCGCTTTACTGAAGAAGACCTTCCTAATGGCGATGAAAAACGCGCGCTCTACGAACTTGGACGGAGCATGCTCGAGGATGCAGGCTATGTCGAAATTGGCATGGACCATTTTGCCCTAAAGACCGACTCACTCTATGCAGCCGTACAATCTGAGAAGTTGCATCGAAATTTCATGGGCTACACCGCAAACCGAGTTTCTCCGATCTTACCTCTTGGAGTTTCGGCGATCGGAGATGCTTGGACTGCCTTTGCCCAAAATGAAAAACTTCTTGAGACTTACACCGAACGGGTGAACCGGGGCGAGATTCCAATTACGCGCGGACACCTCTTGAATGCCGAAGATCTGATCATTCGTCGTCACATCCTGAATCTGATGACCCAGTTCAAGACATCATGGAGCGCACCAGAACTTCAACTCGATATCCTGAAAGATCTTCCCGAAAAGCTAAAGGAATTCGAACACGATGGAATCCTGAAACTCACAGAGCAAACCTGCGAAATTTCTGAATCGGGTAA
>CAIKYX010000104.1 GCA_903831745.1 Oligoflexia bacterium
CTCATGTTCTTGCCATTAAGCAGACTCTCTATCGCACCTCTGGTGATTCACCGATTATGAATGCGTTGGTTGAAGCAGCAGAAGCTGGAAAGCAAGTACTGGCTGTTATTGAAATTCGTGCTCGTTTTGATGAACTTGCCAACGTGCGCTGGGCAAGAAAGCTCGAAGATGCAGGTGTTCACGTGGTCTATGGGCTCATCGGCCTTAAAACTCACGCAAAGCTTTCGCTCGTTGTGAGACACGAGGCGAATGGAATTCGCCGGTATGTTCATATGGGAACAGGTAACTACAACCCAAAGACTGCGCGGCTATATGAAGATTTTGGAATTCTCTCCTCAGACCAACTCTTGGGTGAAGATGTAAATAAACTCTTTAATCAACTCTCAGGTTTTGCCCCCCAAACAGATTTCTCAAGACTTCTTGTAGCTCCTCGTACTATTCGAAGTGGCCTCCTTGAGCGCATTGATCGTGAGATTGAAAATCAAAAAGCTGGCAAGTCTGCGTTTATTCGTATCAAGCTCAATGCTATTTTGGATGAGCAGTTCATTGAGGCACTCTATAAAGCATCTAACGCTGGAGTGAAGATTGAATTAGTCGTGAGAGGTATTTGCGCGATTCGAGTCGGCGTCCCTGGATTATCTGAGAACATCACCGCTCGTTCTATTCTTGGTCGTTTTCTTGAGCACTCTCGTGTCTTTCACTTTGCTAATGGTGGGGATGATGAAATCTATATCGGCAGCGCTGATCTCATGCATAGAAACCTTGATCGCAGAGTTGAAAGCCTTGTACGAATCACCCAATCTGACCAGAAGCGCTTTCTCATTGGCGCGATCGATAGCTATCTTTCACCAGAGTTTGTCCACTGGCAGATGCAAAACGATGGAAGTTGGCTTGAAGTGAAGAACGGACCTGATGGTAAAAGACTTGCAGACTTCCATAACTCCGCGATTGATTGGTATCGCTCACGCGGATGAGTAACGTGACGATCGCCGCCGGCGGAGTAATCTGGCGTAAAAATACAAAGAATGAGATTGAAGTCGTTTTGGTTCACCGCAGTCGTTATGACGACTGGTCACTGCCTAAAGGCAAGCTCGATTCAGGTGAGACGCTTATTGGTTGTGCTTATAGAGAGCTCATTGAAGAGACAGATCTCAACATCAAACTTGGCCCCTACATTGGCGAAGTTGAATACTTTGTTCCAGATGGGCTAAAAAGAGTTTCATACTGGTCCGCAACTTTAAATGGTGATCAAAAGCCATTTACCGCGAATCAAGAAGTCGATGCCATTGGTTGGTTCACACTTGATGAGGCAGCTGATAAGGCAACTCGAGATAGTGATCGCGAGATTTTAGTGAAATTTGCAACCATTCCGTATGACACATCTGCGCTCATCATGCTCCGCCACGCAAAAGCTCTTGCCCGGGAAGAATGGCAAGGTGAAGATGAAGATCGTCCGCTAGATCTCCTTGGTCAACAGCAAGCCAAGCGCATGCACGCGATCTATCAGGTCTATGGGCTGCAGCAAATTCACACTTCAGATGCTGTTCGCTGCTTAGATACGATCTCCCAGATTGCCCGCATCGAAGAAATTAATCCAATTATCAC